>CAZEIW010000026.1:0-73561 GCA_964512305.1 uncultured Burkholderiaceae bacterium | reverse complement strand
GATCGCATACCAAGGGAGAGAGACAGCGATGGACGATCCGACCGCTTTGGCGGATGCGCCGTCTTCCGACGAGCACCCGTCCCTTCGCATCAGTCGCAGGCAACTGCTGACCTTCGCCGTGTCCGCTCCGGTCGTGACGATCGCGGCGGGCTTCGGTCTCAATCTGGCGACGCCGGGCGTCGCGAGGGCGGCCGTCCCGCTGCCGCTGACCCCGCCGGATTCGGTCGATTACTACGACGTCGGAGACTCGATCGTCCAGACGTCACTGCCGACGATGCCGCTGGTCAAGCTGACGGTGGAGACGGACGGCACCGTTCATCTCGACCTTCCGCGGCTGGAGTCGGGCCAGGGCATCGCCACCGCGTGCGGCATGATGGTCGCAGAGGAGCTCGACGTCGCGCTGAGCTCGGTCATCGTCACTTCGGCCGACGCGACTCCGGCGCTGGTCTTCAATCAGATCACCGGGGGGTCGTCCGGAGTCCGGTGTTTCCACGCCGCGCTGCCGCTGATGGCCGCCGCTGCCAGGGCGCGCCTGGTCGCCGCCGCGGCTCAAGAGTGGGGAGTGTCGGCGTCGACGCTCACCGTGGTCGCCGGCGTCGTGATCGCGCCCGACGGGCGTACAGCGGCCTATGGGGCGCTGACCGCCTTGGCGTCGACGCTGCCTGTGCCCGCCAACGTGCAACCCAAGCTGCCGTCGCAATACAAGGTGATCGGCAAGCCCGCCACCCGCCTCGACGCGCTGGCCATCGTCACGGGCCAGAAGAAGTTCACGATGGACCAGGCCGTGCCCAACGCCATGCCCACCGTGCTGCGCATGCCCACGCAGATCAAGGGCACGGTGGTGAGCATCAACAACCTGGCTGCCGTCCAGTCGATGCCGGGCGTGATTGCCGTTGTCACCATTCCCGCCGGCGGCGCAATCGTGCCCACGGCCCCGGGGGTCGCGGTGATGGCCCAGACCTTCGGCGAGGCGTGGGCGGCGGGCAATGCGCTCGACGTCACGTGGGGTGACGGTCCGCTCAAAGGTCAATCCAACGACACGATCCTGGCGACATGCAAGGCTTCCATCCTGCCCTTTGCGGTTCCGCCCCTCGGGGCGCTGACGGTCGAGGGCGAATTCACGTTCGCGCCGCTGACCCACGCTCCGCTGGAGGTCGAGTGCGCGATCGCCGACGTGCGCGCCGACAGCGCCGAAATCTGGGCCGGACTGCAGACCCCGATCGTCGCGCTGCAGGCGCTCGCGTCGGATCTCGGTCTGCCCCAGGACAGCATCACGGTGCACGTCATCCCGTCGGGAGGGTCCTTCGGCCGGCGGCTGTTCTGGGATCCGGTGCCCGTTGCGGCCTACGTCTCCAAGGCGACCGGGCGTCCGTGCAAGCTGATGTACCTGCGATCCAACGACGTGCGCCACACCCGGCTGCGGCCGCCGCAGTACCACCAGGTACGCGCCACGCTTGTGCTCGGCAACGTCGTCAGCTACGAGCAGCGTATCGGGGCCGTGCGCCTCGATGCACGCCACGGCTATGGCGAGATGATGAGCGCGGCGCTGCTTTCCGCGCCGCCGGGGGTCCAGCAATCGCTCGGCAACCTGACGGCCGAGGAGTTGTTCTTCAAGACGATGGTGGCGTCGCCTTACAACTTCGGGGCCTGCACCAAGGAGCTCACCCCGGTCGACCTCGACATGAACACCGTCTCGTACCGCTCCGTGCACATTCAGCCGGCGCGAAGCGTCGAGGAGATCATCGTCGACGACATCGCCCGCGCGCTGAAGATGGATCCGGTCGCCTTCCGGCTCCAGTTCCTGCGACTGGCACGCGCGAAAGCCGTGCTGCAGGCGGTCGCGGCGGCGGGCAACTGGGGCAAGCTGATGGCGCCCAGATGCGCGCAAGGCATCGCAGTGCACCAGGAGACCCGGTCCTTCACGGCCTGCCTGGTCGAACTCGACGCGACCGATCTCACCGCCGTCAAGGTCACCAAGGCGACGATCGCCATCGACGTCGGCACGCCGATCAATCCGAGCGGCATCGAAGCGCAGCTCCTCGGCGGGCTGGCCGAATCGATCTCGATCGTGCTCAGGGCCGGCCTCCACGTCCAGGACGGGTTGCCGCTCGAGTCGAGCTACTCGTCGTATCACTTCGCGCACATGAAGGACTTTCCGAAGGACGTGCAGATCATCATCATGCCGGCCAACGGTGGAGCGATCGGCGGGCTCGGCGAGGTGGGGCTGTCGGCCTCGAGCGGCGCGATCGCCAATGCCTATGCGAGGGCGACCGGCTTCAAGCCGCGCGACTTTCCGCTCTACTTCCCGGTCGACTTCACGCCCATTGCGCCAGGGGCGTTTCCGACGCCCGTCGTCGTGCCCGTCCCCGCCTGAGGAGCCGCGCCATGCCCAATCAGAACTTCAACCTCAACGGCCAGCCCGTCAATGTCGACGCTCCCGACGACATGGCGCTGCTGTGGGTGCTGCGGGACAAGCTCGGGGTGACCGGGCCCAAGTACGGCTGCGGCATCAACGTCTGCAAGGCCTGCACCTGCCTCGTCAATGGCAAAGCGTTCACCACCTGCTGCACGCGCGTTGCGGACGTCAGGGGCATGAGCATCACCACCATCGAGGGGCTTGCCGCGGGCACGACCCTGCATCCGGTGCAGCAGGCCTGGCTCGATCACGATGTCGCGCAATGCGGCTTCTGCCAGCCGGGGCAGATCATGGCCGCGGTCGCCCTGCTGAACCAGACGAAGTACCCCACCGACGCGGACATCGACGCGATCGAGAACGTCTGCCGCTGCGGAACGTACGGCCGCATCCGTCAGGCGATCAAGGCCGCGGCCGCGATGATGCCGTAGCCGGGCGGCCGGTCTCCCCGGCCCCCGGCCTTCAAGACGCCGGAAGCGAAGCTCCGCGAGCGTCGCGCTTCGGCGCGCGCGCAGGATCGGGATCGCAACCGAAGCGCCACAGGCCCGGCACATCGAGAACGGTCACGCCGCCGAACTCGACGCGAACCAGCCCTGCGCTCTGCAGCGCGTGCAGCGCCTTGTTCGCGCGCTGGCGCGAGACCGCCGACAGCAGACCGATCTCGTCCTGGCTGAGCTGCAGGAAGGCGTCGGTGCGCGGATACAGGTCGGGATCGAACAGGCTCGCGAGACAGCGCGCCACACGCGCGTCGATCGTGAGCAGGCGGTCGAATACAGCCAGCCCGATGAACAGGCTCAACCTCGCGTTGATCAAGGACAGCACGAAGTGGCTGAAGCCCAGGCTCGTGTGGAGCAAGCGCTCATAGGCGGTGCGCGGCATGAGCGCCAGGCGCGAATCGCGGACCGCAACCGCGTCGTACCTCCACGGCTCGCCCTTCATCAGCGTCCCCTCGCCGAACCAACCGCCCGCGGAAACCGCGGTGAAGGTCGATTCGCGGCCGTTCGGCAGCGACACCGTCATCTTGGCCATGCCTTCGATGATGCCGATCCAGAAGTCGCAGGGATTGCCCGCCCGGACGATGTGGGTACCGGCGACGACGCGCCGCTCCTGCACTTCTCGGCAAACGCGGTCGAGCTCATCGGCCGCGAGCGCCTCGCCCCACCGGCTGCTCCGCAGCATCCGCTCCAGCGTCGGCCGCGACGAGGCGTCGCCCGTGCGCTGCGCGCCGATCTTCGAGTCATGGCCGATCGACTCGTGCATCGCTGCTCCCGCCCGAGGACTCAGGATTCGTCCTGCGGGCGATCTTACGCCCGAAGGACGTGTTTCCCGTACGAGGTTGAGACCGGATCGGGGTATCGGGATTTCAGCCGGTCGTGCCGGGCCGGATCAGTAGGCGCCGACAGCCAGGCCGGCGGCAAGCGTAGCGCCGAGCTCGAAGCATCTCGCGAGCTCCTCGGCAGGGATCTGCTTGGCCGCCATGATCGCTTCCGGCGTCTGCGCGCCCGTCACCACGATGATCGGCTCCGCGATCTTCCTGAGCCGCAAGCCGGTCGCGGTGCGCTCGATCTGGCGGCTCGCATTCTGCCCATCGGTGCCGGCGCAGATCATCGTCGCGTACGGCCGCCCGTTGATCCGCTCGAGCACCTGGTAGTAGGTGCGGTCGAAGAAATCCTTCATCAGACCGGAGACGGTGGCCAGCGTCTCCGGCGTCGCGAAGATGTACCCGTCGGCGGCGAGAACGTGCTCCGGCCCCGCTTCCTTCGCGTGGAGCAGTCGGACGCGAACCGCCGGCTCCGTTGCCGCACCCCGGGCGGCCGCCGCCGCCATCTGCTCGGTACCGCCCGTGATCGAATGGAACACGATCAGCAGGCTCTTGGCGGGTTCGGGCATGCGGTGATCGCTTTCGCGGCAGACGGACGCTGGAACTCACCGTCCGAGCCGACGCCCCAGTTTTTGGGCGGCGGCGTTGTCGATCAGCCTGGCAAGAAGCCCGAGGATGATCACCACGCCCAGCGGAACGAGAAGATGGGCAACCAGGTCGGCGCTGCCCTCGTCGGCGGCGCGCGGGCAATGCGCGACGATCTGCCACGTCCGGCAGGTGGCGGCACGCATGTCGTCCCATGACGGGGCTCCCGCCGACCACCACAGGACGATCAAGCTCAGAATCGCGCCGCCGATCCACGAGGCCCGGCCGAGCAGGAAGATCAGCGCGAAAGTCGCGACGGCCGGGACGATCAGCTTCGCCGGGCCGAGGACGGCGACCAGCAGCAGCGCGAGGAGCCCAAGGGCGAGCCACAGCCCGAGCCGGCGCCGCAACAGGGCGGTTGCGGTCCATCCGACCAGGAGACTCCAGCCGATCGCTGCGATGGCGTGCATCGTCGCCGGTGAGCGCGCGCCCTCGGCGCCGGGCACCGGCTCCGGCGCCAGCGCGGCGGCGAGCACGAACAGGACGCCGCAGACGAGCATGGTCGTGGTGATCGCGGCGCTCGAGCGCGAGTCGGTCAGCAGGCGGTCCGCCGCGAGGTGAAATGCCCGCAGCGGCACTCGCAGCGGCTTGAGCAGCTTCGTGAACTGCGCCAGGCCGGAAGACTTGCCCGCCAGCGCGGCGTGACCGACGACGATGGTGCGGCTTGCCATGCGCGTCAGGGCGTCGGTGCCGACCTCGTCGAGGATGCGCTCGCCGCCGATCCGGTAGTCGCTGGAGACATAGAGCGAGACCGCCTCCTTTGCGCTGAGGCGTCCGGTTGGCAGCTGCGCCGGGAGCACGCGCTGCAGGCGGGCGCGCGCGGCGTCGGGCAGATGCGTCAGAAGCCGGTCGACGAGGTCGCGACTGATGCTAACCGACGACTCGACGTGGCGCGCGAGCTTGGCCGATGGTCCGTCCGCGCGCGTTCCGTCGAGAATGTCGTCGGCGACCGCGCGGGCGACCTCGGGCAGTTCGCTGCGCAGCACCTCCAGGTGCAGGCGGCGGACCAGCGCTTTGCTCGCCAGCGGGAGGGTCTCCGGCACGCGCGAATCGCGCCGGGCGAGAAAGCCCAGCTCGAGCTTGAGGCCGTCCTCGTCGGCCTTCCATCCGGCTTCCAGCTCGGGCCGGATCTCGGCTTCGGCGCTGTCGACCGCCAGCTGCCGGATGGCGCCGAGCACGTCGTCGATCGCCGCGGGTGTGCCGGCATAGAGGCGATGCAGCCGGTCCGGATTCAGGGCAACGCGGACCAACCGGTCGATGCCGTCGAGGCGCCCGACCATCCAGTCGTTGGCGCGCCACGCCTTGCGGTAAAAAGCACCGAAATGCGCCAGCTGCATGCCGGCCAGTTTTTCGGAGGGCGTTGCGGCGCCGCCCCACGGGCTCGCGCCCTGCGCGCTGACCTGGACCAGTTCCACGTACGCGCCAGCTTCGGGCTCGCGGTTCACGAGCGCGAAGGACACGACCTCGAGTTGCAGCACGCGGCGCATCAGCGCCTTCCCGGCAGCCTTCCGGTCGGCGTCCGGTTTCCCGTCCGCTGAACTTTCGACCTCGCCCGTGTACAGCAGCTGATGCAGCTTGCCGAGCTCGTGACGGGCATGCGCCTCGTCTTCCCTGAGCTTTTCCGAGTGGGCGACCAGCGCCGACATCGGGCGCCCGAGGTCCAGCAGCACGGCGGCGATCTCCGCGGCCAGCGCCGCGTAACGGCGCTTTCGATCCTCGACGCGTCCGGCCGCGCTGCCCGGGTCGGCGGGGTTGTGGACCAGGCGCCGCATGAGCCATCCGCGCGCGGCCGCCGGCAGCCCTTCCTCGTTCGCGCCGCCGGCGCCGGCATCCGCGAGCGCCTTGATCAGCTCCGCGGCGTGTTCGCCGAAGCGCAGGCGGCTCTGGACGCGCTCCTCGTGCAGCTTGCGCTGCAGCTTGAAGGCGCGGTCCCACAGGTCGATCAGTTCGGCGTCGCCCGGCGGAACCGTCGCGTAGCGCCCGGACCGCTCGGCGCGAAGTCGCGCATCCAGATCCTCCCAGTTCCCGCCGGCATCGCCGTCGGCCGCGCCCGCCGCCACCCGCGTGCCGGACGGCCTCGCGGTCGCGAGGTGGCGAAGCCGTTGCGTCCGGCGCAGCAATTCCAGCGTCAGGTCGATCGCGAACTCGAGCGCGAACAGTCCCCACGTCCAACCGCCCGCCGGCTGGAACTCGAAGTTCCAGCGATCGTCCTCGCGCGGGATGCGCGCCTCCCAGTAACGGTCCGCCGCCGGATCGGATCGCCAGACAGCGAGCAGCCATTCGCGCGTGTGCTTGCCGAGAGCCACCGCCGACGATGGGTCGCCCGGGGCGCTGGCCAGGCCGTCCTCGAGTTCGTCGAGAACGTAGTCGAGCAGGCCCTCGATGCGCATTTCGCGGTAGGTGTCGAACAGCATGTCCGGCAACTGCGCGAAACCCTGCACCGGGAGCCTCGCGGCAAGCGTTGCGATCGTGTCGCGGCGCTGGCGCACGCCGGCGTTGTGGGCGTCGATGCGATCGAGCTGGTCGGCGATCGACTGCGTGCTGGTGATCGTGATCAGGCTGCCGAGCGCGACCTCGGCCAGTGTCGGAGGCTCCTCCGGGCTGTCGTCCTGCGCGCGCGCCGAAGCGCCAGGATCCGGCGTGATGTAGGCAAGGACGCGGCGCACGTTGCCGCGCGGCGGGAAAGCAAAGATGGCGCGCAGCGCGCCGTCGATGGGCTTGTTGTCGAGCACGCCGCCGTCGATCAGGTATCGGGCGTGGGCCAGCGGCCGCGGCCGGTTACCCGCCACGCTCTGGCACGACGCCGCCGCCGCATGCAGCGGCTCGAAGGCGATGGGAAAGGAAGCGGTGGTCCTTGCCGCCTTCGCGAGCGCGCCGGCGATTTCGGCGCCTGCGAATGGATCCTCGCCCTCCCGCGAAAAATGGAACTGCGCGCGATGATGCGCGTCCTCGATCCGCTCGCCGAGGTCGTCGAGCCGGGCATGCGGTTCGCCGCGAAGCATGGTCGCCGTCAGCGTCAGGTCCATCGGCACCCGCGCCGCCGTGCTTGGCTTCGCCGCGAGCAGTTTCTCGAAGGCGGTCTCCAGCGCCGGCAGGAAGACGCCGTCACCGTCGAGGAGCGAAGGCGGGTCGCTCGCCCCCGGATCGCGCAAGAGCTGCTCGAAAGCGCCTCTTTCGAGCCACACCTGGCGCAGCGGCAACAAGCTCGTGTCGTAGACGCAGGCGAGGGCGAGCGCGGCGCCGTTGATGCCGCCCGCGCTTGTGCCGCTGATCACGTCGACGCGCGCCCACGTGCGGGTCAGTTCGAGCAGACCTCGATAGACAGGGTGGGTCTCGCCGATCAGCCGGTTGATCTCGAACGACACGCCGCCCATCCACACGGCGAGGCTGACGCCGCCGCTCATCACGAGCGCAAGGCGCAGCTCCTCATCCCGCTCTTCCTCCCGCTTCGGTGGCGTCTTCGCGCCGACAGGGTTCTGCATGCTTCGTCCCTCCGGCGGGCACCCGCGTCAGGGCGCCCGCAACAGCGACCGCAGCGTGTCGCGGTACGCAAGGTAAACGGGTGCGATCGTCGCAAGCTCGATCCGCTCGTCCGGCGCGTGCACGCCTCGGGAGCTCACCCCGAAGCCGCAGATCGCCGGGATTCGGAGCGTGGCCAGGTAGTTTCCAGGGTTCGAGGGCCCGGCGACCGCCGTCGGAGGCATCCTCCCGAGATGGGCACGCGCCGCGGCCTGCAACGCCGTGACCAGGGGCAGGTCGCGGCGCAGCGCATAGGCAGGCCAGCCGGGCTGCCAGGCGATGGCGGATTTGAGCGCCGATGGAACGCCGCCGTCGAGTCCCGCCACCGCCCTCTGCAGCAGCGCACGGGCTGCGCGCGCGCCGAAGTCCGGGGTCAGCCGGACGTCGACACTGACCGCGCAGACGTCGGGCACTTGAGCAAATCCCTCGCCTCCCCGAATCGCGGTGACCGTCACGGCGGGCGGCAGGGGAAACCCGTCGCCGCCGGCGGCGGGAAGCTCGATCGCCGCCAGGACTTCGACCAGCCGCGCGGCACGCGAAACCGCGTTCACTCCGCGATGACGCACGGCGCCCGAGTGCGCGCCCTCGCCGCGCACGGTGACGATCGCGCGCAGGAACCCGCGGCAGCCGATGACGATCCGTTCGTTGCCGGGGTAGCCGATCAGCGCGCCTCGTGGACGCGGGCGGCTCGCCCGGTCGAAATAGCGCCGGATGCCGCCGAAGCGTCCCGTGTGTTCGTCGAGGTCGAACAGAACAATCAGCGCACCGCGCATCCGTCCGGCGTGGCGGGCCATCTCGGCGGCCAGGTGGCAGAAGATCGCGGCGCCCGCCTTGCTGTCGGCCGCGCCGCGCCCGTACAGCCAGCCGGCTTCGACCGTGGCCGCGGTCGGTGGCAACCGCCAGCGCTCTTCGTCGCCGAAACCCGCCGTGTCGAGGGCGGCGTAGAGCATGAACGCCGGCCCCGGCGCGCCGCCGCGCACGGTCGCGCACAGGCCCACCATCCGTCCGCCCTCGCGAAGCCGTTCCACGGCCAGGCCACGGCGCGTCAGCCACGCCTCGACGGCGCCGGCCACTCCTTCGCAGCGATCGATGCCGGCGCGGCTGGGCTGCCTGATCAGGCGTCGCGTCAGCGTGATGATGGATCGGGTCGGCGCGCTCATCGCGCGCCGATTGTGCCATCCATCGCCCGCGTCGGATCATGCCCGGCGCATGTCCCGCTCAGCTCATGTACTGCCCGCCGTTCACCGCTAGCGTGGCGCCGGTGATGAATCCGGCATCGTCGCTCGCCAGGAAAGCGACCACGCGCGCGACGTCCTCCGGGTGGCCGAGCCGCCCGACCGGAATCGTCGCGACGATCGACTTCAGCACGTCGGCAGGGACGCCGGCCATCATCTCCGTGTCGCAGTAGCCGGGGGCGATCGCGTTTACCGTGATATGGCTGTGCGCGGCCTCGATCGCGAGCGCTTTCGTGAATCCCAGAATGCCCGCCTTCGACGCCGAATAGTTGACCTGGCCGAACTGGCCCTTCTGGCCGTTGACCGAGCTCACGTTCACGATGCGCCCGTAGCCGCGCTTGCGCATGCCTTCGATCACGTTGCGGCACATGTTGAACACGGAGCCGAGGTTGGTGTCGATCACGCCGCGCCACTGTTCGGCGGTCATCTTGTGCAGCGTGGCGTCACGGATGATCCCGGCGTTGTTGACCAGGATCTCGACCGGACCGAGTTCGCCTTCGACTCGCGCGATTCCGTCGCGGCACCCATCGAAGTCCGATACGTCCCACTTGTAGGTCGGGAGCGCGCTTTCCTCGGAGAACCGGGCGGCGGCCTCGTCGTTGCCGTGGTAGACGGCCGCGACGCGATGGCCGTCCTGTTTCAGCGCCATCGCGATGGCCCGCCCGAGCCCTCGCGTCCCGCCCGTGACGATCGCGGTACGACCCATTTCGAACCCTCCGTTCGGGAAGCAGCCTATGCCGGAGCGCGACGCCCGCGCTGACCGCGATCAATCCTCGCGGCCCCCGCCGCCGCGGAGCGCCCGGCGGGGCCTCGGCATTCAATCATGGCCCGCAATGCGAATGAAGCGCGTTAGCCGCGCGGGTATCATTGGCGGCTACCGGCAATCCGCAACGGCAGGCCGCAAGATGAGCAGAGCGTTCGTGAAGGAATTCGAGGACGCGCCGGACGAGGACGACGTCCCCGAGGCCCCGCCGATCCCGGTTGGCACCAGGAACTACATGACGCCGTCGGGCTACAAGCGCCTGAAGGACGAGCTCGTCAACCTGCTCAACGTCGAGCGTCCCGAAGTCGTCAACACGGTCTCCTGGGCGGCGTCCAACGGCGACCGCTCGGAAAACGGCGACTATATCTACGGCAAGAAGCGCCTGCGCGAGATCGACCGCCGGATCCGCTTCCTGACCAGGCGCCTCGACGTCGCCGAGGTCGTCGATCCGGCGGCGCGCGGCGAGACCGACCAGATCTTCTTCGGCGCGACGGTCGACTACGAGACGGCCGGCGGCGAGCGCCAGACGGTGACCATCGTCGGCATCGACGAGGTCGATCCCGCGCACCGGCACGTCAGCTGGATCTCGCCGATCGCGCGCGCGCTGCTGAAGGCGCGCGCGGGCGATACGGTGCAGGTCCACACGCCGCACGGCGTCGAGGCGATCGAGATCGTCGACGTGCGCTACGACTCCTCGGCCGGCTGAGTCCGGCCGCCGCTGCGCGCGCGCGTCACGCGCGTGACCTGGTGGATGCGGCGCAGCGTCCGAACGACGCGCGCCAGGTGGCGCCGGTCGCGCACCTGGATCTTGAAATGGATCACGACGTCGGCCGCGTCCTCGTCCTCGAGGTGCACGTTCTGGATGTTCGAATCGGCCTCCGCGATCGCGACCGCGACGTGGCCGAGCACGCCGCGCTCGTTGGTCACGCGCACGTCGATGTTGACGCCGTAAAGGCCGGCCGGGTCGTCGGCCCATTGCAGGTCGAGCCAGCGCTCGGGATCGGCGTTGCGGGCGCGCTGCGCGTGCACGCAGTCCGACTGGTGCACGACAAGGCCCAGGTCGCGCCGCAGCTGGCCGACGATCGCGTCGCCGGGGATCGGGCTGCAGCAGTTGGCCGTCTGCAGCGCCATGCCCTCGGTGCCGCGGATCAGCACCGGCGCCGCCGTCGCGGGCGGCCCGCTCGCGCGCGCCTCGGCCTCGGCCGCCGCCGGTGCACCCTTGGACGAGATCAGCAGCAGCTGGCGCGCCAGCACCGCCGGCAGCCGCCGGCCCAGTCCGAGATCCGCCATCAGCTCGTCGCGGTCGCGCGCGTGCGCCTCGCGCACCAGCGTATCCCAGTGCTCGGGCGACACGTCCGCCAGCACCAGCGAGAACTGCGCCGCCGACTGCGCGAGCAGCCGCTCGCCCAGCTCGATCGACTCCTGGCGCTTCATGGTCCGCAGGAAATGGCGGATCTCGGCGCGCGCGCGCCCGGTGCGCACGTAGCCGAGCCAGGCCGGGTTCGGGCGCGCCACCGGGCCGGTGACGATCTCGACCACGTCGCCGTTGCGCAGCTCGGTGCGCAGCGGCTGGATCTCGCCGTTAATGCGCGCCGCGACGCACTTGTTGCCGACGTCGGTGTGGATGCTGTAGGCGAAGTCGACCGGGGTCGCGCCGCGCGGCAGCGACGCGATCTTGCCCTTGGGCGTGAAGACGTAGACCTTGTCCGGGAAAAGATCGACCTTGATGTTCTCCAGGAACTCGGTCGAGTCGCCGGTCTGCTGCTGGATCTCGATCAGCGACTGCAGCCACTGGTGCGTGCGCGATTGCAGCTCCGACAGGCTGGCGTCGTCCTCCTTGTACAGCCAGTGCGCGGCCACGCCCGATTCCGCGACCCGGTTCATCTCGGTCGTCCGGATCTGGAATTCGACCGGCGTGCCGAACGGGCCGATCAGGGTGGTGTGCAACGACTGGTAGCCGTTGACCTTCGGGATCGCGATGTAGTCCTTGAACTTGCCCGGAACCGGCTTGTAGAGCCCGTGCAGCACGCCGAGCGCGAGATAGCAGTCGGGGATCGTGTGCACGACGATCCGGAAGCCGTAGATGTCGAGCACCTGCGAGAAGGTCAGGTGCTTCTCGACCATCTTGCGGTAGATGCCGTAGATCGTCTTCTCGCGCCCGTAGACCTCGGCCTTGACCTTGCCCGACGCCAGCGCGCGCTGCAGCGCGTCCTGGATCTTCTTCAGCACCTCGCGCCGGTTGCCGCGGGCGGTGAGCACCGCCTTTTTGAGCACGCCGTGGCGCATCGGGTACAGGCGGGCGAAGCAGGCCTCCTGCAGCTCGCGGAAGATCTCGTTGAGGCCCAGCCGGTGCGCGATCGGCGCGTAGATGTCGAGCGTCTCGCGGGCGATGCGCTTCTGCCGCTCGAGGTCGACCGCGTCGAGCGTGCGCACGTTGTGCAGCCGGTCGGCGAGCTTGATCAGGATCACGCGCACGTCGCGCGCCATCGCCAGCAGCATCTTGCGGAAGCTCTCGGCCTGCGCCTGCGCGTTGGACGCGAAGCTCAGCCGGTCCAGCTTGGACACGCCGTCGACCAGCTCGGCTACCACCGGCCCGAAGCGCTCGGCCAGCTCCTGCTTGACGATGCCCGAGTCCTCCATCACGTCGTGCAGCAGCGCGGCCTGGATCGCCGCGGCGTCGAGGCGCCACCCCGCCAGCAGCTCCGCCACCGCGATCGGGTGCGTGATGTAGGGTTCGCCGCTCTTGCGGAACTGCCCGAGATGGGCGGCGTCCGAGAAGCGGAACGCCTCCTTGACGCGCTGGATGTCGGCCGAGGAGAGATAGCTCTTGAGGCGGTCGGTCAGGTCGCCGAAGCTGATGACCTTGCGCTCGGGCGGCGTCTCGACGCTCTCCGAGCGCCAGACCGCCTTTCCGGCCTTGCGCAGCGCCTGTGCCGCACGGCGGGCGAAGCCGGTCGGCCGCTCGATCGGCTTGGCGTCGGGCGCGGGAAGCGCGGGCGTCGTGGGGGTGGTCGCGGACATGGCGGTAGGCGCTACGCTAGCGCTCCCACCGCGACCGGGCAACCCGATCAGGTGGGAACTTTGCGCAACATCTCGATCCCGACCTTTGCTGCGGCGATCTCGCGCAACGCCGCGACTGCAGGCTTGTCCTTGGTGTCGATCTTCGGGGCATGCCCCTGCGACAGCTGGCGCGCGCGGTAGGCCGCCGCCAGCACGAGCTGAAAGCGGTTCGGGATGTGCTTGAGGCAATCTTCAACCGTGATGCGAGCCATGGGTCGATCGAGTCCGCGATGCGAGTCAGGAGGAACCGGAAAGCCGGCCGGACACGGCGTCCGGGCGAGTCGGGAAGCGCGACCGACGCCGAGGCGGGCGTGCGAACGCGAGGGTTCGAGATAAACGTTCGAAATCAAACCTTTGGCATTCTACCAGAGCGGCCGCGGGCGCGCCGCGGCGCGCGGCCCGCTCAGATCGGGATCCCGAGCTGCGCGAAAAGCTCGTGGTGCCGGACGGCCTGCGAGCCGTAGCGCAGCCGTGCAGCCGTGACCACAGCCGCCAGCTGCGAGAGCGCGAGGTCGAAATCCTCGTTGATGATCACGTAGTCGAACTCGGGCGCGTGCGCGATCTCGGAGCCGGCCGCGAGCAGCCTGCGCTTGATCACCGCCGGCGCGTCCTGGCCGCGCTTGTGCAGGCGCGCATCGAGCGACTCGATCGAAGGCGGCAGGACGAAGATCCCGACGGCCTGCGGGAAGTGCGCCTTGACCTGGCGCGCGCCCTGCCAGTCGATCTCGAGCAGCACGTCGGTCGCCGACCGGATCTTCTCCTCGATCCAGGTGCGCGAGGTGCCGTAGTGATTGCCGTGGACCTCGGCGCTTTCGAGGAACTCGCCGCGCGAGCGGCGCAGCCTGAAGTCCTCCGCCGCGATGAAGTGGTACTCGCGGCCGTCGACCTCTCCCGGCCGCGGCGGCCGGGTCGTGTAGGACACCGAGAGCACGATGGCGGGGTCGCGCGCAAGCAGCGCATTGACCAGCGTCGACTTGCCCGCCCCCGACGGCGCGACCACGAGGAAGATGTTGCCGGCCCCGGCGTCGCCGCCGGCGCGATCGTGCGTCTCGTTCATTCCAGGTTCTGGATCTGCTCGCGCATCTGCTCGATCAGCAGCTTCAGCTCGACCGCAGCGGCCGTCATCTCGATCGCGCTCGCCTTCGAGGCGACGGTGTTCGCCTCGCGGTTGAGCTCCTGCATCAGGAAGTCCAGGCGCCGGCCGACCGCGCCGCCCTCGCGCAGCACGCGGCGCACCTCGGCCACGTGCGCGCCCAGGCGCGCGAGCTCTTCGTCGACATCGGCTCGCAGCCCGTACAGCGTGAGCTCCTGCCGGATCCGCTCGTTGATCTCTTCGCGCCCCAGCCCGGTGCCGGCGAGGGCGCCGGCGAGCGCCTGGCTCATCCGCTCCTGCAGCTTGCGCTCGATGCCGGCCAGGATCGCCGGCACCTGCAAGCGCACCTGCGCGACGATCGCGTCGATCCGGTCGCAGCGCTCCGCGATCGAATCGTGCAATGCCGAGCCCTCGCGCTGGCGTGATTGCTGCAATGCGGAAATCGCCTCCGCGAGCGCCTGGTTCAGCGGCTCGCGCAGGGTGTCGGCGTCGGCCTGCGGCGAGTCCACCACGCCCGGCCAGCGGAGCACGTCGGCGACCCCGATCGGGCGCGCCTGGGGCAGCGCGGCTTCGATCTCCTGCGCCAGCCGTCCCAGCTGGGCGAGCGCGGCCGGGTTCAGGCGCGGGGCGCCGCCCAGCGGGTCGCGGTTCAGGTTGACGCGGCAGTCGACCTTGCCGCGCGCGAGACGGGCCGCCACCGCCTCGCGGATCGGCGCCTCGAGCGCGCGCAGCTCGTCGGGCAGGCGCAAGGACAGCTCGAGGAAGCGGCCGTTGACGGACTTCAGTTCGACGCTCAGCGGCCCCTGCGTCGCCGACGCGAATCCGGTCATGCTCGCAACACGCGCCATGATTCCCAGTCCCAACGCCGCCTGGTCCGACCGCTCAGTCAACCGTTGATTGAGCCATTGATTCCGGCCGCAATTTTTCAGATTAGCGCGCCGCGGGTCGGCGACCGATTTCGCTAGAATCGGCCCGCTCGCCCCGGCGCCTCCGCCGCGGCGCAATCCCCCGGCAAGCGCACCCCACCTGGTAACAAATGCCGCCGCAGACCAATTCGTCTCTGCCCGAGGGCCTGCAGCTGGGCGCTTACCGGATTGTAAAGAAGATATCGAGCGGCGGCTTCTCGATCGTCTACCTGGCGCAGGACGAGAACGGCAACTCGGTCGCGATCAAGGAGTACATGCCGGCGGCGCTGGCGCAGCGCAAGCCGGGAGAGTTCAACCCTTACGTCGCGCCCGAGAACCTGAACACGTACCGGATCGGCCTGAAGTGCTTCTTCGAGGAAGGCCGCGCGCTGGCGTCGATCTATCACCCGAACATCGTGCGTGTGCTGAACTTCTTCCGCGCCAACGAGACGGTGTACATGGTGATGCACTACGAGTCGGGCCGCTCGCTGCAGGAGCACGTGCTGCGCAACCGCAGCAAGGACCAGAAGGACGTGCTGTCGGAACGCTTCATCCGGCGCGTGTTCGCACAGGTGATGAACGGCCTGCGCGAAGTGCACTCGAACCGCCTGCTGCACCTCGACGTCAAGCCCGCCAACGTCTACCTGCGGATGGACGGCACGCCGATCCTGCTCGACTTCGGCGCCGCCCGCCAGACCCTGCAGCGCGACATCAGCAAGACCTACCCGATGTACACGCCCGGCTTCGCCGCGCCAGAGCTCTACAAGCGCGACGCCGAGCTCGGCCCCTGGACCGACGTCTACAGCATCGGCGCGTGCATCTACGCCTGCATGTCGGGCCTGCCGCCGCAGGAATCCGACCACCGGCTGCGCGACGACAAGATGCCGCAGGTGCTGCGCGCGTTCCGCGGCCTGTACTCGAACCAGCTGATCTCGATGGTCGAACGCTGCCTGCGGCTTAACTCGCTGGAGCGCCCGCAAACCGTGTACGCTGTGCAGAAGGAACTGCTCACCACGGTCCCGGAGCGCCCCGAGTTCACGTTCATCGAACGGACCGGCGCGCGCGTCCGCCACCTGCAGGAGCGCGTGATGCGCTTCATGAAGGAACACAACATCACCTGGTTCTGAGGCCGGCGTGCGCTTCTCGATCTACCAGGAAAGCAAGAAGGGCGGGCGCAAGGTCAACCAGGACCGGATGGGGTACCTGTACACCCGCGACTCGCTGCTGATGGTGGTCGCCGACGGCATGGGCGGCCACGCCCGCGGCGAGGTCGCGGCGCAGCTGACGCTGCAGACGGTGGCGGCGATCTACCAGCGGCTGGCCAAGCCGCTGCTGTCCGACCCGGCGCGCTTCCTCGAGGAGGCGGTGCTCGCCTCGCACCGCGAGTTGCACCGCTACCGCGCCGAGCACAGCCTGCCGGAGGCGCCCCGCACCACGGTTGTCGCGTGCGTGGTCCAGCAGGGCGTGGCGATGTGGGCGCATGCGGGCGATTCCAGGCTGTACATGATCCGCGGCGGGCGCATCATCGACCGCACGCTCGATCATTCGCGCGTGCACCACCTTGTGTCGTCGGGGCTCATCAGTCCCGAGGACGCCAAGGACCACCCGGAGCGCAACCGCATTTTCAACTGCGTCGGCGCGTTCGTCGCGCCGACGGTCGAAATCAGCCATCCGACCGCGCTGCACAACGGCGATACCGTGCTGCTGTGCACCGACGGATTGTGGGGCTCGCTGAACGACCGGCGCATCGCCGAGGTGTTCAGCGACATGACGGTGATGCGCGCGGTCCCGGCGCTGGTCGAATCGGCGCTCGCCAACGGGGGCCCCGAGGCCGACAACTGCACCGCGATCGCGATGGCCTGGGCCGGCGCCGAGGCGATCGACATGGTGCCGCCGACCGAGGCGCCGGTGTCGACCCTGGTCATCCCCGAGGGCGCCGTGGCCTCGACGATCCAGATTCCCCGCGCGGGCGAGGACCTGGGCACCGAGCTCACCGACGACCAGATCGACGAGGCGGTCAGCGAGATCCAGCAGGCGATCCAGCGCGCCTCGAAGCTGATTTCCGACAAATGACCGCTCGCCGCAGCGAAGGGCGCGGCGCCGACCAGTTGCGCAGCGTCCGGCTGACGCGGGGCTTCACCCGCCACGCCGAGGGATCGGTGCTGGCCGAGTTCGGCGACACCCGCGTGCTGTGCACGGCGTCGGTCGAGGAGCGCGTGCCGGCGTTCCTCAAGGGCCAGGGACGCGGCTGGCTGACCGCCGAATACGGCATGCTGCCGCGTTCCACCGGCACGCGCACCGAGCGCGAGGCCACCCGCGGCCGCCAGAACGGACGCACGCACGAGATCCAGCGCCTGATCGGCCGCTCGCTGCGCAGCGTCGTCGACCTCGCCGCGCTGGGCGAGCGCACGATCCTGGTCGACTGCGACGTGATCCAGGCCGACGGCGGCACCCGCACCGCGGCCATCACCGGCGCCTTCGTCGCCGCGGCCGATGCGCTGCGCTGGTTGCGCGACCACGAGCTGATCAAGACCGATCCGGTGCGCGACTTCGTCGCCGCCGTGTCGGTCGGGGTTGTCGGCGGCGAGGTGCTGCTGGACCTCGACTACGCCGAGGACAGCGGCTGCGAGACCGACATGAACGTCGTGATGACCGGAACCGGTGGGATCGTCGAGGTCCAGGGCACGGCCGAAGGCGCGCCGTTTTCCGCGGCCGAGCTCGAAGCGATGCTCGCGCTCGCGCGGCGTGGAATCGAGCGCCTGATCCTGGCCCAGCGCGAGGCGCTTGCGGCCGCCGGTTGATCGCCTGTGCGCGCGCCGACCGGCCGCGCCGGCCCGAACCTGCCTCGACGGTTTCCCCTGTTCAGACGCTCCGATCCCCGCCCGCGAGACCCGATGCAGAAGCGCCGCCTCGTGATCGCCTCCGACAACGCCGGCAAGCTTGCCGAGTTGCGCGCCCTGCTCGCGCCGATGGGCGCCGAGGTCGAGCCGCAGGGCCGCTTCGGCGTCGCCCCGGCGCCCGAGCCGCATCCGACCTTCGTCGAGAACGCGCTCGCCAAGGCGCGGCACGCGGCGCGGGCGACCGGACTGCCGGCGCTCGCGGACGACTCGGGCATCTGCTGCGCGGCGCTGGGCGGCGCGCCGGGCGTGCGCTCGGCCCGCTTTGCCGGGGCCGATGCCACCGATACCGTCAACAACGCGCTGCTGGTGCGACGCCTTGCCAACGCTGCCGACCGCAGCGCCCACTACGTCTGCGTGCTGGTCGCGCTGCGCGCGGCCGACGACCCCGAGCCGCTGATCGCCGAGGGCCGCTGGTGGGGAGAGATCGTCGCCCAGGCGCGCGGCAGCAACGGCTTCGGGTATGACCCGCATTTCTGGCTGGCCGAGCTGGGACAGACCTCCGCCGAGCTGGAGCCCGAGCACAAGAACCGGATCAGCCATCGGGGCATCGCGATGCGGGCGCTGGTTGTGGCACTGGGGGAGAGATGGAACTGGCGCTGACCCTCACCCCCGGCCCCTCTCCCGCAAGCGGGAGAGGGGAGGCACGGCGGCCGCTTGAATCTCCCCTCTCCCGCTTGCGGGAGAGGGGCTGGGGGTGAGGGCGGTTGCGATGCCGAGCTCCCCGGCCACCTCCCGCATCATTCCCATCCACGGCCCAGACGCCGCTGCGCGCGCACCCATTGCGCACCAACCGCCGCCGCTGTCCCTGTACATCCATGTCCCGTGGTGCGTGCGCAAGTGCCCGTACTGCGACTTCAACTCGCACGCGCTCGAGGCAGGGCAGCCCTCGCTGCCCGAGGACGAGTACCTGTCCGCGCTGTGCACCGACCTGGAGTCCGCGCTGTCCCTGGTGTGGGGACGGCAGGTCGTGAGCGTGTTCATCGGAGGCGGCACCCCGAGCCTGCTGTCGGCCGCGGCGGTCGATCGGCTGCTGTCGGATCTGCGCGCGCGGTTGCCGCTGGTACCGGACTGCGAAATCACGCTCGAAGCCAACCCGGGCACTTTCGAGGCGGGACGCTTCGCCGCGTACCGCCGCGCCGGGGTCAACCGGCTGTCGATCGGAATCCAGTCGTTCGACGACGGGCGGCTGCAGGTGCTGGGACGCATCCACGACCGGCGCCAGGCGCTGCAGGCGGTGGAGATCGCACGCGGCAATTTCGAGAACTTCAATCTGGACCTGATGTATGCGCTGCCCGGCCAGACGCTCGAGACCGCGCGGCAGGACCTCGAAACGGCGCTGCAGCTGCGGCCGCCGCACCTGTCGCTGTACCAGCTGACGCTGGAACCGAACACGGTGTTCGCCCGCTATCCCCCGCGGCAACTGCCCGACGAGGACACCGCGGCCGCGATCCAGGAGCTGATCGAGAAGGTCACGGCGGAGGGCGGCTACGAGCACTACGAAGTCTCGGCGTACGCGCAGCCGGGGCACGCCTGCCGCCATAACCTGAACTACTGGATGTTTGGCGACTACCTCGGGATCGGCGCCGGCGCGCACGGCAAGCTGACGGTTTCCGGCCGCATCCTGCGCCAGCAGCGGTTCCGGCAGCCGGCGTCGTACCTCGCCCATGCGCGCGCCGGGCGTTTCGTCGCCGAAGAGCGCACGGTGTCGACTGCGGAGCTGCCGTTCGAGTTCATGCTCAACGCGCTTCGGCTGACAGGGGGATTCGCCCCGTCGCTGTTCGCCGAGCGTACCGGGCTGCCGCTCGCCTCCATTGCGCGCGTGCTGGATGCGGCGCAGGCGCGCGGCCTGTTGGAGCAGGACACGGTCCGGATCAGGCCAAGCGAGCTCGGTCGCCGCTTCCTCAACGACCTCCAGGCCATGTTCCTGACCGAGCCGTGATAGATGCAAGAGCGTGGCCGCACTATCGTGGTGCATTTGCACCATCGTTGTGCATTA
Source organism: uncultured Burkholderiaceae bacterium (assembly GCA_964512305.1). Taxonomy (GTDB): domain Bacteria; phylum Pseudomonadota; class Gammaproteobacteria; order Burkholderiales; family Burkholderiaceae_F; genus CAZEIW01. The sequence continues at coordinate 53,711 of CAZEIW010000026.1, read as the reverse complement.
ATCGAGGCCCGCGAGGAGGACGCCCTCGGTGTTCTGGTACGCTGAGTCCCCGCGCGCACGCCGATCGTGCGCCGCACGATCAAGACCTATCCGACCGCGGCATGCTTCGTGCTTTTCCGTCTTCTTGATGAGCGGGAGGCCTGCGAGCGTACCTGCCGGACGGAATTCATAACCACCTGTGACCTGAGGAGAACCATCGATGGCGTCGGCCAAGGACGTGTTGAAGCTGATCACGGACAATGAAGTCAAGTTCGTCGATCTGCGCTTTACGGATACCAAAGGTAAGGAACAGCACGTTTCCGTACCGGTGAAAGCCTTCGGCGAGGACAAGTTCACCGAAGGGCACGCATTCGACGGATCTTCCATCGCAGGTTGGAAGGGGATCGAAGCCTCCGACATGCTGCTGCTGCCAGACCCCGGTTCGGCGCGGATGGACCCGTTTCGCGAAGAAAACACGCTGATCCTGACTTGCGACGTGCTCGAGCCGATGACCATGAAGGGCTATGAGCGCGACCCGCGCTCGCTCGCCCGGCGCGCGGAGGCGTACCTGAAGTCGAGCGGACTGGGTGACACCGCGTACTTCGGACCCGAGCCCGAGTTCTTCATTTTCGACTCGGTGACCTGGGGCGCGGACATGTCGGGCTCGTTCGTGAAGATCAAGTCCGAGGAAGCGCCGTGGTCGACCGGCATCGAGTACGAAGGCGGCAACCTCGCGCATCGCCCGCCGGTCAAGGGCGGCTACTTCCCGGTCCCGCCGACCGATTCGCTGCAGGACATCCGCTCCGAGATCTGCCTGCTGCTCGAGCAGCAGGGTGTCGAAGTCGAAGTGCACCACCACGAGGTCGCCGCCGCGGGCCAGAACGAGATCGGCACGAAGTTCAGCAGCCTCGTCAAGCGCGCCGACTGGATGCAGATCCTGAAATACACGATCTGGAACGTCGCCGCTTCGTACGGCAAGACCGCGACCTTCATGCCCAAGCCGCTGGTCGGCGACAACGGCTCCGGCATGCACGTGCACCAGTCGGTCTGGAAGGACGGCCAGAACCTGTTCGCCGGCAACCTGTACTCCGGGCTGTCCGAGTTCGCGCTGTACTACATCGGCGGCATCATCAAGCACGCGCGGTCGCTCAATGCGATCACCAACCCCGGGACGAATTCGTACAAGCGGCTGGTGCCGGGCTTCGAGGCGCCGATCAACCTGGCCTATTCGGCCCGCAACCGTTCGGCGGCGTGCCGGATCCCGTACGTGTCGAGCCCGAAGGCGCGTCGCGTCGAGGTGCGCTTCCCGGATCCGACCACCAACCCGTACCTCGCGTTCGCGGCGATGCTGATGGCGGGACTCGACGGCGTGCAGAACAAGATCCACCCCGGCGATCCGATCGACAAGAACCTGTACGACCTCGAGCCCGAGGAGGCGGCGAAGGTTCCGCACGTGTGCCACAGCCTCGACCAGGCGCTCGAGCTTCTGGACAAGGACCGCGAGTTCCTGACCCGGGGCGGCGTGTTTACCAACGACATGATCGACGCGTACATCGCGCTGAAGATGGAAGAAGTCCAGCGCTTCCGGATGACGACCCACCCGATCGAATTCGACATGTACTACGGGCTGTGATCGAGCGCATCCGTACGGCGGAACGGGGCGGCTTGCCGCCCCGTTTTTTCTTGAGCACCGGATTCACCGGCCCCGGATGCGATGAATTGCAATCGGATGAGCCGCCATTCGGGATGTTGGGGCCGGTCGTGCCGGCGTACACTGCCTTCAGGGTACGGTCCTGGTTGGAAGGCGATGCGGCGCGTATTGCTATTCGTTTTCGGGCTCCTGGCAGCGGGCGGCGCGATCGCGCAGTCCGAGAGCATCTACCTCTGCGTCGACGAGGAGGGGCACAAGACCTACCAGAACCTCGGCAACGGCAAGGGTTGCCGGCGGGTCGACGGCCTCGTGGCGACCGTCCCGGGCCCCGCGCCGACGCGGGCGGCGCCCAATGCGCCGAGCGAGCTGCGCGGCGTTTCGCCGGCGAGCTTCCCGCGCGTGGACGGCGATACCCAGCGCCTTCGAGACGGCGATCGCAAGCGCATCCTCGAGGAGGAATTGCGCACCGAGCAGGAGCGGCTGACGCGCCTGCGTACGGATTTCAACAACGGCCAGCCCGCCCCTTCGGCGGACGAATCCCCAGGATCGCAGCGCTACCAGGAGCACGTCCAGCACCTGCTCGAGGACATCCAGCGCTCCGAGAACAACATCGCGTCGCTGCGCCGGGAACTGGCGCCGCCGCGCTACTAAGCCGGCGTCTGTCCGCGGGCGGCAGCCCGGCGCGCCGCGGCGCCGCCGCGGGCGCCCCCCTCCCATGACCCCGACAAGGCCCGCCGCGCGCACGCCGGCGGACGGCCCGGACCACTTCGAGCTCGACCTGCTTTCGACCGCCGTGCTTCTGGTCGATGCGCAGGGCCGGGTGCGCTTCGCCAACCAGGCCGCCGAGGCCACCCTCGAAGTGTCGCGGCGCATGCTCGAGGGCCAGCCCGCGCGCGCGCTTTTCGTCCAGGCGGCCGCGATCGATCAACTGGTCGCCGAGGCCCGCGCCAACGCGTTCGGGCAGCGCCGCCAGCTGCTTGCGGTCCGCCGCCCGCTGCGCGAGCCCCTGCCGGTGCAGGCGACGGCGACGGCTTCGTACGAGGCCGACGTCCCGCTGGTCCTGGAACTGGCCGAGGTCGAACAGCAGCTCAAGGTCAGCCGCGAGGAGCGCCAGCTCGACATGGGCGAGGCGAACCGGCGCCTGCTGCGCAACCTGGCGCACGAAATAAAGAACCCGCTCGGCGGCATCCGCGGCGCGGCGCAACTTCTCGAGGCCGAGCTGCGCGCCGGCGAGCAGCGCGAGTTCACGCGCGTGATCATCTCCGAGGCCGACCGGCTGCAGGCGCTGGTCGACCGCGTGCTGACGCCCTTTCGGGGCCCGCGCGTGGTTGCCGACGTCAACGTGCACGAGGTGTGCGAGCGGGTGCGCGCGGTGATCATGGCCGAGTATCCGGTCGGGCTGGTGGTTGCGCGGGACTACGACGCCTCGGTGCCGAACTTCCGCGGCGACCGCGAACAGCTGATCCAGGCGCTGCTCAACATCGTCCGCAATGCCGCGCAGGCCGTGTCGGAGCGGATCCATGCCGGCGACGCGAAGATCGAGATCCGCACGCGGGTGGCGCGCCAGGTGACATTTGCGCGACGCCATTGCCGGCTGGCATTGGACTTGCGTGTCGTAGACAACGGTCCGGGGATCCCGGAGGAGCTGAGGGAACGCATCTTCGATCCGCTGGTGAGCGGGCGCCAGGGAGGCAGCGGCCTCGGGCTTTCGCTGGCCCAGGACTACGTGCACCAGAACGGAGGCATGATCGAATTCGAGAGCCTGCCTGGCCGCACGGAGTTCAGGGTTCTGCTGCCGCTGAAATGAGGAAACGCTGCCGTCAGATGAGACAATGAAACCGATCTGGATCGTCGACGACGACCGCTCGATCCGCTGGGTGCTCGAGAAGGCGCTCGAGCGGGCCAACCTTCCCTGCAAGGCCTTCGGCGCCGCGCAGGAAGTCCTGAACGCGCTCGAAACCGAGGCGCCGCAGGTGCTGGTGTCCGACATCCGGATGCCGGGTCTGGGCGGGATCGAGCTGCTGCAGACCGTCAAGCAGCGCCATCCCAGCCTGCCGGTCATCATCATGACCGCCTATTCGGACCTCGAGAGCGCGGTATCGGCGTTCCAGGGCGGCGCGTTCGAATACCTGCCCAAGCCTTTCGACGTCGACAAGGCGGTCGAGCTGATCCGGCGCGCCGTCGACGAAAGCCAGCGCGAGGACGGCGCCGACGAGGCTCCCGCCGAGGTGCCCGAGATCCTCGGCCAGGCGCCGGCGATGCACGAGGTCTTCCGCGCCATCGGCCGCCTGTCGCAGTCCAGCGTGACCGTGCTGATCACGGGCGAGTCGGGCAGCGGCAAGGAAGTCGTGGCACGGGCGCTGCATCGCCACAGCGCGCGCTCGGCGCGGCCATTCATCGCGCTGAACATGGCGGCGATCCCGCGCGACCTGCTCGAGTCCGAGCTGTTCGGCCACGAGCGCGGCGCCTTCACCGGCGCGCAGGCGATGCGGCGCGGGCGCTTCGAGCAGGCCGAGGGCGGCACGCTGTTCCTGGACGAGATCGGCGACATGCCCGCCGAGTTGCAGACGCGGCTTCTAAGGGTGCTGTCCGACGGCTTCTTCTACCGGGTCGGCGGCCACCAGCCGCTGAAGGCCGACGTGCGGGTGATCGCGGCCACGCACCAGAACCTCGACGAGCGCGTGCGCCAGGGCCTGTTCCGCGAGGACCTGTTCCACCGGCTCAACGTGATCCGGCTGCGGCTGCCCCCGCTGCGCGAGCGGCGCGAGGACATCCCGATGCTGGCGCGCCACTTCCTCGCCCGCAGCGCGCGCGAGCTCGGCGTCGAGCCCAAGCGCCTGACGCCCGAGGCGCTGCAGCTGATCTGCGCGCTGCCGTTTCCCGGCAACGTGCGCCAGCTCGAGAACCTGTGCCACTGGCTGACCGTCCTCGCTCCGGCGCAATGGGTGCGGGTCGACGACCTGCCGATCGAGCTGCGGCAGGAATCGATGCCGGAGCTCGGCGCGGCTGGCGCGCCAGGCGCGGCCGCCGCGGCGTCCGGACCTGTTCCGGAGGCCGGCGCCGGCCAGGCAAAGCCCGCCGAAGACTGGCGCGGCTCGCTGGCGCGAGAAGTGCAGCGCAGGCTGAGCGGCGGCGACGAAGCCATCATGGATTCGCTGACGCGCGACTTCGAGGCGACCGTGATCCGCACCGCGCTCGGCCACACCCACGGCCGCCGGATCGAGGCCGCGGGCCGCCTCGGTCTGGGCCGCAACACGATCACGCGCAAGATCCAGGATCTGCACCTGGAGGATTGACCGGAACGGCAGTTGGCAATTGCCGAAAAGAATGCCTGCAGCCTAACATCCGGGCCATGGCGCACGGCCACGATCACGGCGGCGAACGCAGCGAGCTCGGCGACATGGACCTGCGCGTGCGCGCGCTGCAAACGGTGCTCGTGCAAAAGGGCTACATCGATCCGGCGGCGCTCGACGCGGTGATCGACGCCTACGAGACGAAGATCGGCCCGCGCAACGGCGCCCGCGTGGTCGCCCGGGCGTGGATCGACCCGTCCTTTCGTGACTGGCTGCTGGCCGACGCGACTGCCGCGATCGCCTCGCTCGGGTACACGGGGCGCCAGGGCGAGCACATGGTCGCCGTGGAGAACACGGAGTCGCGCCACAACATGGTCGTGTGCACGCTTTGCAGCTGCTATCCGTGGCCGGTGCTGGGCCTGCCTCCGGCCTGGTACAAGAGCGCAGCGTACCGCGCCCGCGCAGTGAAGGATCCGCGCGGGGTCCTGAGGGATTTCGGCGTGGCACTTCCGGACGCGATGCAGATCCGGGTCTGGGACTCGACCGCCGAGGTGCGCTACCTCGTGATCCCGCAGCGCCCGTCCGGCACGGAGGGCATGGGCGAGGATGAACTGGCGGCGCTCGTCACGCGCGATTCGATGATCGGCACCGGGCTGCCGAGAACGCCGGCGAGTTCCCGGTGAGCTACCGCTCTCATGCCGACCTCGGCGGGCAGTCCGGCCACGGGCATGTCGTGCCCGCACCGGACGACATCCCGTTTCATGCCGATTGGGAGCGCAGCGCGCTGGCCCTGACCGTGGCGATGGGCGCGACCGGCGCCTGGAACCTCGATATGAGCCGCAGCGCGCGAGAAACGCTGCCCGAATACGCCTCGCTCACCTATTACGAAAAATGGATCCTGGGCATGCACCGGCTCCTCGCCGTGCGCGGCCTCGTCGCGGACGACGAGGTCGCGGCGGGTCGCATGCTGCATCCGCCGCGGCCGCTGCCGCGTGTGCTTCGGGCCGCCCAGGTCGCATCGGTGCTGGAGAAGGGCGCGCCGACCGAGCGTGCGGCGACGGCACCGCCGCGCTTCTCGGTTGGCGAACGCGTGCGGGCACGCTCGTTCGAGGTGCCGCACCATACCCGGCTGCCGGGCTATGCGCGGGGAAAGATCGGCCGGATCGAACGGGTTCACGGCGCGCACGTCTTCGCCGACGCGAACGCACAGGGGCTGGGCGAGCAGCCGCAGTGGCTCTACTCGGTCGTCTTCGATGGGCGCGAGCTGTGGGGGGGTGAGGCGCCGCACGGCTCGAGCGTCGCGATCGACGCGTGGGAGCCGTACCTGGAGCGGGTTCCGTGAGCGGCCTGCCTTCGGGGCTGCCTGGGCAGCCCCGGGACGGCGAAGGCCCGGTGTTCAGCGAGCCCTGGGAGGCGCAGGCGTTCGCCACCGCGGTCGCGTTGTACGAGCGCGGCCTTTATACATGGCCGGAATGGACGCGGGCGCTCGCAGCACAGATCGCGAAGGCCCGCGACGCCGGCGAAGCGGAGTCCGCGGGCAGCTACTACCGCCATTGGATGTCCGCGCTCGAGACCCTCGTCGCGGCGAAGGGCGCCGCGTCCGGGGCCGAGCTGTCCGCGCATGAACGGGCATGGAGCCGCGCGGCAGCACGCACGCCGCACGGCCGGCCAATCGAGCTTCAGCCCGGCGATTTCGAGGCCTGAGCGCCGACACGAGTCGCCACGCGTGCGTCGAGTCGGCAGGTTCGCGAAGTTCCTCCTGCTGGGCGTGCTGGCCCTGATCGCGGCGGCGATCGTCGCGCTGCTGGGCTTGCGCGCGTACCTGCAGCACGACACCGCACGGACCCTGGCAATCCACGCTCCCGACGGCATCGAGGAGTCGATGTACGTGAGGATCGGCGGTATCGACCAGTGGATCGAAATCCGCGGGCAGGACCGCCGCAACCCGATTCTGCTGTGCCTGCACGGCGGACCCGGAGGCACCTGGACGCCCCTGACCGCGCTCTTCCAGCCCTGGGAGGCGCAGTTCACCGTGGTGCAATGGGACCAGCGCGGCGCAGGCAAGACCCTGGAGTCGACGGGCGACCCGGTCGCCGCCACGATGTCGATCCGGCGCATGGCCGACGACGGCATCGAGGTCGCGGAGTATCTGCGCCGGCATCTGCATCAGGACAGGATCGTCCTGCTTGGGCACTCCTGGGGGTCGATCCTCGGCGTCGATATGGCAAGGCGAAGGCCGGACCTGTTCCTCGCGTACGTGGGGACGGGGCAGGTCAGCAGCATGCCGGCAAGCCTGCAGTCCGGCTACACGGACGTGCTGCGCAAGGCGCGCGAGGCCCACGACAGCCGCGCACTGGATGAACTCGAGAAGATCGGCGCGCCCCCGTTCGACGGCATGGACAAGGTCGCCACCTACTTCCGATACCTCGGGGCGTACGCTCCGGCGTCGGACCGGATGGCCGAATCGGAGCTCGGCAGGCTCGCCTTCAGGGCCCCGAACCACTCGCTGTGGGATCTGTACAACCGCATCCGCGGCTTCACGCGGGTTCCGACCTGGTCGCTATACCAGGCGATGCTGTCGACCGACCTGGAATCGCAGGACCTGCGGTTCGAGATCCCGGTCTTCTTCTTCCAGGGGTCGGAGGACATGATCACCCCGGCGCCGCTCGCGAGGGAGTACTTCGACCGCATCGAGGCGCCGCGCAAGGAATTCGTCCTGCTCGAGGGCGGAGGCCACTTCGCGGTGTGGGCCATGCCGGAGCGGTTGCTGCGAGAGCTTCTCGCGCGCGTGCGTCCTCTTGCGGCCGCGGGCGCTGCCGCGCGCTGACAGGCGCGGTCAGTTGGGCGGCGTTTGCACCGCCCTTTGCAGCGCCGCGCGCGCGAGCAGGCGCGTCGAATCGAGCGTCGGCAGCGGCGAATTCCCGTCGTTGATGATCAACGGGATCTCGGTGCAGCCGAGCACGACCGCGTCGCAGCCTACCTGCTTCATGCGCCCGATCACGCGCCGCAGGCAGGCAACCGCCTCGGGCTTGAAGACGCCATAGACGAGTTCTTCCATGATGATCCGGTTGATCTCGTCGCGCTCGGCATCGTCGGGGCGAACGACTTCGATCCCGCGCGCCGCGAGCTTTGCCGGATAGACCGGACCGTCGACGAGCCACCGCGTGCCTGTCAGGCCGACCCGCCGGAACCCGCAGCCGACGGCCTGGGCGGCGACGACCTCGGCGATGTGCAGCCACGGCAGCGGCGACCGCGGCTCCACGAACGGCAGCGCCTGGTGGATCGTGTTGTCGGGGCAGATCACGAAATCGGCGCCGATTTTCGCGAGCTTGCCGGCCGAGGCGAGCATCAGCCCCCCCACGCCCTGCCAGTCGCCGCGGTAGATGAATTCCATGTAGTCGGCGAACGAGGGCGTGTGCATCGAGACCTCGGGATGCGCGTGCGCACCGAGAATGCGGGCGCCTTCGACACAGATGGTCCGATAACACAGGGCCGCGCCCTCCGCGGAACAGCCGGCGATGCCGATGTGGAGCGGCATTGGACGCGGGTCCTAGGAAGCCGCGGCCAGCTCGAGCGTCGCGACCACCGGAGCGTGGTCGCTCGGCTGCTCGAGGCGGCGCGGCTCGACATCGATCGAGCAGGCCGTGCAGCGCCGCGCCAGTGCCGGCGTGAGCAGGATGTGGTCGATGCGCAGGCCCATTTTTCTGCGGAACGCGAGATTGCGATAGTCCCACCAGGTGTACGAGCGCTCGGGTTGCTCGAACAGGCGGAATCCGTCCTCGAGGCCGAGCGACTGCAGCGCTCGAAACGCCGCGCGCTCCTGCTCCGAGAACAGCACCTGTCCTTCCCACAACGCCGGGTCGTGCACGTCGCGCGGCTCGGGCGCGATGTTGAAGTCGCCCGCGAGCGCCAGCCGCGGTTCGCGCGCGATCTCCTCGCGCAGCCACCCGGTGAGCGCGGCGATCCACTGCAGCTTGTAGGCGAACTTGTCGCTGCCGACCGCCTGGCCGTTGGGAAAGTAGGCGCACACGATGCGCAGGCCGTCGACGCTCAGTGCCAGCAGGCGCTTCTGCGGGTCGTCCGAGCCCGGCACGTTGACCTGGACCGCGCCGGGCTCGCCGATCGTGTCCTTGCGCAGCAGGATCGCGACGCCGTTGTACGTCTTCTGCCCGGCGAACATGCTGCGGTAGCCCGCGTCGAGCAGCGCGTCGGCCGGGAAGCTCTCATCGACGAGCTTGGTCTCCTGCAGGCACACGATGTCGGCCCGGCGCGCGGCCAGCCATTGCAGCAGATGGCCGAGGCGCACCTTCAGCGAATTCACGTTCCAGGTCGCGATCGAGATCGCCACGCTCAGCAGTCCTGCGGCGTTACGGCTGGGAACCGGGTGTGGCTGCCGGCGCGGCCTCCGGCGCCGCGACCCGCGGCGCCGGAGGCTCGGTGAGCGGCCTGGGCTCGGGCCAGCGCCAGTCAGGCGGCAGGATGGATTCGCGCGGATAGCCGGCGGCGTCGAGCGCGTCCTGCCACTGCGCGGCGTTGAATTCGTTGATCATCTGGCGCCCGACCGTGAGCACCGGCAGCCGGTCGGCGCCGGTAAGCCGGCGCAAGGCTTCGACGTCGGGCACGGTCGAGATCGTCAGCTCCGTGAAGGGGATCGAGCGTGACCGCAGCAGCTCGCGGCCGGCGTCGCACGGCGCGCAGCTCTTCGTGACGTAGAGCACCGTGGGGAACCGTTCGGCGGCGCGGCGCAGCTCGAACGGCAGGCCGCGCAGCGGATCGGCCGCGCGGCCATCGGAAGGACGCAGCGCGCCCACCCGCTCGACGTCGTGCGCGCCGGGAGGCGGCTGGTCGCCGTAACCGACCTGGCCGGAGCGGTCGACCCAACGGTACTGCGCAGCGGCGCCGGTGGCGATCGATGCAAGGAGCAGGGCGGTGAGGGCGGCGCGCATGGGTCGGTGCGGGAGCAGCGTAGCGGACCCCTATGGTCGCAGGAAAACCGGCGACCGCGCAAACGCCCTAGCCGAACCGTCCGGTGATGTAGTCCTCGGTCTGCCGCTGCTGCGGACGGGTGAACAGGTCGGCGGTGACGCCGAACTCGATCAGTTCGCCCAGGTACATGTAGGCGGTGTACGCGGAAACGCGCGCGGCCTGCTGCATGTTGTGGGTGACGATCACGATCGTGTAGTCGCGCTCGAGATCGGCGAGCAGCTGCTCGATGCGCCCGGTCGCGATCGGGTCGAGCGCCGAGGTCGGCTCGTCGAGCAGCAGCACCTGCGGCCGCAGCGCCACCGCGCGCGCGATGCACAGGCGCTGCTGCTGGCCGCCCGACAGGCTCAGGCCGCTCTGGTTCAGCTTGGCCTTGACCTCCTCCCACAGCGCGCACTCGCGCAGCGCGCGCTCCACGCGCTCGTCGAGCTCGGTGCGCGACAGCTTCACGTGATGGCGCAGGCCGTAGGCGACGTTCTCGTAGATCGACAGCGGAAACGGGACCGGCTTCTGGAACACCATCCCGACCCGCGTGCGCAGCCGGTTGAGCGAGTACGACGGGTCGAGCACGTTCTCGCCGTCGAGCAGCACCTGGCCGGTGGCCTCCAGCCCCGCGTAGACGGAGTAGATCCGGTTGAGCACGCGCAGCAGCGTCGACTTGCCGCAGCCGGAGGGTCCGATGATCGCGGTCACCCGCCGCTCCGGGATGTCGAAATTGACGTTCTTCAGCGCGTGGTAGCCGCCGTAGAAGAAGTCCAGCCCGCGCACCGAGATCTTGGTGCGTTGGGGTGCCGGCTGCAGGCCATCGTCGACGAAGGCGTTCATCGGGCTCAGCCGGCGGAATCGATCCGGTTCCTCAACAGGTAGGCACGCGCGCCGACGCTCAGCAGCAGCACGAACATCGTCACGATGAAGGCGCCCGCCCAGGCGAGCGAATGCCAGGCGTCGTAAGGGCTCATCGCGAACTGGAAGATCACGACCGGGACGCTGGCCGTCGGCCCGTTGAAGTTGCCGCTCCAGTACTGGTTGTTGAGCGCGGTGAACAGCAGGGGCGCGGTTTCGCCGCTGATGCGCGCCAGACCGAGCAGGATCCCGGTCAGAATGCCCGGCGCCGCGGCGCGGTACAGCACCTGCAGCGTGACCTTCCAGCGCGGGATGCCGAGCGAGAGGGCCGCCTCCCGCATCACGTTCGGAACCAGGCGCAGGGTCTCGTCGGTGGTGCGGACCACGACCGGCAGCACGATCAGCGACAGCGCGATCGCGCCCGCCCAGCCCGAGAAATGGCCGATCTGCCGCACCACCAACGTGTAGACGAACAGGCCGAGCACGATCGACGGCGCCGACAGCAGGATGTCGTTGACGAAGCGGACGGCCTCGCGCAAGGCGGGGCGCCGCTCGGCGAACTCGGACAGGTAGGTGCCGGCCGCGACGCCGAGCGGGGCCCCGATCAGCACGCCGAGCACGCTCATCAGCAGGCTGCCGAACAGGGCGTTGGCAAGCCCGCCCTCGGCTCCCGGCGGCGGCGTCATCTGGGTGAAGATCTCAAGCCTCAAGGCCCGGGCCCCGTTGGCGAGCGCGACGACCAGGATCCACGCGAGCCAGAACAGCCCGAACAGCGTCGCGGCGATGCCCAGCAGCTTCGCGATCACGTTGACCGCGCGCCGGCGCCGGTAGCCGCGGCTCGTGATCGAAACCATCAGCGGCCCTCCTGGCGCGCCAGGCGGTGCAGCATCAGGCGCGCGATCGCCAGCACCACGAAGGTGACCACGAACAGCAGGAAGCCGAGCGCGATCAGCGACGACAGGTAGATGTCCGAATCGGCCTCGGTGAACTCGTTGGCGATCGTCGCGGCGATCGAGTTGCCGGGCATCAGCAACGAGGCGCTGAGCTGGTGCGCATTGCCGAGCACGAAGGTCACGGCCATGGTCTCCCCCAGCGCGCGCCCGAGGCCGAGGAAAATGCCGCCGACGACCGCCGAGCGCGTATACGGCAGCACGACCTTCCACACCACTTCCCAGGTGGTCGAGCCGAGCGCGTACGCCGATTCCTTCAGCGCCGCGGGCACGGTGCGGAAGACGTCGCGCATCACCGACGAGATGAACGGGATCACCATGATGCCGAGCACGATGCCCGCGGTCAGCATGCCGATCCCCAGCGGGGGCCCCTTGAACAGCGGCCCGATCCACGGCAGGACGCCAAGGTGGGCATTGATCCACGGCAGGACGTGGTCCGCCATGAATGGCACGAACGAGAACAGACCCCACATGCCGTAGATGATCGAGGGAATGCCGGCCAGCAACTCGACCGCAGCGGCGATCGGGCCTTGCAACCAGCCCGGCGCGATCTCGGTCAGGAACAGCGCGATGCCGAAGCTCACCGGCACCGCGATCAGCATCGCGATTGCCGAGCTCACCAGCGTGCCGTAGATCGGGACGAAGGCGCCGAACTGCCGGCCGACAGCGTCCCAGTCGTCGCTGACAATGAACTTCCAGCCGAAGGTCTGGAACGCCAGGCGCCCGCCCCACAGCATCGACGCCGCCGCGGCGCCGAGCACCAGCAGCACCAGGGCGGCCGCGGCGAACAGCAGGGCGCGGAACAACTCGTCCTGGTGCGTCTCGGCGCTCATCCGCTCGTGGATGCGCGCGTCCTCGACCGACAGTTCAGGCACCGTGGTTGACGTCAAACCCATGGCACGTTGTGCGGAAACGAACCGGGGGGCCCTGACATGCCCCCCGGCCAATCGATTGTAAGCCGCTCTTTTCCCGGACCTACTTGATCTCCGTGCCCCAGTATGCCTCGATGCTCTTGACCAGCGCCGGCGGCAGCGCCACGTAGTCGAGCGACTTGGCCTGCGACTGTCCGTTCTCGAGCGACCACTTGAAGAATTCGAGCGTGGAACGCGTCCGCGTCGCGTCCTTGGGCTGCCGATACATGATCACGAAAACGCTCGCCGCGATCGGCCACGACTGCGCGCCTGGCGCGTCGGTGATCACCAGGTTGAAGTCCTTGACCTTCGACCAGTCGGCGCTGGCCGCCGCGGCCTCGAAGGTCTCGAGGCTCGGCTGGACGACGTTGCCGGCCCGGTTCTTCAGCGCCGTGTACGCCATCTTGTTCTGCAGCGCGTAGGCGAGCTCGACATAGCCGATCGAGTTCTTGATCTGCTTGACGTAGGCCGATACGCCCTCGTTGCCCTTGCCGCCGACCCCGACCGGCCATTGCACCGAGGTGCCTTCGCCGACCTTGGCCTTCCACTCTTCGCTGACCTTCGTCAGGTAGTCGGCGAAGTTGAACGTGGTACCCGAGCCGTCGGAGCGATGGACCACCGAGATCGCGTCGTCGCTGAGCTTCAGGCCCGGGTTCAGCGCGGCGATCGCCGCGTCGTTCCACTTGGCGATCTTGCCCAGGTAGATGTTCGCCAGCGTCGCGCCGTCCAGGCGCAGCTGGCCCGGCCCGACGCCCTCGATGTTGACCACCGGCACGACGCCGCCGATCACGACCGGGAACTGCGCCAGCCCGGCGGTTGCCAGCTCATCGGAAGCAAGCGGCTTGTCCGAGGCCCCGAAATCGACGGTCGCGGCCTTGATCTGCGCGATGCCGCCCCCCGATCCGATCGACTGGTAGTTGATCTTGGTTCCGGTGGCGGTGCTGTAGTCGGCGGACCAGCGCGAGAGCAGGGGGTAGACGAACGTCGATCCGGCGCCGGTGATCTCGGCTGCGACAGCCGACCCGGCGAACATCGAACCGGCGACCGCGAGTGCGATCCAGCCGGACTTCAGCTTTGCGAGCATGAGGACTCCTCGAATTCGGGATGGGGGTGCGCCCGCGACTCTAGGATTCGAATATTTCAGGGAGGTTACATCGCGCTGCAACATGGATGACATGTCGCATTCACGTTGAACATGCTGAGACGGACCGCACCAAGGCGGTGCGGTCGACCGCTGCCGTTCAGGGCGCGATGCCGTACTGGCGCAGCAGGGCGTCCAGTGTCGGGGCCCGGCCGCGAAAGTCGGTGAACGACTCGATCGCCGGCCGGCTGCCCCCCACCGCCAGCACCGCGTCGAGGAAGCGGCGGCCGAGCGCGGGATAAGCCTCGGGCGGTTGCTCCTCGAAGGCGCCGAAGCAGTCGGCCGAGAGCACCTCGGCCCACAGGTAGCTGTAGTACCCGGCCGAGTAGCCGCCCGAGAAGATGTGCATGAAGCTGTGCTCGCTGCGGTTGTCCTCGGGCGGGAACACCACAGCGACCTCCTGCCGCACATCGCGCAGCAGCGCCAGCAGCGCGGCCGCGTCGGCGCCGGCCGGGTCGAATTCGGCGTGCAGCCGCATGTCGAACAGGCCGAATTCGATCTGCCGCGCGAGGTGCATGCCGCTCTGGAAGTTCCTGGCCGCCAGCACCCGGTCGAACAGCTCCCTCGGCAGGGGCTCGCCGGTGTCGACGTGGCCACTGAACCCGCGCAGCGCGTCCCACTGCCAGCCGAAATTCTCGAGAAACTGGCTCGGCAGCTCGACGGCGTCCCACTCGACCCCGTGGATGCCCGACACCTGCGGCTCGTCGACGCGCGTGAGCAGGTGGTGCAGGCCATGGCCGAACTCGTGCAGCAGCGTCGAGACCTCGTCGTGCGTGAGCAGCGCCGGCTTGCCCGCGACGGGCGGCGAGAAATTGCAGGTCAGGAACGACACCGGCGTCTGCAGGACGCCGTGGTGCTGCCAGCGGCTGCGCGCGTCGTCCTGCCAGGCGCCCCCTTGCTTGTGCGGGCGCGCATACAGGTCGAGGTAGAACTGCCCGAGCAGTTCGCCGCGCGGAGACTCGACGCGGTAGAAGCGGACATCGGGATGCCACACCGGCGCCCGGTCGGGCCGGATCGCCACCGCGAACAGCCGCCCGATCAGCTCGAACAGCCCGGCGAGCACGCGGTCGATCGGAAAATACGGCCTCAATTCCTGGTCGGAGTACGAATAGCGCGCCTCGCGCAGGTGCTCGGACGCGTAGGAGATGTCCCAGGCCTGCAGCTCCGGCAGGCCGAGCTCGCGCGCCGCGAATTCCCGCAGCTCGTGCAGATCGCGCTGCGCTTGGGGCTTGGAGCGGCGCGACAGGTCGCGCAGGAAGTCGAGCACCTCGGCCGGCGTGCGCGCCATTTTGGGCACCAACGACAGCTCGGCGTAGTTGCGATAGCCGAGCAGGCACGCCTGCTCGGCGCGCAGCCGCAGCAGTTCGAGCATCGGGCCGGTGTTGTCCCATTTCGGCGGGCCGAATTCCGACGCACGGGTCGAGTACGCCCGGTACAGCCGCTGCCGCAGCGAGCGGTCGTGCGCGTACTGCATCGCCGGCACATAGCTCGGCGCATGCAGCGTCAGCTTGAAGCCGTCGCGCCCGTCCGCCTGCGCGGTCTCGCGGTAGTGGGCGACGACGTCTTCGGGGATCCCGGCGAGATCCGCCGGCTCCAGCCACAGCGCGAACGCGTTCGTGGCATCGAGCACGTTCTCGGCGAAGCGCGTCGACACCTGCGACTGGCGCTCGCGCAACTCGCGCAGCCGCCGCCGGCTAGGCTCGTCGAGCTCGGCCCCGCCCAGGCGGAAGTCGCGCAGCTCGTTGTCGATCGTGCGCCGGCGGGCCGCCGGCGCGCGCACGAACGCCGGCTGCGCCGAGATCCGCCGGTAACGGTCGTACAGGGCGAGGTTCTGCGACAGCTCGGTCCAGAACGCCGTGAGCTTCGGCAGATTCTCGTTGTACTGGACCCTGAGCGCCTCGGTGTCGGCGACCGAGTTCAGGTGCGACACCACGGCCCAGGCGCGCGAGAGCGGCTGCGTGGTGGCCTCGATCGGCTCGACCACCGTGTCCCAGTCCGGCTCGCCGCTCGCGGCGCACACCTGCTCGACGGTAGACCGGCACTGCGCGAGCAGCGCTTCGATCGCCGGTGTCACGTCGGCCGCCGCGAAGCGATCGAACGGCGCCGGGCCGTCGAGCTGAAGCAGTGAGTTGGCCTGATCCACGCGAAGCGAGTGCCGCGGCGGCAGCATTCAGATTGGGGGCTGTCATGTTACGCGACAGCCAGCAGAGCTTCGCCTGCTGCGCTACGCTGGCGCGCGGTGCGGGGGGCCGAAGGGCCTTGCTGCGGCCTCTCCAGGACCTTAAATTTCATATTATGAATATTAATGTCATTATTTGAAATGTGAGTTCACCGCTGATACAGTAGCGCCGCCACGTCGGCCGATGCCGCGTCCAAAACGCCGGGAGGAGACCTCAAGTGTCCGCGATACCGAGTCAAACGGCAGCCAACGACCCAGACGCGCTCGAGACCAGGGAGTGGCTCGACGCACTCGACGCGGTGATCGAACGCGAGGGTCCCGAGCGCGCGCACGAGCTGCTCGACAAGCTGATCGAGCGCGCGCGGCGCTCCGGCACCTTCCTGCCGTTCTCCGCCAACACCGCGTATACGAACACGATCCCGCCGCATCTCGAGGAAGCGTCGCCGGGCGACGCTGCGATCGAGGAGCGCATCCGCTCGTACATCCGCTGGAATGCGATGGCGATGGTCGTGCGCGCCAACCGCGGCGAAGGCGACCTGGGCGGGCACATCGCCAGCTACGCGTCGGTCGGCACGCTGATGGAAGTCGGCTTCACGCACTTCTGGCGCGCCCCCGACGCGGAGCACGGCGGCGACCTGATCTACATCCAGGGACACTCGTCTCCGGGCGTGTACGCGCGCGCCTTTCTCGAGGGCCGCATCAGCGAGCGGCAATTGCTCAATTTCAGGCGCGAGGTCGATGGCGAAGGCGTCAGCTCGTACCCGCACCCGAAGCTGATGCCGGATTTCTGGCAGTTCCCGACGGTGTCGATGGGCCTGGGGCCGATCCAGGCGATCTACCAGGCCCGCTTCCTGAAGTACCTGCACGCTCGCGGCATCGCGGACACCTCGAAGCGCAAGGTCTGGGTGTTCTGCGGCGACGGCGAGATGGACGAACCCGAATCGCTGGGCGCGATCGGCATGGCGGCGCGCGAGAAGCTCGATAACCTGATCTTCGTCATCAACTGCAATCTGCAGCGCCTCGACGGGCCGGTGCGCGGCAACGGCAAGATCATCCAGGAGCTCGAGGGCGAGTTCCGCGGCGTCGGCTGGAACGTGATCAAGCTGATCTGGGGCTCGTACTGGGATCCGCTGCTGGCGCGCGACCGCGAGGGCATTTTGCAGCGCGTGATGGAAGAGACCGTCGACGGCGAGTACCAGAATTACCGCGCCAACGACGGCGCCTACGTCCGCAAGCATTTCTTCGGCAAAGACCCGAGGCTGCTCGAAATGGTGTCGCGGATGACCGACGAGGACATCTGGCGCCTGAACCGCGGCGGCCACGACCCGCACAAGATCTACGCGGCGTACGCGGCCGCGGTCAAGCACCTCGGCGCGCCGACCGTGATCCTGGCCAAGACCGTCAAGGGCTTCGGAATGGGCAAGATCGGCGAGGCCAAGAACCCGACCCACCAGGTCAAGAAGCTCGATACCGAAGCGGTGCGCGAGTTCCGCGACCGCTTCCGGATCCCGGTGGCGGACGACAAGCTCGAGGAGCTGCCGTTCTACAAGCCGGACGAGAGCTCGGCCGAGATGAAGTACCTGCACGAGACCCGGCGCGCGCTCGGCGGCTACCTGCCCCAGCGGCGGCGCGCCTCGGGCGAGGCGCTGCCGGTGCCGGCGCTCGACGCCTTCAATGCGGTTCTGGAGCCGACGGCCGAGGGGCGAGAGATCTCGACCACGCAGGCCTTCGTCCGCTTCCTGACCCAGCTGGTCCGCGACAAGACCCTCGGCCCGCGCGTGGTCCCGATCATCCCGGACGAGGCGCGCACCTTCGGCATGGAAGGCATGTTCCGCCAGCTCGGCATCTTCTCGCAGCAGGGACAGCTGTACGAGCCGGTCGATCGCGACCAGGTCATGTACTACCGCGAGGACAAGGCGGGGCAGATCCTCGAGGAAGGCATCAACGAAGCCGGGGCGATGAGCTCGTGGATGGCGGCCGCCACCAGCTACTCGACCAACGACCGGATCATGCTGCCGTTCTACATCTTCTATTCGATGTTCGGCTTCCAGCGGGTCGGCGACCTGGCGTGGGCGGCGGGCGACATGCAGGCGCGCGGCTTCCTGCTCGGAGGCACCAGCGGCCGGACCACGCTCAACGGCGAGGGCCTGCAGCACGAGGACGGGCATTCGCACGTCCTCGCCTCGACCATCCCCAACTGCGTCTGCTACGACCCGACCTTCGCGCACGAGGTGGCCGTGATCCTGCACCAGGGCCTCAAGCGCATGGTCGAGGGCCAGGAGAACGTCTGGTACTACGTGACGCTGCTCAACGAGAACTACCCGCACCCGGGCCTCAAGAAGGGGCAGGAGGAGGGCATCCTGAAGGGGATGTACCGCCTGCGGGAAGCGCCGGCAGGCAGTGGCAAGGGCAAGTCGGTCGCGCGCGTGCAGCTGCTCGGCAGCGGCGCGATCCTGCGCGAGGTGCTGGCCGCCGCCGAGCTGCTCGAGCGCGACTGGGACGTCGCCGGCGACGTCTGGAGCGTCACGAGCTTCACGGAGCTGCGGCGCGGAGGCATCGACACCGAGCGCTGGAACCTGCTGCACCCCGGCGACAAGGCGCGCAAAGCGTTCGTGACGCAGGAGCTCGAGCGCACCGCCGGGCCGGTGATCGCCTCGACCGACTACATGCGCATCTTCGCCGACCAGATCCGCCCGTACATTCCGCAGGGCCGCGCCTACAAGGTGCTCGGCACCGACGGGTTCGGCCGCTCCGACACGCGCGAGCAGCTGCGCCGGTTCTTCGAGGTCGACCGGCACTTCGTCGCGCTGGCGGCGCTCAAGGCGCTGGCGGAGGAGGGCGCGATCCCGGTTGCGAAGGTGAGCGAGGCGATCCGCAAGTACGGGATCGATTCGAACAAGCCCAACCCGGCGGTGGCGTGATGGGCAGCATGGTCGAGATCAAGGTTCCGGACATCGGCGACTTCAAGGACGTCGAGGTCATCGAGCTGCTGGTCAAGCCGGGCGACCAGATCGCGAAAGAGCAGTCGCTCATCACGGTCGAATCGGACAAGGCCTCGATGGAGATCCCGTCGTCGTCGGCGGGCGTCGTCAAGGAATTGAAGGTGCGCCTCGGCGACAAGGTGTCCGAGGGATCGGTGATCCTGCTGCTGGATGCTGTGGCTGCCGCCGCGGCCGCCGCGGCTCCCGCCTCCGCCGCGGCGCCGGCGGCAGCCGCACCTGCACCGGCACCCGAGGCGCCGCCGCCTGCGGCGCGTGCTTCGCCGTCGCCCGAGTCGGCTGCGTTCGCGGTCGAGATGGGGCCACGCCCAAGCGTCGAGGAGCTGCCGGCGGTCGGAGCCGGCAAGCCGCACGCGTCTCCCTCGGTGCGTCAGTTCGCGCGCGAGCTCGGGGTCGATCTTGCCCAGCTGCGCGGCAGCGGTCCCAAGGGGCGGATCACGGCCGACGACGTGCGGGCGTTCGTCAAGGGCGTGCTCCAGGCCGGCGCCGGCCGCGCCGCCGCGCCGCCCGTCGCGGGCGGCGGCCTGAGCGTGCTGGCCTGGCCGCAGATCGACTTCGCGAAGTTCGGCCCGGTCGAGCGCGTCGAGATGTCGCGCATCCGCAAGCTGTCGGGGCCGAACCTGCATCGCAACTGGGTGACGATCCCGCACGTCACGAACCACGAGGACGCCGACGTCACGGACCTCGAGGCGTTTCGCGTTCAGCTCAACCGCGAGAACGAAAAGGACAAGTCCGCCGTCAAGGTCACGATGCTGGCGTTCCTGATCAAGGCCTGCGTCGCGGCGCTGAAGAGGTTTCCCGAGTTCAACAGCTCGATCGACGCCGCGACCGGCGATGCCGTGATCCTGAAGCGCTACTACCACATCGGTTTCGCGGCCGACACGCCCAACGGCCTCGTGGTGCCGGTGCTGCGAGACGCCGATCGCAAGGGCGTGTTCGACGTGGCGCGCGAAACCGCGGCGCTTGCCGCCAAGGCGCGCGACGGCAAGCTGTCGCCCACCGACATGCAGGGCGGGACGTTCTCGATCTCCTCGCTCGGCGGAATCGGCGGCACCTATTTCACGCCGATCATCAACGCACCCGAAGTCGCAATCCTCGGCGTATGCCGCTCGGCCATCAGGCCGGTGTGGGACGGCAAGCAGTTCGCGCCGCGGCTGATCCTGCCGCTTTCGCTGTCGTGGGACCACCGCGTGGTCGACGGAGCGTCGGCCGCGCGCTTCAACACGTTCCTGGCGCAGGTGCTCGCGGACTTCCGCCGCGTCCTGCTGTGACGGACCGTCCGATCGTCGACCCGAGAGGAAGAACAAGCATGAGCCGCACGATCGACGTCGAAGTGCCCGACATCGGCGACTTCAAGGGTGTCGAGATCATCGAGCTCCTGGTCAAGCCCGGCGACCGGATCGCGAAGGAGCAATCGCTGATCACGGTCGAGTCCGACAAGGCGTCGATGGAGATTCCGTCGCCCGCGGCCGGTGTCGTCAAGGCGCTGAAGGTCAAGCTGGGGGACAAGGTTTCGCAGGGTTCGCCGATCCTGACGCTGGACGCGGGCGATGCCGCCGCCGCGGCGGCGCCGGCGGCCGCACCTGCACCCGCCTCGGCACCCGCTGCCGCGGCGGCGCCGACAGCGGGGCCGACAGCGGGGCCGACAGCGGGGCCGACAGCGGGGCCGACAGCGGCGCGGCCCGCCGCACCGGCCGCCTCCGCCGCGGCTGCCGGCGCCGATGAGCAGTGCGAGGTCCTCGTGCTGGGTGCCGGGCCGGGCGGCTATTCGGCGGCGTTCCGCGCCGCCGACCTGGGCAAGCGCGTGATCCTGGTCGAGCGCTATCAGACCCTCGGCGGCGTGTGCCTGAACGTCGGCTGCATCCCTTCCAAGGCGCTGCTTCACGTGGCCGCCGTGATCGAGGAAGCGGAGCACTTCGCCGGCCTCGGCGTGTCGTTCGGCAAGCCGGTGCTCGACCTGGTGCGCCTGCGCGAGCACAAGAACAAGGTCGTGGGCAAGCTCACCGGCGGCCTGGCGGCGATGGCCAAGATGCGCAAGGTCACCGTGGTGCGCGGCAACGGCGCCTTCGTGGGGCCGCACCACCTCGAGGTCGAGGTGACCGCAGGCAGCGGCCGCAGCGGAACCGGCGAGCGCCGCCGTCTCTACTTCGAACAGGCGATCATCGCCGCCGGCAGCGAGGCTTCGCGCCTGCCCTTCCTGCCCGACGACCCGCGCGTGATCGACTCGACCGGCGCGCTCGAGCTGCCCGCGGCGGCGCCGCGAATGCTGGTGATCGGGGGCGGCATCATCGGCCTGGAGATGGCGACGGTGTACGCCACGCTCGGCAGCAAGATCGACGTGGTCGAGATGATGGACGGCCTGATGCCGGGCACCGATCGCGATCTCGTCAAGGTCTGGGCCAGGCGCAACGAATCGCGCTTCGGCCGCGTCATGCTCAAGACCCGAACGTCCGCGCTCGAGGCGAAGCCCGATGCCCTATGGGCGAGGTTCGAAGGGGAGCAGGCCCCGCCGCAGCCGCAGCCTTACGACCTCGTGCTCGTGTCGGTCGGTCGCAGCCCCAACGGCCGGCGCATCGGAGCCGACAACGCCGGCGTCCTGGTCGACGAGCGCGGGTACATCCGCACCGACAGCCAGATGCGGACCAACGTGCCGCACATCTTCGCGATCGGCGACATCGCCGGTCCGCCGATGCTCGCGCACAAGGCCGTGCACGAGGCGCATGTCGCCGCCGAGGCCGCGGCCGGCATGAAATCGCACTTCGATGCGCGCGTGATCCCGTCGGTGGCGTACACCGACCCGGAAATCGCGTGGGCCGGGGAGACCGAGGACGACGCCAAGCGGCAGGGCCGGTCGTTCAAGAAGTCGCTGTTCCCGTGGTCCGCGTCAGGCCGCGCGATCGCCAACGGTCGCGACGAGGGCTTCACGAAGCTGTTGTTCGATGAGCAGACGCACCGGATCGTCGGCGGCGGCATCGTCGGCACGCATGCGGGCGACCTGATCAGCGAGATCGCACTTGCGATCGAGATGGGCGCCGATGCGGTCGATATCGGCCGCACGATCCACCCGCACCCGACGCTGAGCGAATCGATCGGCATGGCCGCCGAGGCCGCCGAAGGCGTCTGCACCGATCTGCCGCCGCCGAAGCGGTAGCGGCGGCTGACGCTCTCCCTCGTGCTCCCCTCTTCCGCTTGCGGGAGAGCGAAGTCCTACTGGCGGCCGGTCTGCCGCGCCAACTCCGACGTGCTGACGCACGCGACGTTGACCGCACCGGTCGACGCCGCCGCGGCCGACAGCGCCGCCGCGCTCGTGGCGTCGGGGAGATCGACGATCATCTTCCCCTTGTAATCGCCCAGCACGAAGTTCAGGAACTCCAGCCTGCCGCCCAGGCTCTCGACCGCCCTGGAGATGGCGTCGACGCGGGAGACTCCCGCTGCCGGGAACCCGCTGTAGCCCTCGGGCGTGTATCCGAAAGAGACAACGTACCGATTCATGCTTCCCCTGTCATGGCGGCCAGGCCGGGCCTGCCCGCGATCTCGAACGCGTTGTGCGCACGCAATCGTGCCCGCGAAGCGGCGCCGGACAACGCGGAAAAGTGGAGGGCATGCTGCGGAGTATTCACACCCGCAGCGTCGAATGAGAATCAGGGAGGGGAATGCGGGTCTCGGCCAGCGGCCGGTCGCGGAGCCTAGAGATCGTGCGGCACGTACGAGGAGACGACGCGGCCCATGTTCGCGCGAACCCAGTGCGACCCGACGTGCGAAGCGAGGAAATCCGACACTGCAAGGTAGTGCACGACGTCGCGGAACGCCAGCTCGGTTTCCGCCGGCCAGCTGGCGAAGCTGTCCTGCGCATGATCCAGCAGGGCGTCGGCCGTGGCGATGTCCCAGCCGGTACGGGCAATCACGACCTCCCGGTACAGCGGGCGGCCGGAGAGTCCCGGGTTGCGCCCGGACACCTGCCGGTACAGTCTGACCATCTCGCGGCTCGTCTTCGCCGCATAGCGCGCCTCGAGCCAGGAGAACAGCGGCGACATCAGCGACCTCAGCGCCGACGCCGGCGTCATCGTTTCGGGTTGCAGACCCAGCGTTCCCGACGCATCGGCGCGTGAAGCGGCCGGGCTTCCCGGCGCGGTTCTGATCGCGTTGGCGGCAGGGCCGCCGCCGCCCGCCGGCGCCTGGGCGTGGTGCATGCCGTTCGTCGACGGTCGTGGCCTGGCTGCCCCCTGCCAGGCCTGCGCGGAGGTCTGCCGCCCCCGAGCGCCAACCTCCGGCGGGGTTGGCACGTCTGGGAGCGTGGGGGTGTACGTCGGGAGGTCGGGCAGGGTCGGCACGTCTGCGAGGGTCGGTGCGTCTCGCCGGGTGGCCGCGTCTGCCCCGCTCGCGGCCTGCGGCGGGACCCTCACTTCGGGCGACGCCGTTACCTCAGGCAACAGCGTTACCAGGACCGTTACTTCGGGCAATGCCCCCGCCTGCGGCGGCGTGGGTGTCTCGGGCAGACTCATGCCCATCGGCAGCGTCGGCGCGTCCTCGTTCGTCCGCGCCGGCGGCGCTCCCGCCGACCGGCCGAACCGGACGTACTTGGGTGGATCCGCGGCGAACCGGGCGCAGCATTCGGTGCTGCAAAAGCAGTACAGCGCGCCGCCATGCACGTAGCAATGGGGCGACGCCGCGGTCACGGGCATGCCGCAGACGGGGTCAGTGAGCTCTGCTGTGTAGCGGGTCGGCGGTGTAGCCATCGCGGCGATTATCTTAATGCTTCGAGGCCGACCCTGCCCCCGCCCTGCCTGATCCGTGCGCAGGGTTTCTACCGGGTGCCCGCGCTCCATGCGCCCGCGGCGCGGGCCCGCCGGATGCGATCCAGCCGCTGCACCGCGCGCCAGCGCCGGGACCAGCGCCCGCGCCGCCCCTTCGCGGCCTCGACCGAGGCTCGCCATTGCAGGATCCGGCGCCGGATCGCGCGCCAGGCGGGGTGGGACTCGATCTGGGCGTATGCCCAGACGCGCCAGCGCAGCACCCCGGCGTGCAGCGCGACGAACCAGCGCACCCGCATCAGCGCCGGCTGCGTCAGCACGTAGATCCGCGCGAAGAGCGCGGTCGCCAGAATCTTGGCGGCGATGATCACCGCGGTGCCCGCGACGATGCGCCCGGTGGCGATCCACTTCAGCGCGATCAGCTTGACCGGCAGCGCGAGCGAAGCCGGCAGCACGAAGAAGAACGCAGCGCCGGCCGGCGGCAGGCCGGCCACCCAGCGTTCCAGCTGCTTGAGCCCCGGCGCCCGCCCGAGCAGCCCCATAGCCCGCTTGAGCGCGTCCCACAGCCACTCTTCGACCAGGTAGACGAGCGCGGCCGCGCCGATGAACAGCGAGGCGGCCCAGTGCCTCAGGCGCAATAACCACATGACCTTATGATGCCGGTTTGAAGCGCAGGTTCCTAGGGGGAGGGGGCGGACAATGGCGTCGCAGGACGAGTTGAAACGCGCGGTGGCGCTTGCGGCGGTGCAGCGGGTGGCGCCGTTCTTCGGTACGCCGTCCGTCATCGGCGTCGGCACCGGTTCGACCGCGGACCTCTTCATCGACGAGCTGGCCGGGCATGCCGGCCAGGTCGCGGCGACGGTCGCGAGCTCCGAGCGCAGCGCGGCGCGGCTGCGTTCGCGCGGTCTCAAGGTGATCGACCTGAACGAGGTCGAGACCATGCCGATCTATGTCGACGGCGCCGACGAGATCGACGCTTCGCTCGCGATGATCAAGGGCGGCGGCGGCGCCCTCACGCGCGAGAAGATCGTCGCCGCGGTGGCGCGAACCTTCATCTGCATCGCCGACGGCAGCAAGCGGGTGGAGGTGCTCGGCCGCTTCCCGCTCCCGGTCGAGGTGATCCCGATGGCGCGCGCCTATGTGGCGCGCGAGCTCGCGCGCCTGGGCGGCGCGCCGCGCCTGCGGGAAGGCTTCGTCACCGACAACGGCAACCAGATCCTGGACGTCCACGGACTGAAGATCACGGCGCCGGTCGAGCTCGAGCGAACCATCGGGCGGATCGTGGGCGTGGTGACGGTGGGGCTCTTCGCGGCGCGCGGCGCGGACGTGCTGCTGCTCGGCACGGACCAGGGCGTGGTCGAGTTCGAGCGCGCAGCGCCAAGGTAAGCCAAACGAGCGGGGCGCCTCGACGCCCCGCCGTGGAGATCAGAACCGGCGCGCGAGCTGCGGCCACGCGCGCGAGTCGCCGGGCAGGCTCGCCGGTGGCTCGCCCGCTGGCGCCCACGGATCCACGCCCCGCCCGGACACCGGTCCAGTCTCGCCTCGAAGCCAGGCGATGTCGTCGGTGTCGGGCGCGCGCAACGCCGGAAGGGAATCGTGCACCAGTTGCTGCCCCTCCTTGGCCAGCACGGCAAGCTCGTTCCGGCTGGGGGGCAGCGGGCCGAAGCGGTCGGGTCCGTTCGAGACCAGCGTTCCGAGTTGCGCCGAGCCGCGCGCGATCGCATAGTCGATGCCGGCCGCGAGCCCGATCGCCTGCGTGCGCTCGGCGCAGCACAAGGTCCT
Organism: uncultured Burkholderiaceae bacterium; assembly: GCA_964512305.1. Taxonomy (GTDB): domain Bacteria; phylum Pseudomonadota; class Gammaproteobacteria; order Burkholderiales; family Burkholderiaceae_F; genus CAZEIW01. Next base: position 28,249 of record CAZEIW010000026.1, on the reverse strand, counting down.
CCCTGCGGCGGCGAGATCGTCGTGCGCGCGCTGCAACAACCGCAGCACGCTGGCGTTGCTTGCGAAATCACGCTGCAGCGCCGCCTGATCGAGGCCGGCGGCTGCGTCGCGCAGCAGTGCCATGGCGTTGCGACGCGCCCGATCGGCATGGCCTGGCGGAGCGAGCATGGCTTCGCCGGCCGCGGGGCCGGCCGAGAACCTCCGCGTCGCGGCACCGGCCGTTCCTGCGAACGCAAGCACGGCGGTGCCGAACAGCAGGATCGCGAGTCGAAGCTTCCGCACCGCAGGCGCCCGTTGTTTCGCGATCACCCGCCGTAGACGATGTCGGCCCGGCGGTTTTCGGACCAGGCCGACTCGTCGTGGCCAGTCGCTTTCGGCTTCTCGGCACCGAAGCTGACGGTCGACACCTGGATCGCGCGCACGCCCACCAGTTCCATCTCCTTGGCTACGCTGTCCGCGCGCGCCTGGCCCAGCGCCAGGTTGTACTCGGCGCTGCCGCGCTCATCGGTATTCCCCTGCACCACGACCCGCAACGACGGATGGCTGGCGAGGAAGCGGGCGTTGTCTTCGACCACCGAGTCGTACGCGGTCTTGATCATCGACTTGTCGAAGTCGAAGAACACGCTGCGGTCGGCCGGCTCGCGACTGAGGTTCTGTGCCGCCGCCAGCGCCTGTCCGCGCGACATATCGACCGTGGTGACGCCCCGCGAGGAGGTTGCCGCAGCGGCCGCGGGCTTGACCGGCGCTGCCGGCGCGGGCGCCTCGACGATCGGCGCCGGCTTGTTCGGGAGTGCAACGCTGGAGCAGGCGGCCATTATGCCGATGAGGCCGCATGGCGCGGCAAGCTTGAGCAGCGAGCGCACGAAACCGCGCGTCCCCGTTGCGGCCCGTCCGGCGGCCGCGTCTGTGTTTTCGATTCGATTCACTTCGTTCTCCCTTCCGTTGTCGTGGACACGCGGATTCCGAAGGCGCCAAGCTAGGCGCTATCGGTTATGCCGGCGTGAATCGACGGTTAGGCAGGCGTTAAAGCTGCGCGCGCGGACACAAAGGGCGCGATGACGCCTGCGCGCGATCCCGATTGGCAAGCGCGCGTGCCCGACCGAAAATGGGCCGCAGAGGCCGCGTCGCAACCGCTCGGAACCCACGAGCTGCAAGGAGGATGGACATGACGAAGAACCTGAACCGCGCCGGCTGGGTCCTTGCGTCGGCGCTCCTTGCTTCGCCGTCGTTCGCCGCGCTGCCGGTCGGCACCATGGCACCCGACTTCACGGCGCAGGCGTCGTTGGGCGGAAAGGTCTTCACCTACTCGCTGCACGACGCACTCAAGAACGGTCCCGTCGTGCTGTACTTCTATCCGGCGGCCTTCACCAAGGGTTGCACGATCGAGGCGCACGAGTTCGCCGACGCGGTCGACCGCTACAAGGAGCTGGGCGCGACGGTGATCGGCGTTTCCCACGACGACATCGAGACGCTGGACCGGTTCTCCGTCAGCGAATGCCGGAGCAGGTTTCCGGTGGCGGCGGACACCGACCAGGCGATCATGAAGTCGTACGACTCGGTGCTGGCGGTCAAGCCGCAGTACGCGAACCGCACGTCGTACGTGATCGCGCCCGACGGCAAGATCCTCTACGAGTACACCAACCTCGATCCGGAGAAGCACGTCGAGAACACGCTGGCCGCGGTCAGGAAGTGGGCGGCCGAGAAGAAGTAAGAAGGGCGTAGACGGCCGGGCCACTCACCGGCCGCGCGCCGCGCCCGGCCTGAGAGCACTGCCCCCGCCCGCGCGTTCCGCCGGCGGGCCACGATCATTAGCAATCTGGAGTCGCACATCGCGATGTACATGCGTCGCCTGAGATATTTTGCCTTGGTTCTCTGCATGAGCGGAATTTGCGGGGTCGATGCATCGCCCTGCCCGCCAGAGAGTTATTCGCGTCAAAGTTTGGAGGCCTTGCCGAACGCCAGTTTTGAAATTCCCGACGAGGCCAAGCGCAATGACTTTGCTCGCACCCTCCTTGCCTGTCTCGAAGACCCCGATCCGAAACTGCGGGATGACATAGCCTTTGAAGGCTTGTCACATTTCTTGCGTGCGCGACAGCTGAGCGATGAAACCATGCGCGCGATCGAAGAAGAGCTATTGCCGCGTCTGACGGCCGCGGACCCGACCGGCGTGCGCCGGCCGTTTGCCGCGCTGGCTCTCTCGGAAATCGCACGCGCCGATCGAATCAAGTCGTTTCTTTCGCCAGAAGAGCGCACGCACTTGCTCGCCGCCGCCATCGCCTATTTCGCCGCCGTTAAAGACTATCGCGGCTTCGATGAGCACGCCGGCTGGCGCCATGGCGTGGCCCATGGCGCAGATTATTTGCTTCAACTCGGGCTCAACCCTGCCTTTGGAGCCGGCGAGATGCACCAGATTCTCAGCGCTTTGGAGACGCAGATTGCACCGGCAGAGCATTTTTACATTTATGGAGAACCGGAGCGTATCGCGCGCGCTGTGCTCGCGATTGCCGAGCGCGGCCTCGTGAGCCAAGAGGAATGGGCGGCGTGGATTTCGCGCATCAGTTCGCCCGCGCCGCTTCCCACATGGCGCGATGCCTACGCCTCGCAAGCGGGCTTGGCGCGCGTCCACAATCTCAACGCCTTCCTTTCGCGGCTCTATATCGCCGGAAAGCTCAATGGTGACGACAAGATTGCCCGACTTCTTCCGTCTACGGAGGAGGCTCTGAAGCAAATACCATAGCTTTCGCAATCAGCTCATGCCTGGGACGCCGCACATCAGACCGCCTTCATGTGCACACGAGCCCAGTCGGCGAAGTTCGTGAATCCGCGGGGGACGAGGGCGTTCGCCGCGGCGATGTGCTTTTCGTGCTCCGGGCCGAAGTATGTGTGCTCCGCGAAGTACTGGAACATCTCGCGGATCTCGTGGGCACCGGGGTAGAAGCCGTCGTACACGGCCGCGGGCACTTGCAGCACCTGCAGCTTGTGCCCCTGGGCGTTCAGCGTGCCGACGAAGTCGTTGAAAGAGTAGACGCCGCCGCACACGCCCAGGCAGCTGCCGTCGGGTAGCTGGTCGCCGGCCGCGAAGGCGGCCGCGACGGCGCGACCGACCTCTGTGGCGTCGCCGGCGTGCATCACGCGCGCCGCCGGATCGATCGGCACCGCCCAGCCGCGGCCGCCGTTTGGCAGGGGCTGCGGCGCCATCATGCCGAGGAAGTTCTGGAAGTACATGGGCGCCATCACGAACGTGTGGCGCGCGAATCCGGCCGCCTTGACCGCCGCGTCGACGCGGGCCTTTCCGGAGAAATGCACGACCTTGAGGCGCCCCCCGGTCAGCTTTTCCGAGTCCGGCAGCGTCGACCAGACGAGGTGCTTGACCCCGGCGGCGCGCGCGGCTCGCACGGCCTCCGTCCCGATCTCGGTCTCGCGCGGCATCTGCGCGGGATCCCAGAAGTTGGTCACGACGAACGCTCCGTGCGCCCCCTCGAGAGCGGAACGGAGGCTGCCCGGGTCGAGCAGATCGGCCTTGACCACCTCGACGCCGCGCGTCACCAACGCCCGCGAAGCGTCACTGGTGGGATTGCGGCTGGCAACACGCACCGCAAACTTGCCCGCGCCCAGGAGCGCGTCCACGACGCCACCACCCTGCAGACCCGTCCCACCGATCACCGCTACGACTTGCTTGGTCATGATCGTCTCCTTGTCACGGATGCGTTTCAAAGCCAACAGGGATGCGCCGCTGGCGATCGACTCCCGGGACGCCAGTCTCCCGATCGTCATGGCGGGCGCTTATCCGAGCGCGATACGCACTCGAGAGTACAAGCGATCCGTTCGGCACGCGACGACCGCCGCTAGAACGATACCTCCACCCCGAGGCGTGCCGTGCGGGCCATGGCGGGGAACAGGTAAGTCGCGCCCCACGGCGCCGTCGGCGCCTCGCGCCAGTAGCGGCGGTCGGTCACGTTGTCGATGCCGGCACGCCAGGTCCATGCCGAGCCGGGCCCCTGCACGCGGTAGCGCAGCGCGGTGTCCCACTGCCAGTAGGCGGGCAGATCGACCGAGGCGTCCGGCAGCACGGGCTTGTGGCCGGAGAATACGAGCTGGTTGCTCCAGGCCAGTCCGGGCAGTCCCGGCGGGTCCCAGGTATCGCGCAGCGTCGCGGACACGTGCGGAACGTTGACGGTCGCCCGGCCGACATAGGCGCCGTTGACGGCCTGCGTCGTTTCGGCCTGCAGCAGCGTCATGGCGGCCTTCAGCCGCAGGTTCGGCAGCGCGATCCAGTCCTGGTCGAGCTCCAGTCCGCGATGGCGCTGCACGCGCGCGCCCGCGACGCGCAGCGCCAGGCCGCCGGGCTGCGGGATGTCGTCCGGGAACGGCTTCTCGATCTGGAACAGCGCTGCATTGAACGCCATCACGCCGGCCCGTGTCTGCTTGAAGCCGAGCTCGACCTGCCGGCTGCGCAGCGCCGGCAGCGCCCGGCCCGGGTTGACGAAGAGATCGGGTCGATTGGGCACCGTGGCCGTCTCGACGCCGCTGCCGCCCGACAGGTAGACGAAGCCGTCGGCCCACGGCTCGTAGCCGACCGCGCCGAACGGCGTGAAGAAGTGCTGCGCGAGCGCCACGTCCTCGAGGCCGCCGCTGGCGTCGGGCTGCGTGAGCGCGCTCGACTGGTCCAGCCGCGTCAGGCGCGCACCGAGCCAGACCGACCACCGCTGCGCGAACCGCAGCACGTCGGTGGCGGACAGCTCGTCGATGTGGAGGTCGACGCGCACATTGGGATTCGTCATGGCCGCGTTGGGCGGCAGCGCGACGGGCGCGAAGACGTTGACGGTACCGGCGAAGTTGTAGGCCTGGAACGGCGGGTAGCGCTCGTCGTAGCGCGTGACGCGCAGGCCGAACGTGGGCTCGTGGTCGACCGGTCCGGTGACGAAGCGGCCGTGCAGCCGCGCGTCCGCGTCGTTCGTGTTGCGGCGCTCGCCGTCGCTGATGTAATCGTAGATATCGATGTCGTAGTTGCCGCACAGGCCCGGGTAGACGTAGTTCGGTCCGCTGCTGCAGCCGTCGGGAAACGCGATGCGGTCGTTGGCGACGCTGCGCTGGATGCCGAGCCGCAGCGCGGCGTCCCACGCCGGCCCGAGGCGCTGCGCGATCCGCACCGAGCCTGTGGTCGCGGTGCTCTCGAAGGGCTGCGTCCACGGCTGCGCGTTGAGGTTGATGCGCGGATCGATCGGCGGCGGCAGCGTCTCGGCGATGCCGTCGCCGTCGGTGTCGAGCAGGCCGTAGCCGGGCACGCTGATCTGGCGCACGCGCTGGTGCTCGAACTCGAGCTCGAGCAGCGTGTCGGGCGCCGCACGCCAGTCGAAATAGCCGCTTGCGAACGCGCGCCTGGCCCATGCGTTGTCGATCGGCGGCCGGCGCTCCTCGGCGGCGACGTTGATCCGGTAGCCGAGGCGGTCGCCTTCGCCGGCGCGTCCGCCGAAGTCGCCGTGAACGAGCGCCGAGCCGCGCTCCGAGATCTCGGCGCGGATCACCCGCAGCGGGCTGTCGGTCGGCCGCTTGAGGCGGTAGTCGACCAGTCCGCCCGGCGCGCTGCTGCCGGCGATGATGCCCGACAGGCCCTTGAGGATCTCGATCGCCTCCTTGTTCTCGAGGGCGACCGGGACGTGGCTGCTCACCGGCATGCCGTCGCGGCGGTAGTTGAGCACCTCGTCGAGCACGAAGCCGCGGATCTGCAGCCCCTCGACGTAGCCGAAGGTGTTGTAGTCGTCCCCGACCGAGGTTTCGCCGCGGATCGCCGAGGACAGGCTGTTGACGCCGCGGTCGACCAGGTCCTCGACGCTCAGCACGTCGACCGCCAGCGGCGTCCGCGCGAGCGGCGCGGTCGAGAAGTCGTTGACGCCGCCCGAGAGCGACTGGCGCGCAAGCCGCTGCGCCTCGATCGTCACCGTGTCGGACGGCAGCGGCGCCGCCGCCACGGTCTGGGCGCGGGCGGGTCCGTAGGCGGCAAACAATGCGATCGAAGATGCCGCGAGAAAGACCGCCGCGCGCGGCGCGCGACGTTTCCGCGATTGCCTGGAATTCGAGGATGCCATCGTGCCTCCGCACCGATGGCAGGGGAGCGATGGCGGACGGGTTGCCCCGAAGAGATTGGGACGAGCTGCGCCGCCTTGAACGCTTCCCTGCGCAAGTGTTAACTTGATCAGGTTCCAAGGGTCTTTCTCACCCGTCCGGTCGCCCGGACCGCGACATTTGCCGCGGATTTTTGCGGGACCCCTAGCGTTGAAGCGGAATTATAAGCACCGGAGCGCGGCGCGCGCGTTCGCCAGCCGCGCCTTCCCCTTGCCTGCCGTCAAATGCGCGCCGATTCCGGCGCCCGAGAGCCGTCCGGCGAGCAGCGCATGGAACCGCTCGCGCACGCCCGGACCGTCGCGCAGGATGCCGTCGGCATGCCAGGGCAGGTCGGGTGCCAGCAGCAGCGTCGCGTCATAGCGGCGGTGATGGGCGAGCGCCGCGTCGAGCAGGCTGCGATCGCCGAAGTACTGCATGCTGTACGTCGCGGTGACGATCGGCGCCGAGTCGCACAGCAGCCAGCCAAGACCGCGTGCCGCGGCAGCCGCCTCGGCCTGGGCCTCGCGCTCGATCTGAACTTGCAGGATGTGCGCCTGCTCGGATTCGGCCGGGGTGCGGCCGCGCGCGACACAGAACTCGCGCAGATACTCCTGGATCCAGTCGCCGGGCAGCTCGTGCGCCAGCTGCTCGCACAGCGTGGTCTTGCCGACGCACTCGGCGCCGATCACCGCGATGCGGCGGACGGCGACGCTCATGACGCAGGCCCGGCGGGGGCGAGCGCCGTGCGCCAGCGGCGCCAACCGGCGACGGCGAGCGCGGCGAAGACCGCATACAGCATCGAGGTCAGCCAAAGGTCCTTGAAGGCGTACAGCGTCATCCCCGTGACGTTGACGACCAGCCACACCGGCCAGCACTCGACGAACTTCAGCGCCATCAGGATCTGGCCAAGGAAGCTCCCGGCGGTCGGGAAGGCGTTGTAGTAGGCGACGTCGGTGTCGGTATACCGCTGCAGCAGCGCCCCGAGCAGGGGCCATGCGAGCAGCCACGCGCCGGCCAGCGCAAAGCGGCGGCGCCGGCCCAGCCGGGAGACCCGCAAAGGCCCCGGCGCCGCCGCGGGCCCGCCGGCGCGCCGCGCGAAGCGCCACTCCCACCAACCCCACGCCGACGAGACCACGAAGAACCCCTGGACCGCAACGTCGCCATACAGGCGGTTGGCGAAGAAAAGCCACGCGTAAAGCAGGCTCGAGACGATCGCAAGCGGCCAACCCCAGTGGATCTCGTACACGTTGCAGACGATGCAGCCGAGCGCGAGCAGGAAAGCCGCGACCTCGAGCCAGGTGACCGGCGCGCCGAGGATGCTGAAGGCCGTTTCGAGCATGGCGCCGATTCGGGCGCGGCCGGCGAGCCGCTACCCCTTCGGCGGCACGTATCCGGCCGGCGTATCGGCGCCTTCGCCGAAGAAATACTGCTCCATCTGGGTCAGCAGGTACTTGCGGGCGCGCGGATCGGCAAGGTTGAGCCGGTTCTCGTTCACCAGCATCGTCTGGTGCCGTTGCCACTGGGCCCAGGCTTCCTTCGACACGCTGTCGAAGATCCGCTTGCCCAGCTCGCCCGGCAGCGGGGCGAAATCGAGACCCTCGGCTTCGCGTCCCAGCTTCACGCACTTTACGAGGCGTGCCATGTCAGTGTTCCTTCGCCTTTCGGAATCCCGCAATCGGGTTCAAATCGTCTTGATGAGGATCTGCGAACGCCGCTGCCAGTTGTACAGCCGCTGCCGCCCGACCGGCAGGTCCTCGACCGCGGCCATCGTGAAGCCGCGCTTCAGGAACCAGTGCGCGGTGCGCGTGGTCAGCACGAACAGCCGTGTCAGCCCCGCGGCGCGCGCGCGCGCCTCGATGCGCTTGAGCAGGCGCTCGCCGTCGCCGCCTTCGCGATGCTTCGGGTGCACGGTCAGGCAGGCCATCTCGCCCATGCCGGCCTCGCGGAACGGATACAGCGCTGCGCAGCCGAAGATCACGCCGTCGTGCTCGAGCACCGAGAAGTGCGAGATCTCGCGCTCGATCAGCTCACGCGGCCGCTTGACCAGCGTGCCGTCGGCCTCGAGCGGCTCGATCAGCTGCAGCACGCTTCCGACGTCGTCGGCGCCGGCCTCGCGCAGCGATTCGAGGTCGCCGGTCGCCACCATGGTGCCGACGCCGCCGTGCGTGAACAGTTCGAGCAGCAGGCCGCCGTCGAGCAGCATCGGAACCAGGTGCGCGCGCGCGACGCCGCCGCGGCAGGCCCTGACCAGGTAGGCGAGGTCGACCGCGGCGGCCTGACCCACCGCGCCGTCCTGGATCATCCGCTCCGCTTCTTCCGGCGACAGCTCGGCGCAAAGGTCGCCGCGCCGGTCGCGCGCGCCGTCGGCCTCGCCGATCAGGACCAGCTTGTGCGCCCTCAGCGCGATCGCGGCGCTGCAGGCCACGTCCTGCATCATCAGGTTGAAGGCTTCGCCGGTGGGCGAGAATCCCAGCGGCGACAGCAGGACCAGCGAATCGTTGGCGAGCGTGGCGCGGATTGCCTCGACGTCGATCTTGCGCACCAGCCCGGTATGCTGGAAATCGACCCCGTCGAGAATCCCGACCGGCTGCGCGACGACGAAATTGCCGCTTGCCACTCGGATCTGGCTGTTGGCCATCGGTGTGTTCGGAAGCCCCTGCGAAAACGCCGCCTCGATGCCGAGGCGAATGCCGCCGGCGGCCTCCTTGACGCACTCGAGCGCGGCACGGTCGGTGATCCGCATGCCCTTCGCGAACGCCGCCTGCAGCTTGCGAAGCTGCAGCTGCGCCTGCACCTGCGGGCGCGAGCCGTGCACCAGCACGAGACGGATGCCCAGCGCCTGCAGCAGCGACAGGTCGTGCACCAGCGCGTCGAGCCGTCCGGACTCGATCAGCTCGCCGCCGAAGCCGATCACGAACGTGCGCCCGCGGTGCGCGTGCACATAGGGCGCAACGTCGCGCAGCCACGCGACGAACTGCGCCTGCGAGGCGTCGGTCTGCGCTTGGACTACGGCTTCGGCGGGGTCGTTCACGCCGAAAAGTATACTTCGCACCGCCGCAAGTCGTTGATTTTCCAAGTGCAAACTTCTTCGCTCACGCTTCCCGGGCGTCCTTCGCGGGTGCCTGCGGCCGCGATCGCCTTTCCCCCCGAGCTGCCGGTCAGCGGCCAGCGCGAGGTCATCGCGCGCGCGATCGAGGCGCACCCGGTGCTGATCGTTTGCGGCGAGACCGGCTCGGGCAAGACCACGCAGCTGCCGAAGATCTGCCTCGCGCTCGGCCGCGGCCACGACAAGCTGATCGGCCACACGCAGCCGCGGCGAGTGGCGGCATCGAGCATCGCGCACCGGATCGCGCAGGAGCTCAACACGCCGCCCGGCGAGGTGGTCGGCTACAAGGTGCGTTTCTCGGACCAGACCCGCCGCGGCGCTTCGATCAAGCTGATGACCGACGGCATCCTGCTGGCCGAGACGCAGTCCGATCCGCTGCTCTTCGCGTACGACACGATCATCATCGACGAGGCGCACGAACGCAGCCTGAACATCGACTTCCTGCTGGGCTACCTGAAGCAGCTGCTGCCGCGCCGGCCGGACTTGAAGCTGATCGTGACCTCGGCGACCATCGACGCCGAGCGCTTCGCCCGACACTTCGGGTCCGATGCGCAGCCCGCCCCGGTGATCAACGTGTCGGGGCGCCTGTATCCGGTGGAGATCCGCTACCGGCCGTTCGACGACGCGGACTCCGATGCGCGGGGCGCCGCGCGCGCCGCCCCGGCCGGCGGTTCCCCGGTGCCGCGGGCGCTCGAGCGCAAGTCGCTCGCCGACGCGGTGATCGACGCGGTCGACGAGCTGGCGGCCGGCGAGCGCGGCGACGTGCTCGTGTTCCTGCCCGGCGAACGCGAGATCCGCGAGACCGCCGAAGCGCTGCGCAAGCATCATCCGCCGGCGACCGAGATCCTGCCGCTGTACGCGCGGCTGTCGGCGTCCGAGCAGGAGCGCGTCTTCAAGCCCGGCGGAGGGCGCAGGATCGTGCTGGCGACCAACATCGCCGAGACCTCGCTCACGGTACCGGGGGTCCGCTTCGTCGTCGACACCGGGCTGGCCCGCGTCAAGCGCTACAGCTACCGCAACAAGGTCGAGCAGCTGCGCATCGAGCCGGTCTCGCAGGCGGCGGCCAACCAGCGCGCCGGCCGTTGCGGGCGCGTCGCCGCGGGCGTCTGCGTGCGCCTGTTCGACGAGGCGGATTTCGAGCGGCGGCCGCCCTTCACCGACCCCGAGATCCTCCGCTCATCGCTGGCGGCCGTGATCCTGCGCATGAAATCGCTCAGCCTCGGCGATCCGGCCGAATTCCCGTTCCTCGAGGCGCCGCCGGCGCGCGCGATCGCCGACGGCTACCAGCTGCTGGCGGAGCTCAATGCAGTCGACGATCGCAACGAGCTCACGGCGATCGGCCGCGAACTGGCCGCACTGCCGGTCGACCCGCGCGTCGGCCGCATGCTGCTCGCGGCGCGCGAACACCAGTGCCTGCGCGAAATGCAGGTCCTCGCGGCCGCGCTGTCGGTCCAGGATCCGCGCGAGCGCCCGCTCGCCGCGCAGGATGGCGCGGACCGCGCGCACCGCCGCTTCGCCGACGAGAAGTCGGACTTCGTCGGCTACCTGCGATTGTGGCGGGCGCTGCAGGAGCGGATCGAGCACAAGAAGTCCAACCGCAGGCTGGCCGACGAACTCAAGGCCGAATACATCAGCCCGCGCCGGGTGCGCGAATGGATCGACGTGCACTCTCAGCTGCACCAGATCGTGGCCGAGCACGGCTGGCGCGTCAACGCGGCCGAGGCGACCTACGAGCAGCTGCACCTGGCGCTGCTGACGGGCCTGCTGGGCAACATCGGGTGCAAGTCCGGCGAGGCCGACCCGGCCGACCGGCGCGAGCCGCCGTTCCTGGGCGCGCGAGGCATCAAGTTCCATGTCTGGCCCGGGTCGCCGCTGGCGCGCAAGGCGGGCCGCTGGATCGTGGCGGCCGAGCTGGTCGAGACCTCGCGCCTGTTCGCGCGCACCGTGGCCAGCGTCGAGCCGGCCTGTGTCGAGCGCGTGGCAGGGCATCTGCTCAAGAAAAGCCACGGCGATCCGCACTGGGAGAAGCGCCCGGCGCAGGTCGTCGCGTTCGAGCGGGCCACGCTGTACGGCCTGCCGGTCTACCAGCAGCGTCGCGTGCATTTCGGCCCGCTCGACCCGGCGCGGGCGCGAGAGATCTTCCTGCGCGAAGCGCTGGTCGGCGGCGAATACGACACGCGCGCCCCGTTCTTCCAGCACAACCAGCGCCTCGTGCGCGAGATCCGCGAGCTCGAGCACAAGACGCGGCGCCCCGACGTCCTGGTCGACGACGAGCTGATCTTCGCGTTCTACGACCGGCTGGTCCCGGCCGACGTGTGCAACGGCGCCGGATTCGAACGCTGGCGCGGCGAGGCCGAGCGCGAGCGCGCGAAGCTGCTGTTCCTGTCGCGCGACGAGCTGATGCGCCACGAGGCCGCGGGCGCCACCAGCGAGCAGTTCCCGAAGCAGCTCGCGATGCGCGGCGTGACCATGGCGCTTTCCTATCACTTCGAGCCCGGGGCGGCGCGCGACGGCGTCACGCTGACCGTGCCGCTCTATGCGCTGAACCAGGTCGACGCGCAGCGCTGCGAGTGGCTGGTGGCGGGCATGCTGAAGGAGAAGGTGCACCTGCTGCTGAAGTCGCTGCCGCAGAAGCTCAGGCGCGCCTGCGTGCCGCTGCCCGAGTACGCGGGCGGCTTCGTCGAGCGCCATGGCGCGTCGATCGCGCCGGAAGAAACGGCCCCGCCGGGCGGGCTGGTCGAGGCGCTGATCGCCGACATCCGGGATCGCACGCAGGTCGCCTGCACGCCGTCCGATTTCAAGCTCGAGACGCTGCCGGCCCACCTGACGATGAATTTCAAGGTCATCGACGACGGCGGCCGGCAGCTGGCGATGGGCCGCAATCTGGCCGCGCTGCGCGCCGAGCTCGGCGGCGAGGCGCAGAAGTCGTTCCAGTCGTTGGCGCTGCAGGACCGCGCGGCCGAGCCCGCGCTGCAGGAAGCGATCGTCGACTGGGACTTCGGGGAACTGCCGCAGATCATGGAGATCCGGCGCGGCGGCCAGACGCTGATCGGCCACCCCGCGGTGGTCGACCAGGGAGACCGCTGCGCGTTGGAGGTGTTCGACGACCCGGCGCAGGCGCGCGCCGCGCATCGCGACGGCCTGCGCCGCCTCTTCCGGTTGCAGCTGCGCGAGCAGATCAAGTTCCTGGAGAAATCGCTGGCATCGTTGCAGACCGCGCAGATGCAGGCGTCGACGGTTCCCGCGCTCGCCGCCGCCTGGCCCGGCTTCGAGGCCCTGCGCGAGCAGGTCATCGCCGCGGCGCTCGACCGCGCCTGCCTGGGCGAGCCCTGGCCGCACGATCGCGCCGGATTCGTCGCGCGCAAGGACGAGGCTCGCGGGCGGCTGAGCCTGATCGCGCAGGAGGTCGCGCGGCTGGCGGCGCTGATCGCGCAGGAGGCGGCGGCGCTGCCGAAGAAGCTCGCCGCGCACCGCGGCTTCGCGGCGGCGGCCGCCGACATCGAGCAGCAGCTCGGGCGCCTGTTCGCCCGCAACTTCCTGGTCGACACGCCGCCGGCCCAGCTTGCGCACTACCCGCGCTACCTCAAAGCGATCGCGATGCGCCTGGACAAGCTGAAGGCGGATCCGGCCCGCGATCAGGGCCGTCAGGCCGAGCTGGCGGCGCTGCAGACGCCGTGGCTGCGCGAGACGGCGGCGCGCAAAGGCGTCGCCGATCCGCGGCTGCAGGAGTTCCGCTGGCTGCTCGAGGAACTGAGGGTGTCGCTGTTCGCGCAGTAACTGCGCACGCCGATGCCGGTCAGCACCAAGCGCCTGCAGAAGGTCTGGGCGAGCGTGCAGCGCTGAGCGGCGTCAGCCCATCGGCGACATGCCGATCAGCCACGCATGCAGATAGCGCCCGAAGGCCGCCCATATCACGACGCCGGCCACCAGCGCGATCGCGTCGCCTTTCAAGGTCCCGGCACGGTAGGTCGTTGCGGCCGCTCGATCGCGCTGCCGGCCGGCCCTGAAGCTGAACACCGACCAGACGAGGAATGCGCCGAACAGCAGCATCGCGTCGAGGCGCCCGTTGGAGCACAGATGGGCGAAAGCCCAGGTCTTGACGCCGAGGACCATCGGGTGCCCGAGCGCCGCCTTGAGGTGATTGGCCGGCACATAGGCCGCCGCGATGAGCACGAATGCCGGCAGGGTCAGCAGCACCGTGACGAGCCGGGTCCACGTCGGTGGATCCCAGACCTGGATCGGGTTCGCTCGCGCGAGGCCGAAGCCCCAGACGATCAGAACGAAGCCCGCCAGCGACCCGACCGACACCAGGCCCTTCCATGGCTTCTCGCCCAGGCGCGCGACCAGCGCGCCGCGCCAGCCGTCGGCGACGATCCGGATGGAATGCACGCCGAGGAAGAGGAGCAGCCCGAGCACCAGGATCGTCATGTTCGCCCCGCCGCAGGAAGGAGAGGCGCCAGTATCGACGATTCCGGGTGCGCCGTGCCTGCTCGTCCTCCCGGGCTTTGATGACGGAGACTAGGCCGTCGCCTGCACCAGCGAGCCCGGCTGCGTGACCGAGGCGGCCGTGCTGCCCGCCTGCGCGCCCATGTTGGACAGCAGGGTCTGCAGGAACGCCTGCAGCGTCGGCCCGCCCGAGCTTGCGGACGCGGCCTGCGGATCGAGCGCGCTCACCAGCGATTGGAAGTCCTGCTGCAGCTTGCTTGCGGCCGAGCTCGAGCCAGCGCTCGCGCTTGAACCCACGCTGGTGCCCGAAGTCGTGCCGGTGCCCGAAGCCGTGTTCGTACCCGAAACCGAACTCGCGGCTGAACCCGCGCCGGCGCCCGAACCCGTGCTGCCGTCGAGCCCCTGGAGCAGCGCCTGGATGCCGCTGCCCAGGCTTCCATAGGCCGACCGCACGGCACTGGCCTGGCCCGCGCCGCTGCCGTCGTTGTCGCCGTCGCTGTCGGAGCTCCCGCCCCCGGCCTGGGCCTGGCGGATTGCCGTGAACAGGTCGTGCAGGAACGTATGCAGCGCGCCGAGCGCGTTCGCGGCGGCGTTGCTGGTGCCGCTGCCGTCGTTGTCGCCATCGGAGTCGGCGCCGCCCGTGCCCTGCGCCGGCGCGGCTGCGGCGGCCGTCTGGCCGGAGCCCGAAGTCGAGGTCGCCGACGCGGTCGAAGCGCCTGCGGCGCCCGTGGATGCGACGGCACCCGACGTCGACGTGGAACCGCTGGTCGACGCGGTCGTCGAGGCGGCGGACGACCCTGGCGTCAGTCCCATCTGGTTCAGCGACTGGAAGAGGCTCTCCATGAAGGCGAACATGCCGCCGCCGTGATGATGTCCGGCGTGTTGCGCCGACGCGCCGCGGGCATCGTCGCCATCGCCGTCGCGCCCGGCGTTGGGTTCCGAGACGGCCGGCTTGGCCGCCGGCTGCAAGTAGGTATTCGTCAAAGCGTTGGTGGTGGACTGGACGGTCATCGGAGTTCCTTTCCCGCGCGGGATCGCCTGTCGGCTGTTCGAGGTTGTCGAGGAGATCGACCCCGCATCGGGGATCGAGCCGCTCCAGCGTAAGGATCCGCTGCGCAGGCGATCCGGGGAAAACCGCGGCGAAACGATGCCGTTTCGCGTTCGCAATGGGTGGGGGCGGCCGCCCCCGGTATTCAGCGCGCGACGGCGCCGTGCGGCTGCACGGGTTCGCGCCGGTGGGCCTCGCGGCCCTCGGCCGGCGCCGCCTGCGGTGGCGCAGCCGCGGCCGGCGCGGCCGGTGCAGGCGCGACGACTGGCGCAGGCGCGACGGCCGGTTGCGCCGGGGGGCGGGGCGGCGCCGCCGGCGGCTGCGGGCGTACTGCAGGTGCGGGGCGCCGCCCCACTTCGGTCCGCGACCCGACTTCGGCCGCTGGCGGGGGCGAGCGCCGCGCCGGCGCGACGGTGGTGATCGCCTCTCGCGGCGCGGGTGTCTCGCGCGACGATTGACCGGGTGCCGCAGGTGTCTGCGGCCCGCGCGCAGCCTCGCGCTGCGCCGGCGTCGATTCGAACTGGCGCTTCATCCCGGGCGCCGCGGCTGCTTGCGGCGCGCGTTCGGCCTCGCGCTGCGCCGGCGCCGGCGCCGGCTCGAAATGCCGCTTCATCCCGGGCGGCGATGCCGACACCGGCGGCAGATACGTGACCGGGATCGACGTCCATTGCGAAGGCGGCGGTTGCACGTGGCGCCGCACCGGCTCCTCGCGCATCAGCGCATTGCCGTCGACCCAGGTCACGACGCCCGGGTTGCGCTGGTAGATGTAGTGCGGCGGCGGCACCGTCGGGTCGCCGCGCCGGAACCGCCCATCCTGCGCCGCGTTGACCACCTCGACGTAGCGGCGGCTGGTGCGGTAGCAGGGGATGTAGATCTCGCCCGGACCGAGCGGGAACCAGCCGACCGCGCCGATCGCTCCGCCCGCGGGCGGCCCGCCGTACCAGACGACGAGAGCCGGCGCGTAGACAGGCCGCGGCAGGTACACGCCGGGCAGCCATCCCCAGCCGCCGTTGACGTAGACCCAACGTCCATAGTGGAACGGAGCGAAGCCCCACGGGGCATCGTCGATCCACGTCCAGCCCCACGGCGGAACCCAGCCCCAGCGGCCGTAGCGGTACGGGACCCAGCCGACCGGGACGCCGACGGGAAACCAGACCGCTCCGTACACGTCGACGCTGCGCCACTGGCCGTATTCGTCGAGGCTCTCGATCCCGGTGGTCTCGGTCGACACGTAGCGCGAGCTGCGGATCGCGTCGTCCTGCCGGTCGATCGCGGCGACCCAGTCATCGAAGGTGTCGGTCAGGGGGGCGACCAGCTGAAAACGCGTTACCGGCTCGCCGCTGAACTCGCCGCGCTGGCCGCTCGCGACCGCGTAGGTCATGCCGCCGTCGGTGGCGACCCGCGCGTATCCGAGGTAGGTCGTGATCGACGTCAGTCCCGGCACGAGATCGACGTCGACCCGATAGCGGCCGACGTCGTCGAGCACGAGGCGCTCGCGCGGCGTGGTCAGATCGAGCGCGGGCAGCAGGTCGCGGTTGCGCACGCGCAGCGACACCGTGCCGCGCTCGATCACGATCTGGATCACCGCGTCGTCGACGCGCTCGAAATCGACGTCGCTCTCCGGCCCGAGCCGCACCGCGAGCGAGCCGATCCTGACCTCGGCGCGGCCGAAGCGGCCGGTCGACAGCGTCTGGCCGCTCGTGACCGGCCAGTTCAGCGTCGCCGTCTGCGAGTCGCCGGTTTCGATGTCCGTCAGGCCGACGGGGCCCGACAGCAGGCTGATGCGCCCGACGCGTCCCGGCGGATCGGGTGGCGCGGCGCCTTCGTCGTAGCCCTGCGCCCGCGCGCCGGCACCCACGCCCAGCGCGCCCAGCACCGCGAGCACGCCGACCCACCTCGTCAGCCTGCCGTGACCTCGAGCGCAGTCGGATTTCATCGCAGAATCGGCTCCGGATCGAGGCACGTGATTCGCGCTGCTCGTTGCTGCCATCACGCGCCGCCATCGTTTATACGCGAGCAACGCATCGGGGAGCCCGGGCGTGCACGACCGGAAACATCTGGTTGCAGGTCGCCCGTGCGGGATGGAAACTTCCCTTTGCGGGTAGCGGTTGTTGCGGTGCATTATCGCAATTTTGGGAGCGGTATCCCGGTATTGGCCAGCCGTGTCGATGACGCCGCGCTTCGGACTGTTCGTGATCGGCGACGAAATCCTGTCGGGTAAACGCGCCGACAGGCATTTCGCGCATGTCATCGGTCTGCTGTCGGCACGCGGGCTCACCCTGTCGTGGGCCCAGTACCTGCCGGACGACCGCCGCGCGCTGGTCGACGCCTTGCGGCTCAGTTTCGGCGGCGACGATGCGGTGTTCAGCTGCGGCGGCATCGGCTCGACCCCCGACGACCACACGCGCCAGGCCGCTGCGATCGCGCTCGGCGTCGACCTCATGCTGCATCCGGAAGCGGCGTCGGAAATCGCGCTGCGCTGCGCGCAACTCGGCCAGCCCGACATGACGACGCCGGAGAACCGGCAGCGGCTCACGATGGGCGAGTTCCCGCGCGGCGCCCGCATCATCGCGAATCCTTACAACCGGATTCCCGGCTTCGCGGTGGCACGCCACTATTTCGTGCCCGGGTTCCCGGTGATGGCCTGGCCGATGATCGAGGCCATCCTCGACACCGAATTCCGCGAGCACTTCCATTCGAGACCGACGGCCGAGCGTTCGCTGCTGCTGTACGAGACGCCCGAATCGGCGATCGCGCCGTTGATGATGCAGGTCGAGGCCCGTTTCCCCGGCGTCAAGACGTTCAGCCTGCCTTCGATCGGGGACGGCAGCGACGGGCGGCCGGCGCGGCGCCACATCGAGTTGGGTGTCAAGGGCCCGCCGGCGGCGGTCGAGCCCGCGTTCGAATTCGTCCGCGACGCGCTGACTGCGATGGCGGCGCCCTTCGATGCCGGTTAGCGCGGGCCGCGCGTCGCTGCGGATGCCGCTAGGCCAAAGAGCCGTCGCATGAAGGAACGTCACGCACGCCCTGTTTCTTAGTCAAATCTAAGTTGCGGGGGTCCGCGGCGCTGCTTCTTCCTGAAGAGAAGTCGCCTTTCTTGATGGTCGCTTAACGCGAATTACACCGCGTTACATCCAGGCGGGCGCCGTTGACACCCGGCCGGCGGCCCGTTCGCTACCATCCGGCTCGCCTTTCACCCCCGGGGACAACCTGATGCTCCGTTTCGCCCGTCGATCCATCGCCGCGGCGGTGCTCTGCACGAGCGCGGCCCACGCCGGCACGCCGGCACCGACGCTCGATCTCGATGCGCTCAAGGGCAAGGTCGTGCTGGTCGACTTCTGGGCCTCCTGGTGCGGGCCGTGCAAGGAGTCGTTCCCCTGGATGCAGCAGATCCAGAACCGGTACGGCGATCAGGGCGTCGTCGTGATCGGCGTCAACCTCGACCGCGACCGCGCGCTTGCGGAAGCCTTCCTCGACCAGCTCCGGCCGCGGTTCCCGATCGTGTTCGACCCGCAGGCGAAGTTCGCCGAATCGTTCAAGGTCGCCGGCATGCCGGCGAGCTTCTACATCGACCGCGCCGGCCGGGTGCGCTTCAAGCACGTCGGATTCCACGCCGAGGAAAGCGCCGCGTACGAGCGCGAGCTCGCGCAACTCGCCGCCGAGCGGTGAGGCGGAGCGGCGATCGATGTGCGATGACACAAGAACGACGATGCGCGCGCCGGCGATGAAGATGCGGACGCGCTCGGGTCCGAAGCGCCTGCGGCTGCCCGCCGCGGCCATCGTGTTGTGCCTCCTGGCCGGCGGCTGTGCCGTTCCCGGCGTCAAGCCCTGGGAGCGCGACCTGATGGCGAGGCCCGGGATGTTGCTCGACTCGGACCCGATCGATTCGTCGATCGACGATCACATCTACTTCAGCAAGGAGGCCTCCAGCGGCGGCAGGGGCTTCGGCGGCGGAGGTTGCGGATGCAACTGAGCCCGCCGGCCGTCGCGCGGCAGCGCCAGTTGGCGATCGCGGTGCTGGCGCTGCTCGGCGCGTCCGCGGCGCACGCCGGGTCGCCCGAGCCCGTGGTGCCGCCCGGGAGCGACCGCCCGGCGGGCGGCCGCGGCGAGGACGACGCCGCTTCGAGGCCGCAAGCGTATCCGCCGGCCACGATCGACACCGGCCTTCTCTACTACCAGGAGAACGACGGCCGCGTCTCGACCGGCGAGGCCGTCGTCAGCGTCCGCCAGCCGCTGCACGGCGATACGGCGTTCGGCTTGAAGCTTCTGCTCGACGCGGTGACCGGCGGCACGCCCAACGGCGCGATCCCGAGCCGGCAGGTTCAGACCTTCGCGACCCCGTCGGCGACGACGCTGAGCCCGCCGTCGACGCCGGTGCAGACGACGACCTCGGCTTCGGGCGGCAGCCTGCTGTGCGGCAGCCACGGCAGCTCCAAGCTGTACACGGTCGCGCCGGGCCAGTTGCCGCTCGACAAATCGTTCTGCGATCAGCGCATCGCCTTGAGCGGCGACTACGGGACCCCGTTGGGCGCGCAAGGGCGCGTGAGCCTCGGCGCCGCCCTGTCGCACGAGAACGACTTCATGTCGGCGTCGGTCAATGCCGCCTTCGCGCAGGACTTCGATTCCCGCAACACGACGCTGTCGGCCGGCGTCAATCTGGAGCACGACGCGGTCAATCCGATCGGCGGCGCCCCGGTGCCTCTGAGCGATTACGCGAGATTCCAGAAGCAGGGCAACAAGAGCAGGCAGGTGGGCGACCTGCTGCTCGGCGTCACGCAGATCGTGTCGCGGCGCTGGATCGCGCAGTTCAACCTGTCGCTGGACCGTTCCTCCGGGTACGAGAACGATCCGTACAAGATCGTCACGGTGGTCGATACGGCCGGCAACCTCGGCAGCCCGCTCGCGTACTTCTACGAGTCGCGCCCAGGCCAGCGGCTGCGCAAGGCGCTGTACTGGGACAACAAGGTCTCGCTCGACCACGACGTCGTGCAGGCGTCGTACCGCTACATGACCGACGACTGGGGCGTGCGCTCGCACACGCTCGAGATGCACTACCGGTGGACGCTCGCCGGCGAGGGGAGTTACCTGGAGCCGCACCTGCGTGCCTACCGCCAGTCGGCCGCGAGCTTCTACCGCCTCTATCATCTGCAGGGAGATCCGCTGGGCGGAGACGTTTCGGCCGATCCCCGGCTGGCGCGTTTCGATGCGCAGACCATCGGCCTGAAGTTCGGCACGCCGCTTTGGAGCGGCAGCGAGTTCGGCTTCCGTGTCGAGCGCTACGTACAGCGCCCGGCCGCCCCGGGCAGCCTGCCGGCGGGGTTGCAGGGCCTCGATCTGAACCCGGCGCTGAGCGCCTGGATCGTGCAGGCCGGCATGCGTTTCCAGTTCTGACGCGGTCGCCAGGAGGGGCCGTGCCGATGTCCGGAACGGTTCCAGACGGCGCGCCCGACGCGCGCGCCGATCCGCCGCCGCTGACGGTCGAAGCGCGCCCGGGGCGCGTTCACGCGGTGCGCTTCACCGCGATGGGGACGCCGTGCGAGGTGCTGCTGGAGACCGCCGATCCGGCGCTCGCGCTCGAGCTGGCGCGGCCGGCCGCGATCGAAGCCCTCCGGATCGAGCACAAGTTCAGCCGCTATCGCGCCGACAGCGCGGTCGCCGCGATCAACCGGAGCAACGGGCACGCGGTCGCGATCGACACCGAGACCGCGCGCCTGCTCGACTTCGCCGACGCCTGCCATCGCCTCAGCGAGGGGCTGTTCGACATCACGTCGGGCGTGCTGCGCGAGTGCTGGACGTTCGACGGCTCGGACCGCCTGCCGGCGCCGGCGGCGGTCGAGCGCCTGCTCGCGCGGATCGGCTTCTCGCGCCTGCAGCGAGGCGAAGGCACCGTGGTGCTGCCGGCGGGGATGGAGATCGACCTGGGGGGCATCGCCAAGGAATACGCGGTCGACCGCGCGCACGAAATCGTCGATCGCCGCGACTCGCCGCCGGCCCTGGTCAACTTCGGCGGCGACTTGCGTGCCAGCCGGCCGCTGGCGGCAGGTCCCTGGCAGGTCGGGATCGAGCGCGATCGCGATGATGCCGGGCCTGCCGCGATCCTCGAACTGACGCGCGGCGCGCTCGCGACCAGCGGCGATACGCACCGGTTCCTGCAGCGCGACGGCGTCCGCTATGGGCACATCCTGGATCCGCGCACCGGCTGGCCGGTGCCGGGCGCTCCGCGCTCGGTCACCATCGCCGCCGCGACCTGCGTCGAGGCCGGGACGCTTTCGACGATCGCGATGCTCAAGGGCGCCGGCGCCGAGGCTTTCCTCGAGGAATTCGGCGTCCGCTACTGGTGCCAGCGCTGAGGCCCGCGGCAACCGCAAGGGCGGGGCAAGACGGCGGGACCGCGGCCCCAAGCCGGGAATAGAGGTAGGATTTCGGCCGCTTTTGGCGTGATGCGGCTGGTGCGCTGAGGCCAGACTCGACCATCGGCTTGGCAGTCCGGGCCGCGGCGCGGGGTCTGTCCCCGGGGCCGGGGAGTCGGGCGTTCGTTGCTCATGCGGCACACAAGATCGGAATCCGAGACACCGGCCGGCGCGGCAGAGGCGGCGCTGAACGCCCGGGTCAACCTGCGCCTGCTCGCGATCATCTGGCCGTTCCTGCTGATCGCCGCGATGCTGGCGGCGCTCGCCGCCGTCAGCATGGACGTGCTGTCGGCCGCCAGGGCGTATGTCGGCGGCGAGAGTCTCTGGTCGAAGGCCGAAAAGGAGGCGGTCCTGTACCTGGGGCGGTACGCCGAAAGCGGCCTGGAACAGGACTACGAGAGCTACCTGGCGAACATCGCCGTCCCGGCGGGCGACCGCGCGGCGCGGCTCGAACTCGAGCGGCCGCGACCGGACGACTCGGTCGTGCGCCAGGGGTTCATCCAGGGACGCAACCACGCCCGCGACATCGCCGGGATGATCCGCCTGTACAGGTGGTTCCGGCACGTCAGCTACATCGAGGCGGTGATCGACATCTGGGCCGAGGGCGACCGCCAGATTGCCGCCCTCGACGATGCCGCACGGGCGCTGCACGCGCAGGTCGCGGCCGGCGTGCGCGGACCGGCGGAGCTGCGCCCGACTCTGGATCGGATCCGCGCGATCAATGCGGCCCTGACGCCGCTCGAGGAGCGGTTCTCCTACACGCTGGGAGAGGCTTCGCGCTGGACGCGCGATGTGCTGCTGGCGACGGTGCTGGCCGCCACACTTCTCTCGGCGCTGGCCGGAACCGTGCTTTCGCGGCGCATGATCCGGCGCGGGGTCGAATTCGAGCGCGCCCTGCAGGCGAGCGAGGAGCGTTTCGACCTGGCCGTGGCCGGCAGCGACGACGGCATCTGGGATTGGAATCTCATGAGCGGCGAGTTCTACATCTCGCCGCGATGCAAGGAGCTGATCGGCTACGCCGACGCGGAGCTGCCGAACCTGAGGGAGGAGTTCGAATCGCGCCTGCATCCCGACGATGTCGAGCGTGCGAGGCGGGCCCTGGCGGAGCAGATCGAGTCCGACGTGCCCTACGACGTCGAGTACCGCCTGCTGACGAAGAGCGGCGAATATCGGTGGTTTCACGCCCGCGGCCGTTGCGTGCGCGGCGCCGGCGGCAAGGCCACGCGGATCGCGGGCTCGATCACCGACGTCACCGACCGCAAGCTGGGCGCGGCGCAGCTGTCCTACCAGGCGGCGCACGACAGCCTGACCGGGCTCGTCAACAGGCGCGAGTTCGACCGCCGGCTGTCGCACCTGCTTGCGCGCGTCGCCGACGACCGGCACCACTTCGCGGTCGCGTTCCTGGACCT
The DNA here is from genome assembly GCA_964512305.1 of uncultured Burkholderiaceae bacterium. Classification (GTDB taxonomy): domain Bacteria; phylum Pseudomonadota; class Gammaproteobacteria; order Burkholderiales; family Burkholderiaceae_F; genus CAZEIW01. Next base: position 5,728 of record CAZEIW010000026.1, on the reverse strand, counting down.
CGACCAGTTCAAGGTCGTCAACGACCTGGGCGGGCACGCCGCCGGCGACGAGCTCCTGCGGCAGCTGGGGCCGCTGCTGCACAGCCGCCTGCGCGAGGGCGATACGCTCGCCCGGCTCGGCGGCGACGAATTCGGCGTCCTGCTCGAGCACTGCAGGCCGCAGGACGCGTACAAGGTGGCCGACGGCCTGCGCGAAATCGTCGCCAACCACAAGTTCGCGTGGCAGGGACAGCTTCTGCGCGTGGGCGTCAGCATCGGCGTGGTCGACGTCGGCCACCCCGCGCCGGGCATCGACGAGGTCTTGCGTGCCGCCGACGAGGCATGCTACCTGGCCAAGAATGCGGGTCGCAATTGCGTCCATGTCCACGACCCGCGCGAGCCCAAGCGGGCGATGCGCCAGAGCGACACCGGGTGGATCGAGCGTATCCGGGCGGCGCTGTCGCAGGACCGCTTCACGCTGCTCGCCCAACAGATCGTCGCCCTCGGGCAGGCGGCCGACGAGCAGTTCCGCATCGAGGTTTCGCCGTGCATGCTGGACGAAGGCGGCGCGCCCGTCGCGTCGAAGCTGTTCATGCCGGCCGCCGAGCGGTTCGAGCTTTGCGGCGCGATCGACCGTTGGGTCGTCCGCGCCGCCCTGGCGCAGTGCGCGGCGCTGCGCGACCTGGCGGGCAGCGGCCCGGCCCTGTGCGTCATCGAGCTTTCCGGCATGTCGGTCGAGGACGGCGACCTGCCGATCTACGTCGGCGAGCAGCTCGCCCTGCACCGGGTGCAGCCTTCGACGGTGTGCTTCAAGGTCACCGAGAACCTGGCCACGCGCGACCTGGCGGCGGCGAGCCGCTTCGTCGATGCGATGCGCAAGCTCGGCTGCCGCTCGATGCTCGACGCCTTCGGTTCGTCGATGATCTCTTTTTCGTGCATCCGGCACCTGCCGGTCGAGTTCGTCAAGATCGACGCCAGCCTGGTGCGCAACATCGACGTCGACACGGCCAGCGCCGCGCTGATCGAGGCCATCGGCGGCGTGTGCCGCGCGCTCGGGCGCAAGACGGTCGCCGAATCGGCCCACAGCGAGCGCGTGCTGGCGCAGCTAGGGCTGCTCGGCGTCGACTATGCGCAGGGCGACGCCGCCGGCGGAACGCTGCCGTTGCCGCTCGCGGACTGGCGGCAGGCGCGGCAGCCGGTCGCCTGAAGTAAGAAAAGGCACGGAAAGGGGCAGTAGCAAGTTTCTGGATTGACATCGCGGCTGCGGTACGGTGTCATCGACCGATGAGCGAAATCGCGGATCAATGGGAGGGTTCGCCCTTGCCACTGGGCGTGACCTGGCAGGATGCGGCGCAGGCCTACAACTTCGCCCTCTATGCGAAAGACGCCGAGCGCGTAACCCTGCTTCTCTACGGTGCGGCGGACGCGACGGTCCCGCTAGTGACGATCCCGCTCGAGTTCCCCGCCAACAAGACGAACCGTGTCTGGCATGCACGGGTCCGCGCGCAGACCGCGGGCGACGCGCGCTACTACGCCTATCGGATCGAAGGTCCGGTCGACCCGGCGCAGGGACTGCGCTACGACGCGGCAAAGATCCTGCTCGATCCCTACGCGCGCGGGGTTCATTTTCCGCCCGGCCACAGCCGGGCTGCTGCATGCTTGCCCGGCCCCAATGACGGCCGTGCGCCGCTGGGCGTATTGCCGTCGCGATCTTCGTCCCCCTCCGCGCCGCGCGTACCACGGCCACCGCGACACGACCACGACCTGGTCATCTACGAGATGCACGTGCGCGGCTTCACGCGCAGCGCGAGTTCGCGCGTCGACCCGTCCGCTCGTGGCACCTTCGCCGGGATCGTCGCGAAGATCCCTCACCTCAAGGAACTCGGTGTCACCGCGGTCGAGCTGCTCCCGGTTCACCAGTTCGATCCGGACGAGGGCAACTACTGGGGTTACATGACGCTGAATTTCTTTTCGCCGCACCTCCTGTATGCAAGCGCGCGCAGCGACGGCTCGCCGGCGGAGGAGTTCCGCGCCATGGTCGATGCGTTGCACGCCGCGGGTATCGAAGTGATCCTCGACGTGGTCTACAACCACACGACCGAGATGGGCCACGACGGGCCGACTTACTCGCTGCGCGGCATCGACAACACCGTCTATTACGCGCTCGACGCGGGGGATCCGTCCACCTACACCAACCACAGCGGATGCGGCAACGACCTTCGCACCGCGCATCCGGTCGTGCGTCACCTCGTCGTCGACAGCCTGCGCTACTGGGCGCTCGAAATGGGCGTCGACGGGTTCCGCTTCGATCTCGCCTCGATCTTCCTGCGCAACGAGGATGGCAGCCTGAATCTCGACGATCCCCCGATTATCAGCGAGATCTCCGCCGACCCGGACCTGGCCGGCATGCGCCTGATTGCAGAGCCCTGGTCAGGCGACGGCAGCGGCTATGTGATGGGCCGGTCGTTTCCCGGCTGCGCCTGGTCGCAATGGAACGACCGTTTCCGCGACACGGTCCGGCGTTTCGTGAAGGGCAATCCCGGGCTCGTCGCGGACGTCGCGACCCGCCTGTATGGCAGCACGGACGTGTTCCCGGACGACCTGCTGGCGGCGTACCGGCGCTGGCAAAGCGTCAATTTCTTCGATTCGCACGATGGATTCAATCTGTGCGACCTGGTGAGCTACACCAACGACGGCCAGAACAGCTGGGATTGCGGCGCGCCCGGCACGGCCGATGTGCCGTCCCCGGTCGCGGAGCTGCGCCAGCGTCAGGCACGCAACTTCTGCGCGCTGCTGATGCTCGCCAACGGATCGCCGATGTTCGTCGCCGGCGACGAGTTTCTGCACACGCAGCGCGGCAATCCCAATCCCTGGAACCAGGACAACGAGACGACGTGGCTCGACTGGTCGATGGCAACGTCGCACGCCGACCTGCTGCGTTTCTTCCGAGGGATGATCGCGCTGCGCAAGGCCCATCCGGCCGTCGGACGTGGGCGCGGCTGGCGTGAGGAAGTGACCTGGTTCGGTGTCGAAGGCGCGCTGGATACCGGCCCGTCTTCGCGTGCGCTGGCCTATCACCTCGACGGTCGCCCGGCCTCCGACTGCAACCTGTATGTGTTGATCAACATGGAATCCAATCCGCGCGAGTTCCGGATCCAGGTTCCGGGACCCTGGTGGCGCGCGGTCGATACCGCGCTGCTACCGCCGGCGGAGATCAGCGAGCCCGGATCAGAGCCGGCGTGGGATGGCGGAACCTATCCGGTCGGCGCGCGATCTGTCGTCGTGTTGGTGTCGGAACGAGGCACGACCCCACCGCATTGACGAGCGCGCGCCCAGCCTTCACCGAGTAGATCGGTTGCAAAAAAAAAAAAGAGCCTGGTCCGAAGACCAGGCTCTGAAAGCACCACCAAGGAGGAGACAGAAGGGGGTTTGGACGTGAGGTCCAAACTAGTGGTGCCAAGGAGACAATCGTTGCGTGCCGGAACTCCTTATGGTCAGCCTAGCATCGCGCGCCGCCGCTGCATTGCGAAAAATCAGGCGTTCGCGTGCAGGCTATCCGACAGAATTCTTCGTCTTAGGCGGCCTTCTTGGCCTTCGCCTTGGCCGCGTCGTTGGCCGCGGCCGCTGCATTCATCGTCGCCGAGGCGGCGGCGGCGAAATTCGATTCCGCCCAGTCGGTCGCCTGCTTGGCGGCCTTGGAGACGGTGTCGAACGCCGTGTTGGTCGCCGCGATCGCGCTCTTGAACATCGAGACGGCGGGCTCGGAGCCGGCCGGCGCGTTCTTCGCAGCGAAATCGATCATTTCGGCGATCTTGCGGTTGCCCTCGGCGACTTGCGCTTCCAGCACCTTCGTCACTTCGGCGCCCGAGCCGCTGACGATGCCGTAGACGTTGCGCGAGTAGCTGACGGCCTTCTCGAGCGCCGGCTGGGCCAGCCCGCTCGTCAGCGCCAGCAGTTCCTGCACGTCGCGCGCGGCCAGCAGCGTCTGGGTCGTGTCGGCTGAGTCCTGCATCACCGCCTTGGCGGCCGCCAGGTTCAGGTTCACCAGCTTTTCGGTGGCGGCGAAGACGCTCTGGCCGAAGGCATTCAGCGCATCCAGTTGGGTTTTCTGGAATTCGACCAGTTGAGTGGGGGTTGCGGCGTACATGAGGTTCTCCAGAATTCGGTTCAGGTGTTCGGACTCAGTCGGCGTATTCTTCGCGGCCTCTACCCGGACGCGCCGCCTTTGCCACTACGGCGATCAGCGACGCGTTCGTTGGGTTCAGTGTGCGTGGTGCGATGCACAAGAGCTATTGTATGCGGCAATGCACAAATGTCAAGCGATCCCGAAGGCCGGCGCGAACGAGGGAGGGCTCGCTGGGATCGCAATGAAATCGTATAAATATCATATAGTTATCTTAACACCTGAAGGCCGCGCAGCGATGTCGGAAGAGGGCTATCGCGTCGCAGCATATCGAGCGGGGCCAGGTCTGGCAACATAGGCGCTTCCCCGTCGACCGTCGCGGTGCGCGTGAAGGCTTTCCACAGCGATCGCTTCGCCCTTCCATTGCCGGAAGGGCATCGGTTTCCCAACGGCAAGTCGCGCCGCCTACGCGAGCGCGTGTCGGCCGAACCGGCGGGCATCGAACTGTTCGAAGGCGACGCGGCCGGCGACGAGCTGCTCGGGCTTGCGCACTGCCCCGATTACGTCGACCGCGTGTCGGGCGGCGCGCTGTCGCACGACGAGCAGCGCGCGATCGGACTGGCGTGGTCGCCTCAGCTGGTCGAGCGCGCGCGCCATTCGGTCGGCGCGACGATCGCGGCCTGCCGCGCGGCGCTCGAGACGGGCATCGCGGTCAACCTCGCGGGCGGCGCGCACCACGCGCAGCGCGACCGGGGCGCCGGCTACTGCGTCTTCAACGACGTCGCGGTCGCCGCGCGACTGATGCAGGCCGAGGGCGCGGCGGGGCGCGTGGCGCTGGTCGACCTCGACGTGCACCAGGGCAACGGATCGGCGGCGATTTTCGCGTGCGACCCGCGGGTGTTCACGCTGTCGCTGCATGCGGCCAACAACTATCCGCGCCGCAAGGTTGCGGGGAGCCTCGACGTCGAGCTGCCCGACGGCTGCGGCGACGCCGACTACCTGGACGCGCTCGATCGGGCGCTGCAGGCGGTGGCCGCGCGCTTCGAGCCCGATCTCGTGATCTACCTCGCCGGCGCCGATCCTCACGAAGGCGACCGTCTCGGCCGGCTGAAGCTCAGTGTCGCCGGACTGCGCGAGCGCGACCGGCGGGTCCTCGCCTGGGTGGGATCGACGCCGGTCGCGGTGACGATGGCCGGCGGCTACGGGCGCGATCTCGAGACCACGGTGGAGATCCACCTCAATACGGTGCGCGAGGCGCGCCGCCACTGGCTGGGGCGCCGCCGCGCGGCCGGCGCGGAGCCGCTGCTTGGCTGAGGCGCCGGGCCAGCGTGCCGCGCCGCTCGCGCGCGCCGGGTTCCGGCATTTCCTGCCGATGCAGACGCGCTGGATGGACAACGACGCCTACGCGCACGTCAACAACGTCGTCTACTACAGCTTCTTCGACACGGTCGTCAACGAATACCTGGTGCGCAGCGGCGCGCTCGACATCGAGCGCAGCGCCGTGATCGGCCTCGTGGTCGAGACCGGCTGCAACTTCTTCCGCCCGCTCGCTTTCCCGCAGGTCGTCAGCGGCGGCCTGCGCGTGGCCCGCCTCGGCGGGTCCAGCGTGCGCTACGAGATCGGCAT
>CAZEIW010000025.1:0-19071 GCA_964512305.1 uncultured Burkholderiaceae bacterium | reverse complement strand
CGCGGTGGCCAAGCCGGCCGGCCACGTCAACAGCGGCTCGATGGCCTGCGCCACCTGCCACACCACCGGCGCCTTCAACGTGTACGTGATGTCGCACACCGGCGTGGTGGGCACCTGCGGCTCGTGCCATGGCTCCGCAGGTAGCGGCACCGGTTACGTCGGGCCGTTTGCCGGCGTGCCGCTGCCCGGCGGTGGCACCTACACCGCGGGCCAGATGGGCATGGTGCCCAAGTCCTATCCGACCACCTCGCCGGCGCATATCCCGATCCCGACCGGCGAGGACTGCAACATCTGCCACGCCTCGACCACCACTTTCGGGCCGGGTACGGCGATGAACCACACCGGCATCACCAGCGGGTGCGCAAGCTGCCACGCTGCCGGCATGGCGTGGTACGGGGTGACGATCAAGACCCCGACCGGGCTGTCGCCGGCGCACGTGCCGTATGGCACCACGGCGTGCGAGATCTGCCACTCGGCGACCACGTTCACGTCGTTCAGCGGCACCAAGGTACCGCACGTGGCGCCGTTCCTGATGATCACCGGCACGCAGGGCAGCAAGACGACGACGTCGAATCCGACGTGCAAGAGCTGCCACGGGCCGTCGGGGCAGAAGTGGTACGGGGTGAGCCTGAGCACCGCCACGGTGGGCAGCCACCAGGGCAGCACGACGAGCCAGGACTGCGTGAACTGCCACACGACGACGAACATGGGCGGCTCGGCGGCGGCGGCCAGGGCGCCGATCACGACGCTGTCGAAGATCGCCTCGGCGGCCTCGGCCGCGGCCTCCGGCAAGGCTCCGGGCAAGGGCATCACGCCGCTGCCGCCAGTGCCCGGCACGTCACGCGCGGCGAGCGCTGGCTCGACGGCCGGCGCCGCCATCGGCACGACGACGGCCATCGGCAGCGGCCCGTTCTCGCACATCGGCGTCGCCGCCGGCACCTGCGCCACCTGCCACCGCGCGGGCGGCAGCGCCACCGCCAAGCCGGCCAACCACCTGGCCACCGCGCTGTCGTGCGACTTGTGCCACCGCACCACGGCCTGGCTGCCGGCGGTGTTCGCGCACGCCAACGTCGCGCCCGGCACTTGCGCCAGCTGCCACAGCCCCGGCGGCGCCACCGCGAAGCCGGCCAGCCACTTCCTCACCGGCCTGGCATGCGACACCTGCCACCGCTCCACCGCCACGTGGCTGCCGGCGACCTACGCGCACATCACCCCGGCGTTCACGCCGCACATGTCGAGCGTGCGCTGCATCGACTGCCACATCACCAACAGTTCCACGGTGATCTGGAAGTTCCCGATGCTCAAGCCCAGCTGCGCGGGCTGCCACGGTCCGACCTTCTCGCCCACCTCCGGCAAGAAGTCCATCGGGGCTCCGGTCGGGCGGCCGAAGTGACGGCAGAGGCCATGCAAGATGGCCTCCAAACCGGTCATCCCCGGGCTTGTCCCGGGGATCCACGCATGCCCTCAGGGGCCTGCCCCGAGGGTCGGCGCAGGTTGTAGCGCTTCGAACCCACGCCGACGTGGATGGCCGGGACAAGCCCGGCCATGACAATTAGGCCGAAACACGCGAGAGCGTGATGATCATCAATTCGGCGCCACGTGAAGCCGGGGAAGGCCGTTGGCACCCTGTAACCTCACGGCGGGTCGAACTGGAAGGCCGGGCGACGGTCCGAATGTTTGCGAACGGTCGTTCGGCCGCCGCGCCGAGATGGGGTAGCCGAAAAGCCACCGCGTCCCGGAGCCGATCCGTTTTGAGAGACAATTAGCGTTTGCCAGCCGCCGACGGACAGTTTTCCGGCCGGCCCCCAGGCAATTCCATGTCTTTCTTATGGTTTACCGGATCGCGAACGCGATCACATCGTCACCCCCTGAAGAAGCGTCCATGAAGCCGAGACACAAGCGTTTGATCATCATCGCAACGGGGCTGGTCACGCTCGGTATCGCCGTCGCGCTGGTGCTGAACGCGTTCCGAAGCAACCTCGTGTTCTTCTTCACGCCGTCACAGATCGCGGCCGACGAGGCGCCGCGCAACCGCGCGTTCCGGGTCGGCGGCCTGGTGCAGTCCGGCAGCGTGGCGCGCGACGGCACCACGGTGCGGTTCGTCGTCACCGACACCGCGAAGTCGGTCCCGGTCGAGTACGTCGGCATCCTGCCCGACCTGTTCCGCGAGGGCAAAGGCGTGGTCGCACAGGGCAAGCTCGAGTCCGACGGCGTGTTCCACGCCTCCGAGGTGCTCGCCAAGCACGACGAGAACTACATGCCGCCCGAAGCGGCCGAAGCGCTCAAGCGCGCGCAGAGCGGCAAGCCGGAATCGACCTCGACGCTGGTCGCCGGCCAGCCAGGGAGCAAGGCGCAATGATTCCCGAGATCGGAAACTTCTCGCTGATGGTCGCGGCCGCGGTCGCGCTCATTCTCGGCACCCTGCCCATCATCGGCGCCGCGCGCGGCAATGCGGCCTGGATGGCGCTGGCACGGCCGGCGGCGCGCGGGCTGTTCCTGCTGGTCGTCATCGCGTCTGCATGCCTGGTCGCGAGCTTCGTCAACAACGATTTCTCGGTCGTCTACGTCGCCTCGAATTCGAACCGGCTGCTGCCTCTGCAGTACAAGCTCGCGGCCTTCTGGGGCGGCCACGAGGGCTCGATGCTGCTGTGGCTGCTGATCCTGTCGTTCTGGATGTTCGCGGTCAGCCTCTTCAGCGCGCACCTGCCGCAGGAGATGGTGGCGCGCATCCTGGGGGTGATGGGCCTGATCGGCCTGGGCTTCCTGCTGTTCATCCTGTTCACGTCCGACCCGTTCGAGCGCCTCGTGCCGGCGGCCGCGGAAGGGCACGACCTCAACCCGCTGCTGCAGGACCCGGGCATGGTCGCGCATCCGCCGATGCTCTACATGGGCTATGTGGGCTTCTCGGTCGCGTTCGCCTTCGCGCTGGCGGCGCTGCTGGGCGGCAACCTCGACGCCACCTGGGCGCGCTGGTCGCGCCCCTGGACCACGGTGGCGTGGACCTTCCTGACGCTGGGCATCTGTCTCGGCAGCGCCTGGGCGTACTACACGCTCGGCTGGGGCGGCTGGTGGTTCTGGGATCCGGTCGAGAACGCGTCGTTCATGCCCTGGCTCGCCGGCACCGCGCTGATGCATTCGCTGGCGGTGACCGAGAAGCGCGGCGGTTTCAAGGTATGGACCGTCCTGCTCGCGATCTTCGCGTTCTCGCTGTCGCTGCTCGGCACGTTCCTGGTCCGTTCGGGCGTGCTGACCTCGGTGCACGCGTTCGCGAACGATCCGCGCCGCGGCGTGTTCATCCTCGGCTTCCTCGCGGTCGTGATCGGCGGCTCGCTCGCGCTGTACGCGTGGCGTGCGCCCAAGGTCGGCCTGGGCGAGCGCTTCGAGCTGGTGTCGCGCGAATCGATGCTGCTGACCAACAACGTGCTGCTGCTGGCGGCGGCCGGCTGCGTGCTGCTCGGCACGCTGTATCCGCTGGTGCTCGACGCGCTGGGGCTGGGCAAGATCTCGGTCGGCCCGCCGTACTTCGACACGGTGTTCGTTCCGCTGATGGTGCCGGCGCTGTTCCTGATGGGTATCGGGCCGCTGGCGCGCTGGCGCCAGGCGAACCTGCCGGACCTCGCGACACGGCTCAAGTGGGCGTTCGGCATCAGCGTCGTGACCGCGCTGGTGCTGCCGCTGGCCGAGGGCAAGTGGTCGCCGCTGGTCAGTTTCGGCCTGCTGCTGGCGATATGGATCTTCACGTCCAGCATGGTCAACCTCTGGTCGCGGGTCAACCCGCTGGCCGGCGGCAGCGTGACCGCCAAGCTGGCGTCGCTGCCGCGAGGCTACGTGGGCATGCTGCTGGCGCACGTGGGCGTCGCGGCCTTCATCGTGGGCGTCACCCTGGTCAAGGGCTACGAGACCGAAAAGGACGTCAAGATCGACGTCGGCGAAACCGTGCAGGTCGGGCCCTACTCGATCCTGTTCACCGGCACGACCGGCGGGCCGGGGCCGAACTACCTCTACACGCGCGGCCGCTTCGAGGTCTCGCGCAACGGCGTTCCGGTGCGCACGATGCTGCCCGAGAAGCGGCAGTTCGTCACGCAACAGGGCGGCGAGCCGATGACGATCGCCGCGATCGCGCCGGGGCTCACCGGCGACCTGTACGTTTCGCTCGGGGATCCGGTCAGCCAGACCGCCTGGACCGTGCGCGTGTACCACAAGCCGTTCGTCGACTGGATATGGGGCGGGTGCGTGATCATGGCGATCGGCGGCCTGTTCGCCCTGAGCGATCGGCGTTACCGCCTCGCGGAACGCCGCGCGGCGGCGACCGCGCAGGCCGGCGCCGCCGTGGCCTGACGCCCCTGCCGGAGTTCACGAAGATGTCGCGTCTGCTCTCGATCGGCCGCTTCCTGGTCCCGCTGCTCGTGTTCGCGGTGATGGTCGCATTCCTGGCCCGCGGCCTGTGGCTCGACCCGAAGGAAGTGCCGTCGCCGCTGATCGGCAAGCCGGCGCCCGCGTTCCGGCTGACCGAGGTCGCGGCGCCCGAAAGGACGGTGTCCAGGCAGGACCTGCTGGGCAAGGTGTACCTGCTCAACGTGTTCGCTTCCTGGTGCGTGTCGTGCCGCGAGGAGCATCCGCTGCTGGTCGAGTTCGCGAAGAGCGGCGTCGTGCCGATCTACGGCCTCGACTACAAGGACACGCGCGAGGAAGCGCTGAAGTGGCTCGGCCAGTTCGGCAACCCCTACCAGGCCTCGCTTTTCGACGGCGACGGCAGGGTCGGGATCGACTACGGCGTCTACGGCGTTCCCGAGACCTACGTGATCGACAAGAGCGGCACCATCCGCTACAAGCAGATCGGCCCGATCACTCCCGAGGTCCTGCACGACAAGATCATCCCGCTGTGCCAGAAACTGAATGCCGCCGCCGCTTGATCGCCGCAAGAACGAACCCATGAACAAGCTTCTGTCGACCCTTCTCGCGTGCCTGTTCGGCGCCCTGCTGCTGCAGGCGCAGGTTGCCGCGAAGGAGGCGGAACCCGTCGGCGACCCGGCGGTCGAGAAGCGCCTGAGCACGCTCGCCGAGGAACTGCGGTGCCTGGTCTGCCAGAACCAGACGCTGGCGGACTCCCATGCCGAACTGGCAGCCGACCTGCGCAACGAGATCCGCGAGCTGATACGGCAGGGGCAGACCGACGAGCAGATCAAGCAATACCTGGTGGCGCGCTATGGCGACTTCGTGCTGTACCGGCCGCCGCTGAAGACGACCACCGCGCTGCTGTGGTTCGGCCCGGGACTGCTGATGGTCGTCGGCCTGGTGGCGCTGTTCGTGACGCTGAAGCGCCGCCGCGCGCGCATCGCCGAGGCGCCGCTGTCGGCTTCCGACGAGCAGCGCGCGCAGCACCTGCTCAACGACGAAGTCGAACAGGGCGGGCTGTCATGACCGGATTCCCCGGATTCCTCCTCGCCGCCGTTGCGCTGCTGGCGATCGGCCTGTCGTTCATCCTCTGGCCGCTGCTGCGGCGGCGCGGCAAGCCGGGCGCCAGGCGCGCGGCTGCGATCGTGTCCGTGTATCGCGACCAGTTCCACGAGCTCGAGGCCGAGCGCAAGGGCGGCACGGTCGATGCCGCGCAGTTCGAACAGAACAAGCGCGAGCTCGAGCGCCGGCTGCTCGAGGAGGTCGCGACGACCGACAGCGGCCCGGCGCCCGCGCCGCGGGCGACTCTCACCGCGATCCTGCTGGGCGCGCTGGTGCTCGTGCTCCCGATCCTGCTCTACATGCAGCTGGGCACCCCGGAGGCGCTCGCGCCGGCGGGCGAGGCCGGCGGCGGCGACGCGCAGGCCTCGGGCCAGGCTCAGGGCGGGGCCAAGCCGCTGACCAACGACCAGGTCCAGAAGATGATCAAGGGGCTGGTCGCGGCAACCAAGCAGAATCCCGGCGACGGCGACGCATGGGCGATGCTGGCGCGCTCCTACGCCTACACGCGCCAGTTCCCGCAGGCGGTCGACGCCTATGCGAAGGCGGCCGAGCTGAAACCCACCGACGCGCGGCTGTTCGCCGACTACGCCGACGCGATGGCGATGATCAACAACCAGCGCCTCGACGGCGAGCCGATGAAGCTGATCGCGAAGGCGCTCGCGCTCGATCCCAAGGACGTCAAGGCGCTCGCGCTCGCGGGCACGGACGCATTCGATCACAAGGACTACCACAAGGCGGCCTCGTTGTGGGAACACGCGCTGGCGGCCGCGCCCAACGATCCCGAGTTCTCGAAGACGCTGCAGACGAGCATCGCGGAAGCGCACCAGCTGGCCGGCGACAAGCCGACGCCGGCGCCGGTGCTGGCCAGCGACGCGCAGGCCGCCGAGCCGGAAACGCCGGCCGGAGCCGGCGCCGCGGCCGCGAACGCGGGCAGCGCGGTCGTTCGCGGCCAGGTCAAGCTCGCGCCCGCGCTCGCCGCCAAGGCGGCGCCCACCGACACGGTGTTCGTCTTCGCGCGCGCCGCACAGGGCCCCCGCATGCCGCTGGCCCTGATGCGGCGGCAGGTCAAGGACCTGCCGATCCAGTTCGCGCTCGACGATACGATGGCGATGATGCCGGACCTGACGCTCTCCAAGTACTCGCCGGTGGTCATCGGCGCGCGCGTCTCGAAGAGCGGCAACGCGATCGCGGCGAGCGGCGACCTTCAGGGGTTCAGCAAGCCGGTCAAGGTCGGATCGAGCGGCATCGACGTGGAGATCGATCAGGTCGTGCCCTAGCAAATCTCCCCTCTCCCGCTCGCGGGAGAGGGGAGATTTGATGCAGTAACATCGGCCCTCCCCGTCCCTGCGGGCCAATGCCATGACTCTGATCGACAGCATCGTCACGCGACGCGCTGAAATCCAATCGATCCGGCGCGACATCCATGCGCATCCTGAGCTTCGCTTCGAGGAGCAGCGCACGAGCGCGCTGGTCGCCCGAACGCTCGAAAGCTGGGGCATCGAGGTTCATCGGGGCATCGGAGGAACCGGCGTCGTCGGCGTGATCCGCAACGGCAGCTCGCGGCGCTCGATCGGCCTGCGCGCCGACATGGACGCCCTGCCAATCCAGGAGCAGAACCAGTTCGCGCACCGCTCGACGTTCGCCGGCAAGATGCACGCCTGCGGCCATGACGGCCACACCGCGATGCTGCTGGCCGCCGCCCGGCACCTCGCCGAGCAGCGCCCGTTCGCCGGCACCGTGGTGCTGATCTTCCAGCCCGCCGAGGAAGGCGGCGCCGGCGCGCAGAAGATGATCGACGACGGGCTGTTCGACCGCTTCCCCTGCGACGCCGTGTTCGGGATGCACAACTGGCCCGGCTCCAAGGCCGGCACGATCGGGGTCGCGAGCGGCCCGGCGATGGCGTCGAGCAACGAATTCGAGATCCGCGTCATCGGCCGCGGCGCGCACGCGGCGCTGCCCCACCTGGGCGTCGACCCGGTATTCGTCGCGGTCCAGATCGTGCAAGGCCTGCAGGGCATCGTGACCCGCTCGAAGAAGCCGATCGACGCCGCGGTGCTGTCGGTGACGATGATCCACGCCGGCGATGCGACCAACGTGATCCCCGACCGGGCGACCATCAGTGGCACGGTGCGGACCTTCGGCGACGAGGTGACGGCGCTGTTCGAGGAGCGGATCCGCCGCATCGCCGGGTCGACCGCCGAAGCGCACGGCGCCGCCGCCGAGGTCGACTTCGTCTGGAACTATCCGCCAACCGTCAATCACGCGCGCGAGGCGGAATTCGCGGCCACGGTCGCCGACGCGGTGGTCGGCCCGGAAAACGTCATGCGCAACAAGGAGCCGACGCTCGGCTCCGAAGACTTCTCGTTCATGCTGAAGGTCAGGCCCGGCGCCTATCTTTTCATCGGCAACGGCGAAGGCACGCACCGCGACCCCGGCCACGGCGCAGGGCCGTGCACGCTGCACAACGCATCCTTCGACTTCAACGACGAGCTGATCCCGATCGGGGCGTCGTTCTGGGTGCGGCTGGCGGAGCGGTTTCTGGCGAACGCCTGAAAGCGGACGAGCGCGGCGAGGTGCACCAAGAGAAACGGCGGGCCGCGCCCGCCGCTCTTCTTCGGTTCTATGCGGGGCCCGGCATCAAGGCTGGACCACGCCGTCGATCACCTTCGGGTTCGATGATGCCGGCGTCGGTTCCTGGCCCAGGTAGTGCGAGTCCGCCGGGTTGCTCGGATCGTGCGTGCCGGTCGTCGGCACCGACAGGCTTTGCAGCGTGGTGCCCGCCACCGTGCAGGCGGCGTCGCTGAGCGCGAGCTTCTTCAGGCGCAACTCGGCGTTGAGCGCCTTGACGATCAGCGGCGTCGCCGTCGAGCCCGGAAGGGTCATCGTGACATCGCCGTCGGGGATCGAGAACATCGGCACGTAGCGCGAATTTGGCGTGCTGCAGTCGACGACCGAGTTGTCGACCGGGCTCACGCAGTAGCCGGGGATCCCGAACAGGTTGCCGAAGCCGTCGAACTGCAGCAGGATGCTCTTGCCGGCCCAGGTGCCGTACGCGGCACCGGTGGGTACCGTGTAGGCGATGTTCTGCGGCGGGTCGAAGCTCGCTGCGCTGCCGCCGCCGGTCGGGGTCAGCCAGAGCGATTGATCCCACTGGTTAGGCCCGGTTTGCCACTGGTAGTACACGGAGGGATTGGCCGGCTGGCACATGCTGCCCTGCGGCAGCCCCATGCCGTTCGGGCAGTTGTTGCCGCCGTTCCAGACCGCGTCGTCGTACAGATTGCCGGTCATCACGCCGTTCTGGAACTGGGGATTGTTCGAACCGAGCGTCCCCGGCGGCAGGAGCATGGCCGTCGACCCGTTGACCAGCCCCGTCGCGCCGAACGTGTAGGCGACGGCGGTGGTGCCGGAGAACCACTGGTTGCTTGTGCTGCTGTCGTACGGCGACTGGTTCGGGGCGCCGGTGAAGGCGCCGACCGAAGCTGCCGTCAGGCACTGGTTCATGCAGTGCAGGCTGCTCGGCGCGCCCGCGGAGCCGGGAACGACGGTCGACTGCGTGTAGTAGTAGACGACGTCGCTGTCGGCGTGTGCGGCCGCGGTCGGCGGGATCATGAGGTTGCCGCCGAATGAGTTCGACCAGCCGTTGATCGGCATGTTGGCGAACGCGCCGGCGTTCACGGTCGCCACCGGGCTCAGGTTCGATACCACGCATCCGTTGTTGCCGCAGTTCTGCACGCCGATCACGGTGAAGTTCTGGCCGACATGGTTCCACTGCATCACCCAGTTGTTCCAGCCGGCGACGCTCGAATTGCCGGTCGTCTGGTTGCTCAGGTCGCCGCCGAAGCTGAACGGGATGCCGTCGAGCGCGCCCAGCGTGCTCGGGACCTGCGTGTACATCGTCAGCTTGCCGCTGACCTTCGACAGGCTGTAGGTGGCCGAGGTATTGGGCCGCTGGTCGGTCACCGTCAGCCCCGGGATCGGCTGCGCGTCGGGGATCGAATTGAGATCCAGGCCCTGGAAGTTGATGCCCCAGTAGCCGGCAAAGCCATAGTA
This sequence comes from uncultured Burkholderiaceae bacterium, assembly GCA_964512305.1. Taxonomy (GTDB): domain Bacteria; phylum Pseudomonadota; class Gammaproteobacteria; order Burkholderiales; family Burkholderiaceae_F; genus CAZEIW01. The sequence continues at coordinate 9,564 of CAZEIW010000025.1, read as the reverse complement.
GGAGTTGCTGCCATAGGTCGCCGTGACCGGGAAGCCGGGGTGCGCGACGTCGACGCGCGTGCCGTCGTTGCGGTTATAGGTGCCATAGCTCCATACCGAGGCGCTCGCATTGGCCTTCGAGCGGTCGAAGCACTGCACGCTGCTGCTGGCGTCCCTGCGCTCGAAAGAACTGGCGTCGAACGCGAAGTCGAACGTGGCGCCGCCCGTCAGCGCCATCGAGCCGTTGCCCGAAGTGGTCGAGCTGCTGGCCGAGAGCGCCAGCGCGGTCTGGCTCGGCGACTGTCCGCCATTGGTGTCGTTCTCGAGGTACTGCAGCGGCGAGCTGGCGCCGACGTCGATGAAGCCGTTGAACTGCGTGGCGCCGCCGACCTTGCCGAGGTAGTCGAGGTGGAACGCACCGTACGGCAGGGTCGCGCTGGGCGCCTGCGTCGCGCTCAGGTACGCATAGACGGTGGTGACGTGGCCGTTCTCGGTCAGCGTCATCCAGATCTTCGCGTACATCGGGTCGGCATTCGACGCCTGCGTGACGTCGACGACGGCGTTGATGTAATCGGTCGCCGAGGTCGCGCCCGAGGCGCCGCCGGTCGAATTGCTGGCGCTCGAACGGCTCTTCGTATCGCACTTGTTCTTGTCGACCAGGGCGACATACGGGCCGGCATTGACCTGGCTGGCCGCGTTCATGCCGTTCATGATGCACAAGACCATGTTCAGGTTGGCGATGCCGTCCGAGGTCTGGTCCTGCACGTATTCGTTCTGCGGGTCGGTGTAGTACGGAGCCGTCGCCGGAATCGACGATTGCGACCAAGCCGCCGCGCCGGCGGCGAGCATCGCGGTCAACACCGCGAAGCGGGAGATGTGCTTCATCATGGCCGATACCTCACTTCGCGGTGACGACGGCCACCGACGCCGGCGTCTTGACGCCGGTCGCGGTCGAGGTCGACGTCGTGGTCGTTGTCGATGAGCTGCCGCCTCCGCCGCCGCAGGCCGACAATTCGCAGGCGGCCAGCAGAACCAGGAGGAATCCAAACACCGTCTTCATATGAGCGCCTTCCCTGAGGAAACTTGCGAGACGGCGGGGTCACGAAGATCCGCCGCGTGGGTCAACTCCAGCGACCTCGACAGGTGGCGGATGGATTTCTCCAGCCGCGCACCGGCGTGTGGAAGCCCGGCCGACAACAAGGTTTTCGGCTCGCGCCGGAGCGCTCTTAAAGACGATTAAGCGAAAGAATGTCCCGGTCCTGGCGCGCAATTCCGGAGTTCGTCGCGCGCTGACGGGACCGCCGGCCGCGGTGCCTCTCGAAGCCGTGGTTCGGATCAGGGGGCCAGGCGGATGGTCACGTCGCGTTCGCCGCCGAGATCGATGTGCAGCGGAGTCGCCAGCACGCCGAGGCGTTGGCCTTCGCTCGCAAGGCTGGCAAGTTGATTCAGGGCTGGCCGAACTTCATCCTCGGGCTCCGGCGTGCAGTGCAAGGAGGCGTCGATCTGCCGGACGCAATCGATTCTCGTCCTCAACAACGGTTGCAGGGTCGCTGAAACGTTCGACAGGCCGGTGGTGATCGACGCGGCGAGGACCGCGCGCCGTTGTGCTTCGAACGATTGTTGCTGGAGGGCCGCGTATCGGTCGGGGGCGGGCTGGCGCGAAGTCCAGGATGGGAGGCGCTCGGCATCCGGTGACGCGGCGGGTTCGGATGGAACGGTTGGATGAGGCTGGGATGGGGGCGGTGGAGTCTGTTCGGGGGCGCCTGCCTGCGCGGGCGCCCTCACCCCCGGCCCCTCTCCCGCTCGCGGGAGAGGGGAGATGTGCGCGGGCGTGGGCGTCTCGCGGCCGACGGCGGCGAGGTCATGCAGAAGCACCACGTCGATGGTTCGATACGGACGAACCGCAGGCGGCATGGTGCCTGGCCACAGCATCCAAAGCAGCAGCGCGCCGTGCAGCGCCACGCTGGACAGCGCGGCGAACAAGCCTCCGCGCGGGCTCCTGGGTTTCATCTCGCTTCGGTCGCGGCCGTCGCCGCAGCCCCGGTTCGATTTGAATCGTCCGCGCTTCGCCTGCGGCGCCAAGTCCCGATAAACGGCGGGGCGCAGGGTCAATTCGCCGCTCCTTGACCCTGTCGGGTGCGCGGTGGTCCATTGGATAGACTTGGGCTCGCGCGGTCCCCCACCGCGAACGTCCCGACCTGCGATCCCATGCCCGTTCCCGATCGCGCGATCCGCATCCGCGGTGCGCGCCAGAACAACCTGCGCAATCTCGACCTCGATCTGCCGACCGGCGAGCTGATCGTGGTCACCGGCGTGTCGGGCTCGGGCAAGAGCTCGCTCGTGTTCGACACGCTGTACGCGGAGGGGCAGCGGCGCTACGTCGAGACGTTCTCCCCGTACGCGCGGCAGTTCCTCGACCGCATGGACCGGCCCGCGGTCGACCGGATCGACGGCGTGCCGCCGGCGATCGCGATCGACCAGACCAACCCGGTGCGCACCTCGCGCAGCACGGTCGGCACGATGACCGAGTTGAACGACCACCTGAAGCTGCTGTTCGCGCGCGCCGGGCGCCTCTTCTGCCGCCGCTGCGCGCGTCCGGTGCGGCGCGACACGCCGGCCAGCGTCACCGACGAGCTGCAGCGGCGCGCGGTCGAGCACGGCGACCCGCGGCTGGTCATCACGTTTCCGGTCGCGGTGCCGCGCAACTTCAGCGAGGACGAGATCCGCGCACATCTGCAGGCCCAGGGGTATACGCGCGTGTTCGCACAGCGGACGGTCGGCGAGTCCCAGGTGATCGATGTGGTGCAGGACCGGCTGCGCGTGGGGAGCGTTGATCGACAGCGGCTGGTCGAGTCGATCGAGACCGCGATGCGGTTCGGCGCGGGACGGGTGGATGTGCAGGTGGAGGAGTCTGAGCGGACTCAGGGTCATCCCCGGGCGGAGTCCCGGGGATCCGAGAGCCTGCCCCCGGGCTTGACCCGGGGGTCGGTGCAGGACGAAGCGCATCTAGCCCGCACCGACGTGGATGGCCGGGACAAGCCCGGCCATGACAACGCGGACGGCGCACGGCCGGTCTGGAAGTTCTCCTCCGACCTTCACTGCGCGGACTGCGACATCCACTACTCGGAGGTGCTGCCGAGCACGTTTTCATTCAACTCGCCGCTGGGCGCGTGCGAGACCTGCCGCGGGTTCGGGCGGGTGATCGGGGTCGACTTCGGCCTCGTGATTCCGGACCCGGGCAAGAGCCTGCGCGCCGGGGCGGTCAAGCCGTGGCAGACCAAGAGCTTCGCCGAGTGCCAGCGCGACCTGGAGAAGTACGCGCCGAAGGCCGGCGTCGACCTCGACCGGCCCTGGCGCCAGCTGAGCGAGCGCGAAAGGCAGTGGGTCCTCGACGGCGACCCGGCATGGCGCGGCAAGTGGAACACGCAGTGGTACGGGGTCAAGCGCTTCTTCGGCTGGCTCGAGTCGAAGGCGTACAAGATGCACATCCGCGTCCTGCTGTCGCGCTACCGCGCCTACACGCCCTGCGGCGCGTGCGCGGGCACGCGGCTCAAGCCCGACGCGCTGCTGTGGCGCGTGGGCGACTCGGTCGAGCCCCCGGATCCGCGCTACCCGCGCGTCAGGCCCGTGCAGGCGCAGTGGTCCGACGCGCAGCTGGCGGCGCTCCCGGGCCTGTCGCTGCACGACCTGATGCTGCTGCCGGCACAGCGCCTGCGCGCGTTCTTCGACGGACTGCGCTTCGAAGGCTCGCTCGACGAGGCCACCGAGCTGCTGCTCGCCGAGGTGCGCTCGCGCCTGCGCTTCGTCTGCGAGGTCGGCCTCGGCTATCTGTCGCTCGACCGGCAAAGCCGCACGCTGTCCGGCGGCGAGGTGCAGCGGATCAACCTGACCACGGCGCTCGGCACCTCGCTCGTCAACACGCTGTTCGTGCTCGACGAGCCGTCGGTCGGCCTGCATCCGCGCGACATGCATCGCGTGATCGGCGTGATGGAGCGCCTGCGCGATGCCGGCAACTCGCTGGTGGTGGTCGAGCACGACCCGCAGGTGATGCTGGCGGCCGACCGGGTGCTCGACATGGGGCCGGGGCCGGGCGAGCGCGGCGGCACGGTCGTCTTCGAGGGCCCGCCGCGCGAACTGCAGCGCGCAGCCACGCTGACCGGCGAGTACCTGGGCGGCCGGCGCAGGGTCGAGGTGCCGCAACCGCGCCGGGTCGAGCCCGGCACGCCGCGCGTGGTGCTCGAGGGCGCGCGCGAGCACAACCTGAAGAGCGTTTCGGTCGAGTTCCCGCTCAACCGCCTGATCGTCGTCACCGGCGTCTCGGGCTCGGGCAAGTCGACGCTGGTGCAGGACGTGCTCTACCCGGCGCTTCGCAAGGCCAAAGGCAAGCCGACCGAAACGCCCGGCGCGCACGACCGCTGCCTCGGGGCGGACCTGATCGCCGAGGTCGCGCTGGTCGACCAGTCGCCGATCGGCAAGACGACGCGATCGAACCCGGCCAGCTACGTCGGCGCGTTCGATCCGATCCGGCGCCTGTACGCGCAGGCGCCGCTGGCGCGCGAGCGCGCCTACAAGCCCGGCACCTTCAGCTTCAATGCAGGCGATGGCCGCTGCCCGACCTGCGGCGGCAACGGCTTCGAGCACGTGGAGATGCAGTTCCTCTCCGACGTCTACCTGCGCTGTCCCGACTGCGATGGCAGGCGATTCCGCGCGGAGGTGCTCGAGGTGCGCCTCGTGCGCGGCGGCCGCGAGCTGTCGATCGCCGACACGCTCGAACTGACCGTGTCCGAGGCGCTCGTCCTGTTCAAAGGGGATCCCGAAGTCGTGCGCGCGCTGGCCCCGCTGCAGGACGTCGGCCTCGACTACCTGCGGCTCGGCCAGCCGGTGCCGACCCTGTCGGGCGGCGAGGCGCAGCGGCTCAAGATCGCGGGCTTCCTCGCCGAGGCGGCGAAGACCGGCATCGACGCGACCCGGCTCGCGCGCACCGGCTCGCTGCTGCTGTTCGACGAGCCGACGACCGGGCTGCACTTCGAGGACATCTCGCGCCTGATGCGCGCGCTGCGCAAGCTGCTGACGGCTGGCCACTCGCTGGTGGTGATCGAGCACAACCTGGATGTGATCCGGGCGGCGGACTGGATCGTCGACCTCGGGCCCGAGGGCGGGGACGCGGGGGGCGAGGTCGTGGTGGCGGGGACGCCGGGGGAGGTCGCGGCGCATCGGTCGTCGCATACGGGGCGGGCGTTGAGGGAGTATGAGGTGGCGCTGGCCCTCACCCCCGGCCCCTCTCCCCTCACCCCCGGCCCCTCTCCCGCAGGCGGGAGAGGGGAGGAACTGCGGGTCATGGAGGCGGCGGCGGGAGAGGGGCCGGGGGTGAGGGCGGCCGGCGAAGCCATCGAAATCCGCAACGCGCGCGAGCACAACCTGAAGGGCATCGACGTCACGATCCCGCGCGACACGTTCACCGTCATCACCGGCGTCTCCGGCAGCGGCAAATCCACGCTCGCTTTCGACATCCTGTTCAACGAGGGCCAGCGCCGGTACCTGGAGTCGCTCAACGCGTACGCGCGCTCGATCGTCCAGCCCGCGGCGCGGCCGGACGTCGATGCGATCTACGGCATTCCGCCGACCGTCGCGATCGAGCAGCGCGTGAGCCGCGGCGGGCGCAAGAGCACGGTGGCCACGCAGACCGAGATCCACCATTTCCTGCGGCTTCTGTACGTGAAGCTCGGCATCCAGTTCTGTCCGGACTGCAAGGTTGCCGTGACGCCGCAGTCGTTCGATGCGATCGCGGCGGCCGTGCTGCGCGACCTGCGCGGCCAGGAAGTCGGCGTGCTGGCGCGGCTGATCGTCAACCGCAAGGGCTATTACACGGACCTCGCCAAGTGGGCGGCCGGCCGCGGCCACAGCCACCTGCGCGTCGACGGCGGCTTCGTGCCGACCGCGCCGTGGCCCCGCCTCGACCGCTTTCGCGAGCACACGATCGACCTGCCGGTCGGCGATCTCCTGGTGCAGCCGGAGAACGAGCCGCGGCTGCGCGAGCTGCTGGCAAAAGGCCTCGAGCACGGCCACGGCGTGGTCGACCTGGTCTGGCCGCTGGTGCGCCTGCGCGAATCGATCGCGAGCGGCCGGCCGGTCGCGCTCGAGCAGCGGGTGTTCTCGACCAAGCGTGCGTGCCCGTCCTGCGGCCGATCGTTTCCCGAGCCGGACCCGCGGCTGTTCTCGTACAACTCGAAGCACGGCTGGTGTCCCGACTGCTTCGGCACCGGCCTGAAGCTGGCCGGCTTCGAGGCCGAGCACAGCGGCGAGGAGATCTGGTGGAACGAGTGGTACGAGGGCGAGGAGTCGCCGTGCGAGACGTGCCACGGCGAGCGGCTCAATCCGGTCGCCCGCGCGGTGCGCTTCGAAGGGCGCTCGATCGCCGAGCTCGGCGCGATGACCGTCGAGCAGGCGCGCGCGTGGGCCGGCGGGCTGAACCTCGCGGGGCGCGACGCGCTGATCGCGCGCGACGTGGTGACCGAGATCCGCGCCCGTCTCGACTTCCTGTGCGAGGTCGGTCTCGGCTACCTGTCGCTCGACCGCGCCGCGCCCACGCTGTCCGGTGGGGAGTCGCAGCGCATCAGGCTGGCGGCGCAGCTCGGCTCCAACCTGCAGGGCGTGTGCTACGTCCTCGACGAACCGACGATCGGGCTGCACGCGCGCGACAACCGCATCCTGCTCGAGGCGCTGGCCAAGCTGCAGACGCGCGGCAACACGCTGGTCGTGGTCGAGCACGACGAAGACACGATCCGCAGCGCGCAGCACCTGATCGACATCGGCCCGGGCGCGGGCACGCGCGGCGGGCGCGTGGTCGCCACGGGAAGGATCGACGACCTGGTCGCGAGCGCGGAGTCGGTGACCGGCCGCTACCTGCGACTGGCGAAGGCGCCGATGGCCGCGCGGCGAACGGATGCCGCGGGGGTGCCGCGGCTGCATGTGCGGGCGGCACAGCTGCACAACCTGAAGCGCCTCGACGCCGAGTTTCCGCTCGCGCGCCTGAGCGTCGTCACCGGCGTTTCGGGCAGCGGCAAATCGACGCTGGCGCGCGACGTGCTGCTCGCGAACCTGCGCGCCGCGATCGGCAGCGGCGCATCGAAGGGCGGGTCGAAACGCGGCGCGGCGGCCCGCGACGGCGGCAAGGTCGAGCCCGCGGAGGCGCCGCGCTGGGTCGGCTGCGAGCGCATCGACGGCTGGCAGGCGGTGGCGCGCGTGCTCGAGGTCGAACAGACGCCGATCGGCAAGACGCCGCGCTCGTGCCCGGCAACCTATGTCGGGTTCTGGGACGCCATCCGCAAGCGTTTCGCGGAGACGGTCGAAGCGCAAATGCGCGGCTATACCGCCAGCCGGTTCTCCTTCAACACCGCGGGCGGGCGCTGCCCCGGCTGCGAGGGGCAAGGCCTGCGCACGATCGAGATGAGCTTCCTGCCCGACGTCAAGGTGGTCTGCGACGCCTGCGGCGGCCGGCGCTTCGAACGCTCGACGCTGGACGTCAAGTGGCGCGGCCACAGCATCGGCGACGTGCTGAAAATGGAGGTCGACCAGGCGCTCGAGCTGTTCGCGACCAGCCCGTCGATCGCGCATCCGCTGCAGCTGCTGCACGACGTCGGCCTCGGGTATCTGACGCTGGGGCAGGCTTCGCCGACGCTTTCGGGGGGCGAGGCCCAGCGCATCAAGCTCGTCACCGAACTGGCCAAGGCGCGCCCCGCGCCGGAGCCCCTGCCCGGCATGCGGGCCGCCGCTTCGGGCGGCACGCTGTACGTGCTGGACGAGCCGACGGTCGGGCTGTCGATGGCGGACGTCGAGATGCTGCTGCGCGTGATCCATCGGCTGGTCGACGCCGGCAACACCGTCGTCGTCATCGAGCACAACCTGGACGTGATCGCCGAGGCGGACTGGGTCGTGGACCTGGGCCCGGAGGGCGGAGACGCGGGCGGGCGCGTCGTGGCGCAAGGAGCGCCGGAGCTGATCGCGGGCTGCGTGTCGCCGACAGGCGAGGCGCTGAAGCGCCGCTTCGGCGGCCGGTAGGCCGGCGGGCCGCACGGGGAGCCCCCGCGCCCCGCCCTTCCTTCCGGAGTCGAGCTCTCCTGCGAAAAGTCTTTTAAAACAATCCATTATGTGACTTGGCTCAGGCTTCAGACGAGGCATCTGTTGCGCTGCGCACGGGGCGGGTACGACCGAATCCCTAGTCCGTTTGCCTGCCTCCGGCGCGACTGGTGAACCTGGCACGGATCCGTAATATCGAGTCGCCAGCCTCACCGGAATCCTTCGTGACGCCCTCGATGCCAACCCCCGCTCGCCGCCTGCTGCGCGCTGCGCTTCCCCTGCTGGCGGCCGCCGGGTTGGGCGCCTGCGCCACGATCAACGGCGAGCCGACGCAGCTGATCCAGGTTCAGACCGTGGACGCCGCCGACCATCCGATCGAAGGCATGCGCTGCCACGTCTTCAATGCCTATGCCGATTACTACGGCGACTCCCCGATGTTCAACCTGAACGTGCGGCGCTCGTCGTCCGACCTGCACATCGAGTGCCGTCGCGGCGACCAGGTTGCCCAGGCCACGGCGATCTCGCGCGGCCGCGCGCTCAATGCGGCGTCGGTGTTGCTGCCCGGGGGCACCGCCTACGTCGTCATCGATCACCTCACCGGATACAAGTACGCCTATCCCTCCTGGTTGCGGCTGCACGTCGGCCAGCACCTGGTCTTCGACGCCTACGACGATCTCGCCGGCCACCCGACACCGGGTTTGCAGGCCGAGATGCACTGAGGTCCCGCCCGGGCCGCCGCCCGTCCCGCCGACAGGCGGCTATCGGCTCGCCCTCAAGTCGCCGGCGCCGCTGCCGAAATTCACGGATGACGAGCACTGCGTGCGCGTCGAGCAGGAGACATCCGATGAGATTTGGACGGGTCTTGTGGCTGGTGGCGGCGTTCCTGGGGGTCGCCAGCAGCGGGTGTGCGACGATCACCGGCCACATCACCCAGACCGTGCAGATCGAAGCGCTGGACGGGCACGATCGTCCGGTGGCAGGGTTCGACTGCTCGGTCTCCAACGCGACCGGAAGCGCATCCGCGGTGACGGCCGCCGCCCCGGCCACCGAGGTCGAGGTGCGCCGCTCCTCGTCGGAGCTGCAGGTCGAATGCCGGCGGGGCACTCAGGTGGCCACCGCGACCGTCGAGCCCCGCCGCAGCGGGCTCGAGCAGGCGCTGCTGCCGTTCGGTTCGGTCGGGGTCTTCGTCGACCACGTCACGGGCACCCTGTACGCGTATCCGAGCCCGCTCCGACTGCGGATCGGCCAGCACCTCGTGCTCGAGCACGGCGAGGAGGCGCGGGTCGTGAAGTCCGAGGCGCTCGCCCGCCCAGCGGGATCGATCGGGCTGGCGCAGGCGGTCGTCGACCTGCCTGCGGCGCCTGAGGTCGTGGCGCTGCCGGCATCCGCGCCGAAAGTCGCGAGTGCGGCGGCGGCGCCCCGCATCAAGGTGGCCCAGTCCACGGCGATGCATGCCACGGTGCGCCCGGCCGTAAGCACCGCGGCCGCGACCGCGTCCGCCGTGCCGGC
>CAZEIW010000024.1:0-3586 GCA_964512305.1 uncultured Burkholderiaceae bacterium | reverse complement strand
GCCGCTGCTCCTGCTGCATGTGGTCGAGGCGTTGGTGCAGGCGTACATCTTCGGGATGCTCGCCCTGATCTACATCGGCAGCGCGCTGGAAGTCGCACGCGAACGGCCCGACGCCGGCGCGGCCCGGGCCAAGGCGTCCTCGGGGGCGACGGCGCCATGAGATTTCGACATTTCGTCCAGGAGAAGAGGTGATGAGCGACCTGCATCTGTTCAGCGTGGTGTCTACCGTCGTGGCCGCGCAGGCCAACGCGCACGGCGTGTTCTTTCCGGCGCTGGCGATGGGGCGCGCGATTGCGGCCGCACTCGACGCGCTGGCGCGGCAGCCGGAGGCCGAAAGGTCGATCAGCCGAACGCTGTTCATCGGCCTGGCGATGATCGAGTCGCTGGCGATCTACTGCCTCGTGATCGCGCTGATCATCCTGTTCCGCAATCCGCTGCTGGAGTACCTGCTCAGGTAGGGAGCGGCGACGATGGAGCTTGACGCCACGACGTTCGCGCTGGAAATCGTCAACTTTCTGGTCCTGCTCTGGTTGTTGACGCGCTTTCTTTACCGGCCGGTGCGGGCGGCGCTGGACGCGCGCGCGCGGGCGGCGGCGGAGCAGGTGCACGAAATCGAGACCCGGCGGGCGGAACTCGCTGCGAAAGCCGCCGAACTTGAACAGGCGCGTGCCGAGCTCGCTTCGAGACGCGACGCCGCCGAGCGCGATCTCGCCGACGAAATCGCCGCCTTGCGGCAAAGGCGCCTGACTGATTTGACGCGTGAGCTCCTTGCGGAACGCGAGAAGTCGAACGCCCGTGTCGAGCAGGAGCTCGCGAGCGCGCGCCAGCGGGGCGAAAGCGAGCTGCGGCAGCGCGCGGCGGAGTTCGTCGCTGGATACCTGAAGCGGTTGGCGTCGGCCTCGACCGAGGCGTCCGTGATCGAGCTCTTTCTGGCCGACCTTGCCGCCCAGGCGGAGCCGGCGCGGGCTGCACTGCGCGACGGCTGGTCCGAGCGGGACGTGGAGGTGCCGGCGGTCGACGTGGCCACCGCCCATTCGCCTGCGGCGGCGCTGCGCGAGCGCGTCGAATCGGCGGTCGCGGCCCTGATGGGGCGGACCGCGCGTATCGAGTGGCGGCTCGAGCCCGCGCTGTTGGCGGGCATCTGCCTCCACATCCCGGGTCACCAGCTCGAGGCGAGCCTGCGCCGCGGCGTCGACGCGTTCGCGGCTTCGGCGACCTGAGCATGGCCGGCATCGGGCTCGTGATCGAAGAGGTCGGCACGGTGATCGGGGTCGCCGACGGCATCGCCTGGTTGCAGGGCTTGCCTTCGGTCCCGGTGGGCGAGGTGCTGCGGTCGGCCGACGGCAGTCGGGCCTGGGTGTTCCAACTCGACGAGAGGCTGGCGGGCTGCATCCTGCTCGATCAGACGCAACAGATGGAAGCCGGGCTGCGCATGCGGCGCAGCGGCAGGCGCCTGACCCTGGAATGCGGCGATGCGCTGCTCGGGCGGGTCATCGACCCGCTGGGCCGACCGCTGGACGGCCTTCCCGCGGCACGGTCGACCGGACAGCGTCCCCTCGAGGCTCGCTCGCCGCCGATCATCGACCGCGATTCCGTCACGCGGCCCCTCTACACGGGAAACACCGTCATCGATACGCTGCTGCCCATCGGGCGCGGCCAGCGGGAACTGCTGATCGGCGACGAAGGCACCGGGAAGAGCGCCCTGGCGCTCGACGCGATCATCCACCAGTGCGGGCAGAACGTGCTCTGCGTGCTGGTGCTGGTCGGACAACGTCGCACGGAGGTCGCCGCGACGATCCGGTTGCTGGCCGAGCACGGCGCGATGCCGTACACGACCATCGTCGTCGCCGAGGCGGGCACGCTGCCCGGTTTGCAGTACCTGGCGCCGTTCGCCGGCTGCGCGCTCGCCGAGGCCTGGATGAACGCCGGCCGCGACACGCTGGTCGTCTATGACGACCTCGGCAACCACGCGCAGGCCTACCGCGAGCTGTCGCTGCTGTTGCGACGCCCGCCGGGGCGCGAGGCCTATCCGGGCGATATCTTCTACCTGCATTCGAGGCTGCTCGAGCGTTCGACGCAATTGAGCGCCGGCCGGGGCGGAGGCAGCATGACGGCCCTGCCGATCGTTCCGACGCAGCTCGGAGAGGTCGCGAGCTATATCCCGACCAACCTGATTTCGATTACCGACGGGCAGGTCTATCTGAGCAGCAAGCTGGTCGCCTCCGGCATGTTTCCTGCCATCGACGTCGGCACATCGGTTTCCCGCATCGGCGGCAAGGCGCAGGACCCGGCCGTCGCGCGCGAATGCAAGCGCCTGCGGCTGGACTACCTGCAGTTTCTCGAACTGGAGATGTTCACGCGTTTCAGTGCCCGCCTGGACGAGCAGATGACCAGCCGGATCCGGCGCGGGCACCTGCTGCAAGCCCTGTTTCGCCAGGGGCGCCTGGCGCCGCGGCCGATCGCCTACCAGATGGCCTGGCTCGTCGCCCTGAACGAAGGTTGGCTCGACGGGGTGGCGCAGGAGGCCGTGCCGGCGCTGCTCGATCGCTTCAATGACCGACTGCTCCAGGCCCCGCCGTTGGATGCGCCTCGGGAGAGGTGGCTCGCGACCGTTCGAGCGTGGATCGACGCCAGCCCATGAGCACCCGCAACGAGCTGCGCGAGCGCGCGGATCTGCTGTCCGAACTGCAACAGATCGTGCGGGCGATGAAGAACGTCGCGTTTGCGGAGCTGCAACGGGTCTCGCGCGCGCTGCCGGCGCTGGCCGAGGCCCGGGTGAGCGTGCTGCAGGCACTGGATTCGGTGCCGAAGGAGGCGACCGCGGCGGGACCGTCGGCCGTCAGGGGGCCCGTCCTGTGGCTTGCCATCGGGGCCGAGCGCGGCTTCTGCGGCGCCTTCAACACCCGGCTTGCGGCCGCAATCGAGGACCTGCTTCGTGGCGATCCGCCGACACGGATCTTGGTCGCCGGCCGCAGGCTCGCCGAGCTGCTGGACGGCCGGACGCCGCAGATCGTTCCGGTCGCGGGCTGCTCGTCGATCGAGGATGCCCACGCGGCGCTCGACAATTGGCTCATGCCGATCGATCGGGCGGCTTCGGAGGCGCTGGAAGTGAAGCTGCTGTATTTCGGCGACCAGGGCATCCTGAGGCAGCGCCTGTTTCCGGCCCCCGAAACGTCGAGCGACGCACACGAGGTGCAGCGATTCCCGCCGCAAGTTCGCGCGCCCTTCGGTTATCTGCCTCTTCCCGCGCTTCGTTCCGCCCTGAGGCGGCAGGCCGTACGCCTGCTGGTGCAAACCGGTCTTTACCGTTCCCTCGAGCAGGAGAACCACGCGCGGCTGGTGCAGATGCAACGCGCTCAGGATCACCTCGATGAGCTCGGGCGGAAGCTGCGAAGGCGTTACGCGGTGCTGCGCCAGGCGGAGATCACCAACGAACTTGAAATACTGATGACCTCGATCACGGATGCTCCGCGGCCGTGATGTCGTCCGGACGATCCGTTTCACTGTCCGCGTCCACTTCGGCACGCGGAATCAGGTCTTGGACCCGTGCAAACGCGCTGCATGCATGGCCGGCGGCGCGTCGGTT
>CAZEIW010000023.1:0-50060 GCA_964512305.1 uncultured Burkholderiaceae bacterium | reverse complement strand
GTGCCGCCGCATGCGTGGAACGTCGATTTTCCGCACCTGATGCTGCGCGCCAAGGCGGTCGAGTTCCGCGCCGGCGGCGCACGGCGTCGCGACAGGCTGCTGTCGTCGACCGACGGGCTCGGGCGGTTCGCCGGCATCCCGGTCGTCACGCGCGCGGTCAATGCGGTGAACCGGAGCGCCGCCGGGCGGTACGCGGCGGAGAAGCTGCTGGGCGTCGATCGCCAGGCGTGGCGGCCCGAGTACGCGCCCACGAAGTTCGCCGCCGTGGCGCGTCCCGACGCCTCGATGCCGGTGCGCGACGGCAGCCGCACGCCGGGCAAGGTCGCGGTCTACTCGACCTGCTATGTCGACTACAACGAGCCGGAAATCGGTCTCGATCTGCTGAGGATCCTGGCCCACAACGAGATCCCGCACGTGATCGTCGAAAAGCACGCGTGCTGCGGGATGCCGAAGCTCGAGCTGGGGGACCTGGAGGGCGTGCGGCACCTGAAGGAGGTCAACATCCCGCGGCTTGCGCCGCTCGCCCGCGCCGGGTACGCGATCGTCGCCGCGATCCCGTCGTGCACGCTGATGTTCAAGCAGGAGCTGCCGCTGCTGTTCCCCGACGACGCCGACGTCAAGGCGGTCGCCGAGGCGATGTGGGATCCGTTCGAGTACCTGGTGGCCCGCCACAAGGACGGCCTGCTCAAGACCGACTTCAAGCGCGCGCTCGGCAAGGTTTCGTACCACGTGCCCTGCCACTCGCGCGTCCAGAACGTCGGGCGCAAGACCGAGGAGGTGCTGAAGTGGCTGCCCGGGACCACGGTCGATACGGTCGAGCGCTGCTCGGGGCACGCCGGCACCTGGGGAGTCAAGAAGGAGTACCACGCCGGTGCCATGAAGATCGGCCGCCCCGTGTTCCGCGGCATGGCCGCAGGCGCGCCGGACTACATCAGCTCGGACTGCCAGCTCGCGGGACATCACATCGAGCAGGGGATCGGCCAGCTGGCGCCCCCCGGCAGCGCCGGCGCGGCCCCGACGCCGCGCCTCGCGCATCCGCTCACGCTGGTGCGCATCGCGTACGGCCTTGAGCCGGAGGAAGCAGCGACATGAGCAGGATATCGCGCGACAGTCTTTTGACGCTGGAGGCGTACGCGCGGGAGCGCGACGGGTTCCGCGCCCGCGTGATGGCGCACAAGAAGCACCGCAAGCTTCATGTCGGTCCCCACGTCACGCTGATCTTCGAGGACGAGCTGACGATCCGCTACCAGGTGCAGGAGATGCTGCGCGTCGAGAAGACCTTCGAGGAGGACGGGATCCGCGACGAGCTCGACGCGTACAACCCGCTGATCCCCGACGGGACCAACCTGAAGGCGACGATGATGATCGAGTACGAGGACCCCGCCGAGCGCGACCGCGAGCTGGCGCGCCTGGTCGGAATCGAGAGTCGCGTCTACATCGAGGTCGGCACGCAGCCGCGCGTGGCCGCGATCGCCGACGAGGACCTGGACCGCGCGACCGAGGGAAAGACCTCGTCGGTGCATTTCCTGCGATTCGAGCTCCCACCGGCCGCCATCGCCCAGTTCAAGCGCGGCGAGCCGGTCGCGCTCGGCATCGACCATCCCTGCTATGACGTGCGCATCGACAGGATCGCGCCGGAGGTGCAAGCTGCCCTGGCGAAGGATTTCTCCTGAGACTTCGGCGCCGTACCGACACGCCGACGTGGATCCCCGGGACAAGCCCGGGGATGACGCCTGCTCTTTTGGATCGCCCTTAGCACCGTCATGGCCGGGCTTGTCCCGGCCATCCGTAAGCCTGCCCCCGGGCTTGACCCGGGGGTCGGCGCGGAAGGAAGCGCGTGCAGTAGGCACCGACGTGGATCCCAGGGACTGCGCCCGGGGATGACACCTGCTCTTTGGTCCGCGGCTGACGCGGCCCACCCGATCACAACAGCGTCAATTGCGCGACGGGCGCCGCCGGCACGCGGAACCGGGTCGTGTCCAGCTCCCGTCGCTGCCGATCGAGCCCCAAGCGCCGGCACGCGATGTCGAAGCGCCGCCGCAGCAGGTCGCCGAGCGCGCCCTCGCCTCGCATGCGCGAGAAGAATTCGGAGTCGTTGTCGCGGCCGCCGCGCATCTGCCGCACCAGGCTCATCACGTGCGCGGCCCGCATGGGGTAGTGCGCCTTGAGCCACTCGACGAAGAGGTCCCGCACTTCCAGCGGCAGCCGCAGCACGGTGTATCCGGCCATCGTGGCGCCGGCCGCGGCGGCGGCCTCGAGGACCTTCTCGAGGTCCGGGTCGGTCAGCGCCGGGATGAGCGGCGCGACGATCACACCGGTCGGGATGCCGGCCTGCGACAGGCGCCGGATCGCCTCGAGGCGGCGCGCCGGCGAATTGGCGCGCGGTTCGAGCGTGCGCGCGATGCCGTTGTCGAGCGTGCCTATCGAGACGAACACGCTCGCCAGGTTCTCGGCGGCCATTTGCGCCAGCAGGTCGACATCGCGTGCGACCAGCGCGGACTTGGTCGTGATGCCGACCGGATGCTTGAACGCCTGCAGGACCTCGAGCACCGCGCGCGTGATCCGCAGCCGGCGCTCGATCGGCTGGTAGGGGTCGGTGTTGGCGCCGAGCGCGAGCAGCGCCGGCGAATACCCGGGCTTGCGCAGCTCGCTGTCGAGCAGATCGGCGGCATTGGTCTTGGCGAACAGCCGGGTTTCGAAGTCGAGGCCGGGCGAAAGGCCGAGGTAGGCGTGGCTGGGCCGCGCGTAGCAATAGATGCAGCCGTGTTCGCAGCCGCGGTAGGGGTTGATCGAGCGGTCGAAGCCGATGTCGGGAGACTGGTTGCGGCTGATGATCGAGCGCGCGCGCTCTTCCGTCACGGTCGTCGCGAGCGTGGGGCTGTCGGGCTCGCCGGCGGCGTGATCGAGATACTCGACGTCAACGTCGTGCGCGTGCGCGTCGAACCTGGAGTCGCGGTTGGTTCGCGCGCCGCGCCCTTTGAGGTCCACGAGGTGGATTGGCACGCGGGGTGAAGCGGTGGTGCTCATCGTCGGCTCGTCAACGGCTCGTCAACATCAGCGGGTGGCGGATCGCTACTGTTATTATATACAGTATATGCGCGATCGCGCCGAAAAGCCGATGCCGGGCGCATGGGCATCCCGGACGCTCTCGCCTTGCCCATGACGCGGTGGCAGGATAAACTCTCGAGTTCTCCGCGCGCCGCCCAGCCACGTCCGGTGCCTGCACGCAGCGCGAACGAATAGGGATTCCAGGACATCCGATGGTCGTGATCCGGCTGGCCCGGGGCGGTGCCAAGAAACGCCCGTTCTTCAACATCGTCGCAACCGAGTCGCGCAGCGCGCGTGACGGCCGCTTCATCGAGCGCGTCGGGTTCTACAACCCGGTCGCGTCCGAAGGCGAGGTCAAATTCCGCGTCGCGGCCGACCGGCTCGGCTATTGGCGCGGCGTTGGCGCGCAGATGAGCCCGACCGTGGCGAGACTGGTCAAGCAGTTCGGGACCCAACCGCAGGCCGGCGCCGGCGTGGAGCCTGCTGCGGCGGAGGCGAGCGCGCCTTCGGAGTGACCGGGTCAGCGGTGGGGCTCGCCGGCGATCCGCCCTCCGACCTGATCGAACTCGGCGTCGTTCGCGGCGCCTACGGCGTGCGCGGATGGGCCCGCGTGCAGCCTTACTCGCCCGAGGCCGAGACGCTGCGGACGTGCCGGCGGTGGTGGCTCCTCGCCAGTCCGCACGCGCTGAATGCCGGCGCGGGCCCCAGCGGCGGCGCCCGGCTGCTCGATGTGACGACCGTGAAGCGTCACGCGGACGCGCTGGTGGCGAAATGGCGGGGTTGCGAGGTTCCCGAACAGGCAGAGGCGCTGAAGGGTGCCAGAATTGCGGTGTCGCGGTCCGACTTTCCGCGGCTCGCCGAGGGGCAGTTCTACTGGGTCGATCTGATCGGGGCGCACGTGATCAATCGGGCCGGGGTCGATCTGGGAATCGTGCGCGGCCTGCGGGGCAGCGGGGCGCACGACCTGTTGGAAGTCGAGTCCGATGGCGGGGCGAAGTTGTTGCTGGTCCCGGTGGTCGAAGTTTTCGTCGACGGCGTCGACGCTGACCGGGGCCTGGTGCACGTCGATTGGGATCCGGCTTGGCTGGAGTAGGGCGGTGCGGTTCGATCTGATCACGCTGTTCCCCGGGATGTTCTCCGCGCTGACGCAGTACGGCGTCACGCGGCGCGCCCACGCCGAGGGCCGATGGCAGCTGGCGACCTGGGATCCGCGCGACTTCACGCACGACGCGCACCGGACCGTCGACGACCGGCCGTTCGGCGGCGGCCCCGGCATGGTGCTGATGGCCGAGCCGCTGGCACAGGCGACCGACGCGGCGCGCGCGGCCCAGAGCGCCGCCGGCATCCGAAGCACCAGGGTGATCGCGCTCTCGGCGAGCGGCGTGCCGCTCGACGACGTGCGCGTCCGCGGGCTTGCCGCCGCGGGCGCCGAAGGTACCGGCCTCGTGCTCGTGTGCGGGCGCTACGAAGGGATCGACCAGCGCTTCATCGAGACCTTCGTCGACGAGGAAGTGTCGATCGGCGATTTCGTGCTGTCCGGCGGCGAGGTCGCGGCGATGGCGCTGATCGATGCCGTGGTGCGCCACCTGCCGGGCGCATTGAAGCCGGAATCGGCCGAGGACGAATCGTTCGTCGACGGACTGCTCGACGTGCCGCATTACACGCGGCCGGAATCGTGGCGCGGGCTGGGCGTGCCGGCGGTGCTGCTGTCGGGCCACCATGCCCGGATCGAAGACTGGCGCAGGGAGCAGTCGCTTGCGAGAACCGGCCGCGTGCGGCCGGACCTGCTGCAGCACGGCGTGCCGCCTGCAGCCGGCGCACGGCGCCCGGAAGCAAAGAATGCGCGCGTGGACGCGCGGGATACCCGCCCGGGTGCGGGCGAGCATCGCGGCGGGAACGCCGGCGATGCCGAAAGCACCGGCGGCGGGGTTGACACGGAACCCCATCCTCTGGGGTGGCAACGAAGTGCGGGGGCGGCGTGCGGCAGCGCACGACTTTCCCCGCAAGAACAAGGCCACGCCATGATGGCAGAAGGAGAAAAGAAGTGGATGTGATCCAGCAGATCGAGAAGGAAGAAGTCGCGCGCCTGACCGCGAACAAGACGATTCCGCAGTTCGCGCCCGGCGACACGGTGATCGTCAACGTCAACGTGGTCGAGGGCACGCGCAAGCGCGTCCAGGCCTTCGAGGGCGTCGTGATCGGTCGCCGCAATCGCGGCTTGAACAGCTCGTTCGTGGTGCGCAAGATCTCGAGCGGCGAGGGCGTCGAGCGCACGTTCCAGACCTACTCGCCGTCGATCGCCTCGATCGAGGTCAAGCGCCGCGGCGATGTGCGCCGCGCGAAGCTTTACTACCTGCGCGGCCGCTCGGGCAAGTCCGCGCGCATCCGCGAGAAGCTCGAGTCCAAGGGCGAGTCCTGATCGGCGCACGGCCGGGCCCGAAAAGGGTCCGCCCGCGACACATGACCGGCTTTGGCGCGACCCGCGGTCCGGGCGCCGGCGGCGCCGAGCCGCCGCCGCGCCGCTTGGCGTTCGATCCGGAATCGCTTCCGCTCGACCCGGGCTTCGACGATCCGCGGGAGC
Organism: uncultured Burkholderiaceae bacterium; assembly: GCA_964512305.1. Classification (GTDB taxonomy): domain Bacteria; phylum Pseudomonadota; class Gammaproteobacteria; order Burkholderiales; family Burkholderiaceae_F; genus CAZEIW01. Next base: position 44,431 of record CAZEIW010000023.1, on the reverse strand, counting down.
GGGGGCCGGCGATCGCGCCCGCCCGGCTGACGCCCGAGTCGCTGCGCGAGCGATTCGCGGCGATCGGCGCCTGGACGCCCGAAATCAGCACCGACGACCGGGCGCTTGCCGGCGGGCCTGCGCGTCCGGCAGCGGTGCTCGTGCCTTTGATGCTGCGCGAGGCCGGCCTGCAGGTCCTTCTGACGCGCCGCACGCAGCACTTGCAGGATCACGCCGGCCAGATCAGCTTCCCGGGTGGACGGATCGAGGCCCGCGACGCCGGGCCGGTGCAGGCCGCACTGCGCGAGGCGGGCGAGGAGATCGGCCTCGAGCCGGAGCGGGTCGAGGTCCTCGGCACGATGCCCGAGTACGTCACGGTGACCCGCTACGCGGTGACGCCGGTGGTCGCGCTGGTGTCGCCGCCGCCTTCGTTGCGGCCCGATCCGTTCGAGGTCGACGAGGCGTTCGAGGTTCCGCTCTCGTTCCTGATGGATCCGGCGAACCATCAGCGCCGGCTGCGCCCGCAGCTGCCGTCCGCGGGGCCCGCAAGCTCCGATCTGCGCCGGTGGATCTACGCGATCCCGTACCGGTCCGGCGGAAGCGGCGGCGCGCAAGAGTACTTCATCTGGGGGGCCACCGCGGCGATGCTGCGCAACCTGTACCGATTCCTGGATGCGTCATGGGCTGGCTAGCGCTGGTCATCACGCTGCTGCTGGAGCAGGTGCACGCGATGCCGGCCCTCAATCCGGTGTATTCGGGCGCCGCGGTCCTGGCCGACAGTGCGGCGCGCAATCTGAACGCCGGCAAGGCGAGGCACGGCGTCTATGCCTGGCTGCTGGTGGTCGGCGGCGCGATGCTGGTAACCGGCGTCGCCTACGCGCTGGCGCGCTCGATCCACTGGCTCGCCGGGCTGACGATCGACGTGCTGGTGCTGTTCTTCGCGCTCGGCTTCCGTCACTTCAGCCATCACGTGACGCTGATCCAGACCGCGCTCGCGCAGGGCGATCTGCACCAGGCGCGGCGAGAGCTGACCGCCTGGAAGCGCTCTTCGGAGCCGGATTTCGACGCGACCGACCTCGATACGGCCGAGATCGTGCGCCAGTCGATCGAGTTCGGCCTGCTCGCGTCGCAACGCCACGTATTCGGCGTGTTCTTCTGGTTCGTGCTGCTGCCGGGGCCCATCGGCGCCGTGCTCTACCGGCTGTCGGACTACGTGGCGCGGAGCTGGAACCGGCCGCCGACCGACGGCGACGCGAGCCTGCCGCCGGACCGTTTCGGCGCCTTCGCGCAGCGCGCGTTCTTCTGGATCGACTGGCTGCCCGCGCGCCTTGCCGCACTCGGCTTCGCGATCGTCGGCGACTTCGAGGGCGCGCTCTATTGCTGGCGGCGCGTCACGCATGCGTCGGCGCCGGAGATCCCGACTTCGCGCGCGCTGATCCTCGGCACGGCCAGCGGCGCGCTCGGAATCCGGATCGTCAGCGCGGCCGAATCGGCGAAGTTCTTCGACGAGCGCGGCCTGGAGGGCGCAGGGCTCGCGGAGCCGGATGCCAATGCGCTGCGTTCGGCCGTCGGCCTCGCCTGGCGGGCGCTGGTGCTCTGGCTGATCCTGCTGCTGTTGCTGACGGTGGTGGCGACTTTCGGCTGAAGCTAGCGCATCGCCCCGCAGTTCCAGCAGGCCGCAAACTGCGGCTCGAGCGACTCGCCGCATCGCGAGCATCGCCACGACCCGCCCGGCACCGGCTGCGCGAGTTCCTCCAGCAGCGTCCGCGCCAGCGCCTCGTCGCCGTCGCGCAGGATCCAGACCTGCGGCGCGCACTCGAGCCACGGAATGTCGCCGATCGCGCCGGCAAGCGCGGTATTTCGGACCTCGCAGGCGACGCCGGCGGCGCGCAGCACGTTGGCGGTGTGCGTCGCATGCAGCAGGTGGTCGCAGCGCAGCAGCAGCTTCATCGGGCTTTCGGATCGGCCAGCGCACGATAGAACGCGTAGCGCTCGCTGGCAATCGTCCCCGCGGCGACGGCTTCCCGCACCGGACAACCGGGCTCGTCGAAGTGGCGGCAGTCCGCGAAGCGGCAGGCACCGAGGCGGGCTTCGAGGTCCGGCATCAACCTGGCGAGGTCGGATCCGGCCAGGTGCTCCAGCCCGAATTCGTGAAAGCCCGGCGTATCGACGATCGCGCCCGAATCGCCGTAGCGGTACCAGCGCGATGCCGTCGTGGTCTGCCGGCCGCGCTGGCCGCGCGGCGACACTTCGCCTGTGCGCGCGCCGGCGCCGATCAGCAGATTCAGCAGGGTCGACTTGCCCATCCCCGACTGGCCCACGAGCAGCGTCGCGCGCCCCTCGAAGCGCGCGCCCAGCGTCGCGCGGGCGAAAGCGGGTTCGGCGCGCGCGGAGATGCGAGCCGTGCGCGCGCCCAGCGCCGCCAGCTGCGCAAGCACCGCCTCCGCGCCGGAGTCGGGGAGGTCGGTCTTGTTCAGCACCGCCATGGCGTCGATGCCGGCGGCGCGCGCCGCGAGCAGCGCGCGCCAGATGAACTCGCGGCTGAACGGCGGCTGCGGCGCGAACACGACGGCGACCTGGCCGACATTGGCGGCGAGCGGCTTGGAGCGCTCCGCGTCGGCGCGGAAGAGCAGGCTCTCGCGCGGCTCGATCGATTCGATCACCGACTGCCGGCTTTCCGCGAGCCGGCAGCCGACGAGGTCGCCGACCACGACATCGCCGCGCTTGCCGCGCCGCACGGCTTCGATCTCGGTACCGCGGTCGAGCTCGACCGCGAAGCGCCGCCCGAAGCCGGCCACCACGCGCCCGCGATGCAAGGGCGCGGTGTCCGCGCGGCGCTGGTCGGCCGCGGCGGCCGGCGCGGCGGCCATCACGCCTCAGGCCGCGCCGGCCGGGCGCGCCCGCGCCAGCAGGCGGTCGATCCGGATCGACGCCGGCGGATGCGAGTCGTAGAAGGTGGAGTGGATCGGGTCGGGGGTGAGCGTGGTCGCGTTGTCCTGGTACAGCTTGACAAGCGCGGCGACCAGCGCCGATGGCGAGCACATGCCCGCGGCGAACGCGTCCGCTTCGAACTCGTGCCGGCGCGAGAGCAGGCTGCCGATGGGCGCGAGCAGGAACGTGAACACCGGCACCACCATCAGGAACAGCACCACCGCCACGCCGTCGTTGCCGGCATCGAGCACGGGTTCGACCCCGAGACCGCGGTAGAACCAGCCCTGGCGCGCCAGCCACCCCAGCAGCGCGAGCAGGAACAGGCTCGAGCCCAGCGTCAACAGCAGCCGCTTGGTGACGTGGTGCAGCCGGAAGTGACCGAGCTCGTGCGCCAGAACCGCCTCGATCTCCGCCGGCTGCAGCCGTTCGATCAGCGTGTCGTAGAACACGATCCGCTTGGCGGCGCCGAGGCCGGTGAAATACGCGTTGCCGTGGCTCGACCGGCGCGACCCGTCCATCGTGAAGACGCCGCTGCTGGTGAATCCGGTGCGCGCGAGCAGGTCCTGGATCCGCTGCCGCAGCGCGCCGTCGGCCAACGGCGTGAAGCGGTTGAACAGCGGCGCGATCAGCACCGGGAACAGGACGCTGAGCGCGAGCGTGAACGCCGCCCACACCAGCCACGCGTAGACCCACCACCAGGACCCGGCGTGCGCCATCAGCGCCAGCACAACCGCCAGCAGCGGCCCGCCGATGACGATGCCCAGCGCGAGCGACTTCAGCGTGTCGGCGATGAACAACCCCGCCGTCATCCGGTTGAATCCGAACGCCTGCTCGACCCGGAACTGGCGGTACCACTCGAACGGCAGGTCGACGACGCTCACGATCACGACCACCGCCGCCACCACCGCGAACTGGAACGCGAAGCCATGGCCGAGCAGGCGTCCGGCCTCGTCGGTGATCAGCTGCAAGCCGCCGAGCAGCGTTGCCGCCAGCAGCAGTCCGGCGCCGACCGAGGCCTGGAGCATCGCCATGCGCTGCTTGGCGATCGTGTACGCGGCGGCACGGTGGTGCGCCTCGAGGCTCACCGAATCGGCGAACTGCGGCGGCACGGCGCCGGCGTTCGCCGCCACGTGCCTGATGTGGCGCCGCGCCAGCCAGTACTTCAGCCCCAGATTGACAGACAGCAGTGCGAGGAAAGCCGACGTGAAGGCAGTCGCGATCGACACTTTTGAAGCGCGCTTCCGAAATGAGACAATCGAACAGAACAGTCGAACGGGCAGCCGAAAGAGACGGTCGAAAGCAGTCGAGAATCGGCCGGTGTCGATATCGGGCGCGATCGCGCCCGGAGCCGGCCGTCGCGCCGCCGAGGTACGAACGACATGCGGGAAGGGCGGCAGCGGGAAAAATTATGGCACAGGTGCAAAGGACGAATGGTCCGGGGGTAAGGGCCCAAGGCGCGGCCGCGCCGGGCACGGCCGCAACGGCGTCCGGTTCGCAAGTCGTCCTCGAGGCGCAGCCGAACGACAACCATCTGGTCTGGGTCGACATGGAAATGAGCGGCCTGAATCCGGATTCGGACCGCGTGCTGGAGATCGCGCTGGTCGTCACCGACTCGGGGCTCGATGTCGTCGCGGAAGCGCCGGTGCTGGTCCTGCATCAGGTCGGCGCCGTGCTCGACGGCATGGACTCGTGGAATCGCGCAACGCACGGCCGCTCGGGGCTGACCGAACGGGTTCGCGCCTCGACCTTGGACGAGGTCGCGGCAGAGAGCCTGCTGCTGGAGTTCGTCGCCCGGCACGTGCCGGGCGGAAAGTCGCCGATGTGCGGCAACTCGATCTGCCAGGACCGCCGCTTCATGGCCCGCTGGATGCCGCGCCTCGAGGCCCACTTCCACTACCGCAACCTCGACGTCAGCACGCTGAAGGAGCTGGCGCGCCGCTGGAGCCCGTCGGTGCACCGGGCGTTCGAGAAGAAGAACCGCCACGAAGCCCTGGCCGACATCTACGAGTCGATCGCCGAGCTGCGGCACTACCGGAACCACTTCCTTCGCCTCTGAGTCGGCGACGCATTTGCGGGCAGCCGACCGTACCCACTGACGCGATGAGGTGATTGACCCGGCCGGCACCGGCGGCGGCCGCCGCACTCTTGTGCGCGCGAAGGGACAGTTGTCATGGCCGCGGGAGGGGTACGGCGAGTGGCGCAGCCCTTCCCGCAGCCGATCCTCCCGCGCTTCCCAAGTCCCCCCGCCAGGAGTCGAACCTGGATCTCACGCTTAGGAGGCGCGTGCACTATCCATTGTGCTACGGGGAGCCGCGCGGCCGGAGTATACGAGGCGCCCCCCGGAGGTGGTCAGGACGCCCGCCGGCCAGGCGCGGGTGGCGCCGCAGACCCGGCTGCCTAACGAGTGGGCAACTCAGGATCGTCCGCGCCCACGCACGATTTGGGCGCTCGCGCGGCTATCTTATCCACATGCTCTGTGGATAAAATCCGCTCCTGCCGCCTGGGGAATCCCCGTCCCGGCGCGATCACACAAACGAGGCTCCGGATTGACAAGTCCCGTGGTTGACGACGATCGGAGTTGCCACTGAGCGCCACTCGCACGCGCGCGGTCGCCGCCGGCGACTACAGCGAAGCCTCGATTCGCGTCCTCAAGGGCCTGGAGCCGGTGCGCCAGCGCCCGGGCATGTACACGCGCACGGACAGCCCGCTGCACGTGATCCAGGAGGTAATCGACAACGCGTCGGACGAGATCCTCTCCGGCTTCGGGACGCGGATCGACGTCACGGTGCACAAGGACGGTGCGGTCAGCGTCGAGGATGACGGGCGCGGCATTCCGGTCGGCATGCACCCCGAGGAAAAAGCGCCGGTGGTCGAAATCGTCTTCACGCGGCTTCACGCGGGGGGCAAGTTCGACAAGCGCGCAGGCGGCGCCTACTCGTTCTCGGGCGGCCTGCACGGCGTCGGCGTATCGGTGACCAACGGCCTGTCGAGCCGGCTCGACGTGACCGTCTGGCGGGACCGCCGGGTGCATACGATCGGCTTCGCGGATGGCGAGGTGGCGGCCGGCCTCCAGTCCCGCCCGGCCGGCCCCGGCGACAAGCCGAGCGGCACCCGCGTCACCGCGTGGCCGAATCGCAAGTACTTCGACAGCGCACAGGTGCCGCTCGACGAGCTCGAGCGCCTGCTCCGCAGCAAGGCGATGCTGATGCCCGGTACCGAGGTGACGCTGGCCACCGAGAAGGGGGACCTGCGGCGCAGCTGGCGCTTCGACGGCGGCCTCAACGAGTACCTGGCGGGTACGCTCGCGGCCGAGCCGGTCGTTCCCCTGTTCGAGGCCGAGGGTTACGCGAGCGGCGACGACGAATCCTTCGCGCCGGGTGAAGGCGCGCGCTGGGTGCTGGCCTGGACCGAGGACGGCGCGCTCACGCGCGAGTCGTTCGTCAACCTGATTCCCACCTCGGCCGGCGGCACGCACGAAGCCGGCCTGCGTGAAGGCGTGTTCAACGCCGTGCGCGCATTCTCCGAGGCGCACGGACTGCTGCCCAAGGGCGTCCGCCTGTTGCCCGAGGACGTGTTCGCGCGCGCCAGTTTCGTGCTGTCGGCAAAAGTGCTCGATCCGCAGTTCCAGGGGCAGATCAAGGAGCGCCTGAACAGCCGGGACGCGGTGAGGCTGGTGGCTTCGTTCGTGCGGCCGCAGCTCGAGTTCTGGCTCAACCAGCATCCGGAATACGGGCGCCGGGTCGGCGAGCTTGCGGTGCGGCAGGCGCAGGCGCGCGTGCGCGCGGCGCAAAAGATCGAGAAGAAGAAGGGTTCGGCGGTCGCCGTGCTGCCGGGCAAGCTCACCGACTGCGAGTCGACCGACCTGGATCGCAACGAGCTCTTCCTGGTCGAGGGCGATTCGGCCGGCGGCTCCGCCAAAATGGGCCGCGACAAGGAGTTCCAGGCGATCCTGCCGTTGCGCGGCAAGGTGCTCAACACGTGGGAGGTCGAGCGCGACCGGCTGTTCGCGAACGCCGAGGTGCACGACATCGCCGTGGCGGTCGGCGTCGATCCGCACGGACCCGGCGACGAAGTCGACCTGGGCGGGCTGCGTTACGGCAAGATCTGCATCCTCGCCGACGCCGATGTCGACGGCGCGCACATCCAGGTCCTGCTGCTCACGCTGTTCTTCCGGCACTTTCCGCGCCTGATCGAAGCGGGACGCGTGTTCGTCGCGCGTCCGCCGCTGTTCCGGATCGACGCCCCCGCGCAGGGCAAGCGTCCCGCGCGCCGCTTGTACTGCCTCGACGAATCCGAGCGCGATGCGGTGCTCGAGAAGCTGGTCGACGAAGGCGTGCGGCCCGGCAGCTGGGAGATCGGCCGCTTCAAGGGGCTGGGCGAGATGACCGCCGCCCAGCTGTGGGAAACCACGATGAACCCGGACACCCGGCGGCTGCTGCCGATCGGCTTGGGCGAGATCGCGCTGAAGGCGACCACCGACACGATGACCATGCTGATGGGGCGCGCCGAGGCGCCTTCGCGCAGGGCCTGGCTAGAAGAGCACGGCCACGAGGCCGAAGCCGATGTCTGATCCTGGCGTGTGGCCGGCGTGGCCGTTGTGGCTGCTGCTCGCGGCGGGCTCCGCCCTGGCCGCCGGACTGCTGGCGTGGTGGGCCGCGATGCGCGTGCGGCGCTCGGGCGCCGATGCCAGCGGGGCCGCCGACCGCGAAGCGCTGCTGGTCAAGGCGGCGGAGAGCGAGGCGCGGCTGCGCGCGTTGATCGAGCTGTCGTCGGATTGGTACTGGGAGATGGACGAGTCGCTGCGCTTCACTGCGCTGCGGCTCGGCCGCAACGGACGGCTGATGGTGCCCGTCGCCGACGTGCTCGGAAAGCACCGCTGGGACCTGCCGGGCGAGCTGGTCCAGCCGTCGACCTGGGACGAGCACAAGGCGGCGCTCGAGGCGCGGCAGCCGTTCCAGAACCTGATCATGCGCCGCTGGACCCCCGACGGCAGCGTCGTCTACCACCTGTCGAGCGGCGAGCCCATCTTCGATGCCGCGGGAGCGTTCCGAGGCTACCGCGGGCTCGGCAAGGACATCACCGACCAGGTCCGCGCGCAGGAGTCGATCGAAAGGCTCGCGAGCTACGACTCGCTGACGCAGCTGCCGAACCGTCAGGCGTTCGACGATCGCGCGCAGCAACTGCTGTCGAGCGCGTACATCGAAGGGCGCATCTGCGCGCTGCTCTACCTCGACCTCGACGACTTCCGGCTGCTCAACAACAGCTACGGACACCACGTTGGCGACCAGATGCTCGCGATCGTCGCCCAGCGCCTGCGCGAGCGCGTGCGCGAACCGAACCTGGTCGGCCGGCGCGGTGGCGACGAGCTGGTGGCGCTGCTGGTCGACGTGCCTCGTCCGGAGGCCGCCGCCGAGGTCGCGCGCGAGCTGATCGAGTCGATCCAGCAGCCGGTGCGTATCCAGGGCCTGGAAGTCTCCGTCACGCCGTCGGTCGGCATTGGACTGTTCCCGCAGGACGGCATAGGGCTGGATTCGCTGCTCAGCGCCGCCGATGCGGCGATGTATGAAGCGAAGGAACGCGGCAAGCGCACCTACGAGTTCTGCACCCAAGCGGTTTCGCGGCGCGTCGCCTTGCGGGTGCGGCTCGAGCAGCGCCTGCGCTCGTTCGATCCCCGCGATTTCCGGCTGTTCTACCAGCCCCTGGTGTCGCTCGCCGACGGCAAGGTGGTGGGCGCCGAGGCACTGCTGCGCTGGAAGGATCCCGAGAAGGGCGACATCTCGCCGGCCGAGTTCATTCCGATCGCCGAGAAGAGCGGCCTCATCATCCGCGTCGACGACTGGGTGCTGCGCGAGGCCTGCCGCCAGCGCCAGATGTGGCAGCAGGTCGGGCTCGATGTGCCGCCGGTCGCGATCAACATGTCGGGCGAGCAGCTGAGCCAGCCCGGCAGCGTGGACCGCACGCTGGCGTGCCTGCGCGAGTTCGGCGTGGCGCCCGGCGACATCGAGATCGAGGTGACCGAGACGGCATTTCTCGACACGAAGTCGGTCGTGTCGAGCGAGAACCTCAAGCGGCTGAGCGCCGCCGGCGTGAAGATCGTCCTGGACGACTTCGGTGTCGGGTTCTCCAGCCTGACGCACCTGCGCGTCCTGCCCATCCATCGCCTCAAGATCGACCAGAGCTTCACGGTCGAGTGCATGCGCGACGCGCGCACGCTCACGATCGTCAAGGCGGTGATCAAGATGGCGCGCGGCCTGCAGATCAGCGTCACCGCCGAGGGGATCGAGACGCAGGCGCAGCAGACCTGGATGCAGCACCTTGGCTGCGATTCGGCGCAGGGATTCCTGTTCGCGCGGCCGATGAGCGCCGAGGACTTCCTCAAGGTGTTTGCCGACCAGGGCGGCATCGGCCGCGAGCGCTCGCTGATGCACTGACCGGCCGCGCGCCGGCCGGTCCGCCCCCCGGGCGCGCGGCGCCCATTCGTGCCCGCCGGGCATCCGCGGTAACATCCGCGCCGCCCGTCGCCGGCTCCCTTCCGGTGGCCCGTTCCGATGCCCGACCAGCAGAACCTGTTTCCGCCCGGCCCCGGCGCAGACGCGCCGGAAGCGCTGACGCTCGCGCGCTTCGCGCAGCGCGCCTACCTGGACTACGCGGTATCGGTGGTCAAGGGCCGGGCGCTGCCCGACGTCGCCGACGGCCTCAAGCCGGTGCAGCGGCGCATCCTGTTCGCGATGAACGCGATGGGCCTGGTCGCCGGCGCCAAGCACGTGAAGTCGGCGCGCGTCGTCGGCGACGTGATCGGCAAGTTCCACCCGCACGGCGATCAGGCCGCGTACGACGCGATGGTGAGAATGGCGCAGTCGTTTTCCCTGCGCTATCCGCTGATCGACGGCCAGGGGAACTTTGGCAGCCGCGACGACGATCCGCCCGCGGCGATGCGCTACACCGAGGCCCGCCTGACGCCCATCGCGCGGCTGCTGCTCGACGAGCTCGACGAGGGCACGGTCGAGTTCGCTCCCAACTACGACGGCAGCCAGAACGAGCCGCGCCTGCTGCCGGCGCGGCTGCCGTTCGTGCTGCTCAACGGCGCCGCGGGAATCGCGGTCGGGATGGCGACCGAGATCCCCTCGCACAACCTGCGCGAGATCGTGCAGGCGGCGCAGACCGTGCTGCGCGATCCGAAGGCGGGCCTGGACGAGGTGCTCGAGCAGGTGCCCGGACCGGACTTCCCCGGCGGCGGGCAGATCATCTCGTCGTCCGATGAAATCCGCGCGATCTACGAAACCGGGCGCGGCAGCCTGAAGGTTCGCGCGCGCCATCGATTCGAGGAGCTGGCGCGCGGCCAGTGGCAGCTGGTCGTGCACGAGCTGCCGCCCGGCGTGTCGGCGCGCACGGTGCAGGAGGAAATCGAGGAGCTCACCAACCCGAAGGTGCGGGCCGGCCGCAAGTCGGTCAGCCCCGAGCAGCAGCAGTTGAAGCAGGTGCTGCTGTCGGTGCTCGAGTCGATGCGGGACGAGTCAGGCCGCGAAGCGCCGGTGCGCCTCGTGTTCGAGCCGCGCACCGCCAAGGTCGACCGGCAGGAGTTCGTCAACACGCTGCTGGCGCACACCAGCCTCGAGGCGAGCAACCCGGTCAACCTCGTGATGATCGGCCGCGACGGCCGGCCGCGCCAGAAGCCCCTGCTCGAGATCCTGCGCGAATGGGTCGAGTTCCGGGTCGACACCGTGCGCAAGCGCAGCCGCCACCGGCTCGACAAGGTGCTCGACCGGATCCACGTGCTCGAAGGCCGGCAGCTGGTGCTGTTGAACGTCGACAAGGTGATCAAGGTCATCCGCAACTCCGACCAGCCGAAGGCGGACCTGATCAAGGCCTTCAAGCTGACCGAGCGGCAGGCCGAGGATATCCTCGAGATGCGGCTGCGCCAGCTCGCTCGCCTGGAGGCGATCAAGCTGGAGCAGGAGCTCGCCGAGCTGCGCAAGGACGAGGCCTCGCTGCGCAAGCTGCTCGACTCGGACGCGGTGCTGAAGCGTCAGGTCGGCAAGGAATTCGACGAGGACGCGCGCAAGTACGGCGATGCGCGCCGCACGCTGATCGAGGCCGCCGAGAAGGCGGTGGTCGAGGCGCGCGTACTCGACGAGCCAGTCACGGTCGTCGTGTCCGAGCGCGGCTTCGCGCGCGCGCGCGGGGGGCACGGGCACGACCCCGGCCAGTTCGGCTTCAAACCCGGCGACGCGCTCTACGACGCGTTCGAATGCCGCACCGTCGACCAGCTGGTCGCGCTCGGCAGCAACGGCCGCTGCTACACGGTGCCGGTGGCGCAGCTGCCGTCGGCGCGCGGCGACGGGCTGCCGGTCACCTCGATGATCGAGCTCGAGTCCGGGACCCGGCTGGTCGCGTATGTCGCGGGCGCGGCGAACGCGCCGGTGCTGCTGTCGACCAGCGGCGGCTACGGCTTCGCGTGCCAGCTCGGCGACCTGCTGTCGCGCCAGAAGGGCGGCAAGCAGTTCATCACGGTCGACGCCGGGTCCGAACCGCTGCGTCCGGCGCTGGTCGATGCCGCCAGGGACTCCCGGGTCGCCTGCGTGTCGGAGAAAGGCCGCATGCTCGTCTTCGAGGCGGCCGAGATCAAGGCACAACCGGCAGGGGGGCGTGGCGTCATGCTGATGGGGCTCGACGAAGGCGAGCGGTTGGTGGCCGCGCTGAGCTGCGGGTCCGCCGGCGTGGTCGTCACCGGGACGTCGCAGCGCAGCGGCAAGCCGCAGACGCTCGAGGTCGCAGGCGAAGATCTGGAGTCGCACCTCGGGCATCGCGCGCGCAAGGGCACGCTGCTGCAACCGAAGATCAACCCGGCGCGCGTCACCCGGCCGCGGCCGCCGGTGCCCGCCGCCTGATCCGTCCGACGTCCCGCGCATCATGGGTTCCGGCGGCGCGCTGTCCGAGCAGCTGTTCGAGCGCTATCCGGTGCTGGCGGAGCTGCCCGCGGCGGCGCGCGCCGAGCTGCTTGCGGCGCTGCAGTGGCTCGAGCTGCCTGCCGGTGCCGCGGTGTTCGACGAACGCCAGGCCTGCCCGGGGTTTCCGTTCGTGGTGCGCGGGTCGATCCGGGTCTCCAAATCCGCGCCGAGCGGGCGCGAGCTAGCGCTCTACCGGGTCGCGCCCGGCGGCAGCTGCATCATCACGACCGGCTGCCTGCTGGGCGCCAGCGCCTACAACGCGCGCGGCGTGGCCGAGAGCGAGACCCTGCTGGCTTTGCTGCCGGCGCCGCGCTTCGCGCCGCTGCTTCAATTCGAGGCCTTCAGGCGCTTTGTGTTCGCGCTGTTCGCCGACCGCATCGCTGCGCTGATGCAGCTGATCGAGGAGGTCGCCTTCCGCAAGCTCGACCAGCGCCTCGCGGCGCTGCTCCTGCAGCGCGGCCCGACGGTGCGCGCAACGCATCAGCAGCTCGCCGACGAGCTGGGCAGCGTGCGCGAGATCGTCAGCCGCCTGCTCAAGGGATTCGCCGAGCAGGGGTTGGTCGCGCTGCAGCGCGAGCACATCGACGTGCTCGATGCGGATGCGCTGCGCCGCCAGGCCGGCGGCTTGACCTGAATCAAGCGCCCGGCGAACCTCTGTGACCGAGGTCACAGACGCGGCGCGCCGCCGATGCTGCAATCGAGCCGATATCACCTCATCGGAGATGCGGCAATGAAGACCAACGAAGGCGGGCTGGACCGGGTATTGCGGATCGTCGTGGGCGTGGCGCTGATCGCGCTCACCTTGATGGGCACGATCGGCGCGTGGGGCTGGATCGGCGTGGTGCCGCTCGTCACCGGCGCCGTCGGCACCTGCCCGCTCTACAGCGTGCTCGGGCTGAGCACCTGCGCCGTCAAGAAATCGGCGTGACGCGCGCGCGGGCGCTCCGCGCAGGCGCCGGCTAAGCTCTTCCCTGCCGGACCACGGAGGTCCATCGTCCGTCGCCGGGCGTCTGCTATCGTCCGCGCGCGATGCACATCACCCTCGAGAGACCGGAACAGCCCGAGATCGTCGCGCTGATCGTCGAGCTCGACGCCTACCTGGCGGAACTGTATCCGCCCGAGAGCAATCACGGCATCGACATCGCGGCGCTGGCCCGGCCGAACGTCCTGTTCGCGGTCGCCCGGGGCCCCCAAGGTTTCGCGCTCGGCTGCGGCGCGATGGTCCTTGGCGACGGGGTCGGCGAGCTCAAGCGCATGTACGTCCGGCCGCAGGGCCGCGGGCACGGCGTCGGGAAGGCCGTGCTGGCCTTCCTCGAAGCCGAGGCGGTGCGGCGCGGCTGCAGAACCGTCCGCCTCGAGACCGGCATCAGCCAGCCGGAGGCGCTTGGGCTGTACGCCCGCGCCGGTTATGTTCGCTGCGGACCGTTCGCGGACTACACGGATGATCCGCTCAGCCTTTTCATGCAAAAGACCGTCGGCGGATCCGGCAATGTCGATTAGCGTCACGAGAATCTGTCGTTACCCGGTGAAAGGGATGAGCGCCGAGCCCATGGTGCGTGTCGCGCTGACGCCGGGCGAGTGCCTGCCGCACGATCGGCGCTTCGCGCTCGCGCGGGCCGAAACCGGTTTTGACTCCGACCGGTTCGAGTGGCTGCCCAAGACCCACTTCGTGATGCTGATGCGCGAGGAGAAGCTGGCCCAGCTGCAGACCCGGTTCGACGAAGCGAGCGGCGATCTGACGATCGAGCGCGACGGCCGGTTGCTTCTGCGCGCCCGGATCACCGAAGCCGCGGGCCGCGAATCGATCGATCGGTTCTTCGCCGTGTTCCTGCGCGACACGATGCCCCGCGCGCCCAGGGTGGTCGACGCAGGAGCCGACACGCTCTCGAACGCGAGCCGAAGGCCGAATGCGGGCACGTACAAGTACGTCTCCGTCGTGAACCTGGCCAGCATCCGCGCGCTCGAGGAAGCGATGGGTGTCGCGCTCGACCCGGCCCGCTTCCGGGCGAACTTCTACATCGATGGCGCGTCCGCGTGGGCCGAGTTCGGCTGGGTGGACTCGCAGCTTGCGTTCGGCGGCGCCCGCCTGCACGTCGTGTCGCGCACCGAGCGGTGCGCGGCGACGGAGGTCAATCCGTCGACCGCGGTCCGCGACGCGCGCGTGCCGGCGGCCCTGCGCAAGGCGTTCGGGCACGCAGACCTCGGCGTGTACGCCGAAGTCACCGGCGGCGGCGAAGTCGCCCTGGGGGATTGCGTCCTGCCCGATTGATTGCCCGGTCGGGTGTCGGGACGAAACGCGTCTCATTGCCGTTCGGCCCAGGCGCCGATCATTGACCGGGATCAAACGCCGGCGCGGCAGGTCCGTGCCGGCGTCGACGCCATGTATACAGTGTCCACGCTATGTATACGGTGTCCGCCGGGCAGCCCATCCATGAGCGCGACTCCGAGCGCAGCGGCCCGGAAGCGCCGTTCACGGCGAAGTACCCCATCCGGTTCATGCATACGGACATGGCGGGGATCGTGTACTACCCGCGGTACTTCGACATGTTCCAGGCCCTGGTCGAAGACTGGTTCGATCACTGGATCGGCATCAGCTACGCGCGGCTGATCAGCGAGCGCAAGGTCGCGTTTCCCTCGGTCAAGGTCGGCTGCGAGTTCGTGCGGCCGACGAGGATCGGCGACCTGCTCGCGCTCACGCTGCACCTGGAAGCATTCGGCCGCGCATCGATCTCGATCGCGGTCACCGGCGAGGTCGAAGGCCAGCTGTGCCTGAAGGGCGCCGTCACCCTGGTGACGCTGTCGCTCGAGACCTTCAAGTCGATACCGATCCCCGACGACGCCCGGGCGCGCCTCGACGCCTACCGGCGCGCCAGCGCCCGGCAGGCGCCGGACGCATCGATGAGGATGGGCTGAGCCATGGAGATACTGAACCCCGCGAACTGGGCGCGCCCGAAGGGGTACTCCAACGGCATCGGCGCGCGCGGCCGGATGGTGTTCGTGGCCGGGCAGGTCGGCTGGGACGAGCGGGGATGCTTCCGCACCGGGGACCTCGTCGGCCAGGTCCGGCAGTCGCTGTCGAACGTCGTGGCCGTGCTGGCGCAGGGCGATGCAAGGCCGGAACACATCGTGCGGATGAACTGGTACGTCGCCGACCAGGCCGAGTACAACGCGCGCCTGCGCGAGATCGGCGAGGTCTACCGCGAGATCATCGGCCGCCATTTTCCGGCGATGACGGCGGTGCAGGTGGCCGGCTTCGTCGAGCCCGGCGCGAAGGTCGAGATCGAAGTCACCGCTGTCGTTCCCGATTGAGGAAGCGCTGCGGGCAGGGGAGATGGGCGTGACGGTCAAACCGGGGGAACTGAAGCTCGGCCACCTGTTCCAGCCAGGCCGGCTCGGCAGGTTCGCGACCAGGAACAGGATCAAGTACGGGGCCTGCTGCGTCTCGAACTACAACGCGCGCGACGGCCACATCACGCCGCGCGAGCTCGCCCGCACGCGCGTCATCGCCTCGACCGGCTGCGGCATCATCACCAACCAGGGCGCCTACCCGGACCCCCTGGGCGAAGGCAAGGCGTATTTCCGCCAGGTCGCCATTTTCGACGACAAGTTCCTGCCGCAGTTCGAGACCATCGCCGGGTACATCCACGACGCCGGCGGCATCGCGATCCAGCAGATCCTGCATGCCGGGCGCTACGGCGGCATCGACCTCGGCTACTGCATCCAGCCCTCCGTGGTTCCGCAGACCCTGCCTCATTTCCGCCCGCCGCGCGAAGTCACGAAAGACCAGATCCAGGGCATCGTCCGGCAGCACGCCGAGGCGGCGCGGCGCGCCGTCCGCGCCGGTTTCGACGGCACCGAAGTGACCAGCTTCATGGGCTACCTGCTGGCCAACTTCAACTCCTCCTTCACGAACCAGCGCACCGACGAATACGGCGGCTCGCTGCACAACCGCGGCCGCTTCATGCGCGAGCTGATCGACGCGATCAAGCAGGCCACGCCCGAAAACCCGCTGGTGATCCGTCTCAACGGCGCTGAGCTGATGGATCGCTGGGGCGGCAACAGCGAGGACGACTGCTTCGAGCTGATGCAGCAGGCGGTCGATTGCGGCGTCGACATGATCTCCGTCACCGTCGGCTGGCAGGAGGCGCCCGAGTCATCGATCGGCCGCGACGTCCCGCCGGGTCACTGGAACTACCTGTCGGCCAAGGCGAAGAGCCTTTTCCCCGACACGCTCATCACGTTCGGCAACCGCCTGCCCGATCCCGTGATGGCGGACCAGTGCATACGCGACGGCGTGTTCGACTTCTGGGAGGTCTGCCGCCCGCTGCTGGCGGACCCGGAACTGATCCACAAGGCCGCGGAAGACAGGCTGGACGAGGCGCGCCGCTGCATCGGATCGCTCAACTGCCTCTCGCGCCTGTTCCGCGACCTGCCGTACACCTGCACGATGAACCCGGCCCTGGGTCACGAGGTCGAGCCGGAGTACCGGATCACGCCGGCCGCGGTGAAGAAGCGAATCATGGTGATCGGCGCCGGCCCGGCGGGCATGGAGGCCGCGATCACGGCGAAGAAGCGCGGCCACGACGTCACCGTGTTCGAGAAATCGGACCGGATCGGCGGCAGCCTGCTCGGCTACGCCGGAAACGACCTCGCCAGGCCGGATGACCTGTTGAGCGTGGTCCGGCACTACGAGGTCATGGCGAAGAAGCTCGGCATCGAGGTCAGGTTCAATACCGAGGCGAACGCCAAGTTCATGCGCAGCGTGCTGCACCAGTACGACGCCTGCCTGGTGGCGGCCGGCGCGCGCACCGACATGGAGCACTACCGCTACGTCGAGGGCGCCGGGCTTCTGGTCGATGCCCTCGATGTCGCCCGCGGCACAATCGCGCCGGGCGCCCGGGTCGTGATGATCGGCGCCGGCAAGATCGGCCTCACGCTGGCGGAGTCGCTCACGAAGCGCGGGCACGTGGTGGTCCTGGTCGAGGAGGACAAGCGGATCGCCGGCGACGTGATGCCGTCGTTCAAGTGGCGCCACTCCGCCTGGGTCGAAGAGCTGGGGATCCGCACGCTCACCTCGACGCGGCTGGTGAAGGTGTCGCTCGATGGCGCGCTGGTCCGCAGCGCCAAGGGCGAGGAGACGCTTGTGGGCGCCGACACGGTGATCGTCGCTGGCCCGCGCAGGCCCAACCACGACGTCTTCCACGAATTCCAGTGGATGGTCGACGAGCTGCACGGTGCCGGCGATGCCGTCATCGCCCGCGGCCTGGACGCGGCGATCCACGAAGGCTATCGCCTCGGCGTGAGAATCTGATGGAGATCGGTCCGTGGCGCCTGCGCTGAAGCCCGTCGACCGCCCGGTCTCGCTGGGCGACCAGGTCTACCGGACGCTGCGCGACAACCTGCGCAGCGGCCTGATCGGGTCCGGACAGACGCTGCAGGAAGTGTCGCTCGCCGCGCAGCTCGGCGTCTCGCGCACGCCGGTGCGCGAGGCGCTCGCCCGCCTCGGAAGCGAAGGGCTGCTCGCCTCCGACGGCCGCAGCTTCGTCGTGCCGGCACTCGGGCTCGACGACATCGAAGACATCTACGAGATCCGGTTCCTGATCGAGCCGGCCGCGGTCCGCGACATCGCCCGCCTGACTGCCGACAAGGGCGCGCGCAAGTCGATCTCGGACGCGCTGGCCGCCGCCGCCGCCGCCCACAAGGCCGGCGATGCCGACGCCTTCCGCGAGGCCAACGTGCGATTCCGGGCCGCCTGGCTCGCCCTCGTCCCGAACCAGCGCCTCGTCAAGGTCGTCGAGCAGTACGCCGACCACATGCAGCAGATCCGCGCGCTGACGCTCGGGAGCCCCAGGGTCCGCAACATCGTGCTCAAGGGCCTCAAGCGGATCACGAATGCCCTGGAGGCGGGCGACGGCGAGGCCGCGGGCGCCGCGATGCGCGACCACCTGACCGAGGCCAAGCGGGCGTTCATCGAGGCGGTCGGCCTGATGGGGCCCGAGGCCGCATAGACATCGGTATCGGAAACGGCGCGGAAACAGCGCGGAAGCAGGGCACATGAACTACAAGGCCGAAATTCCCTACGGTGCCTACTGGAGCACGCCGTTCGCGCGCTGGCAGGGCAGTCTCGCGGGGCTGCACAGCATCGAGTTCGGCGCTCACGTCGCCCGCCGCGAGCTGACGAAGCGCGGCATCGACCCTGCGGTGTTCGACTACGGGGTGCTCGGCATCTCGGTGCCGCAGAAGCACTCGTTCTACGGGATGCCGTGGCTGATGGGCCTGGCCGGCGCACCGCAGGCGGGCGGGCCGACGCTGATGCAGGCCTGCGCCACCGGCGTTCGCACCCTGCTTGCAGCAGCGCAGGAGATCGAGGCCGGCATGGCGAGCACCGCCCTCGTGATCAATTGCGATCGCACGTCCAACGGCCCGCACGTCTACTACCCGAACCCGAAGGGCCCGGGCGGCACCGGCGCGGCGGAGGACTGGGTGCTCGACAACTTCGGCTGCGACCCGCTAGGCGGTCATTCGATGGTGAAGACCGCGGAGAACGTCGCAGCCCGCCACGGCATCACGACCGCCCAGCAGCACGAGGTCGTGCTGCGGCGCGAGGAGCAGTACCGCGCGGCGCAGGCCGACGATTCGGCTTTCCTCAGGCGGTTCATGACACTGCCGTTCGAGGTCCCGGCGCCGAATTTCAGGAAGACCGTGGCCACGCTGCAGGGCGACGAAGGCGTCGGCCGGTCGACGCCCGAGGGCCTCGCGGCGTTGAGACCGGTGATCGAGGGTGGCACGGTCACGTTCGGCGGCCAGACGCATCCGGCCGACGGCAACGCGGCGCTCGTGGTCACGACACGTGAAAGGGCCCGGCAGCTGTCGGCCGACCCCGCGATCGCCGTGCGGCTGCACGGCTTCGGTCTCGGGCGGGCCGCCCTCGCGAACATGCCCGAGGCCACGCTCCCGGCGGCGCAGCGCGCGCTGGAGCAGGCCGGGCGCAGCGTCCGCCAGCTGTCGGCGATCAAGACGCACAACCCGTTCGCGGTGAACGACATCTTCTTCGCGAAGCAGACGGGCGTCGACCTGATGTCGATGAACAACTACGGCTGCTCGCTGGTGTGGGGCCATCCGCAGGCCCCGACGGGAACGCGCGCCATCATCGAGCTGATCGAGGAACTCGTGCTGCGCGGCGGCGGCTACGGACTGTTCGTCGGATGCGCCGCGGGCGACACGGCGATGGCGGTCGTGCTGCAGGTCGGCGACGCGTCGAAGTGACCGTAAGGGACGAGCCGGCACCCGGCGGTGCGACCGGCGAGGCAATGGGGGACCAGCGCATGGGCGTTTCCGACTGGATCGACCGCAATGCCGGGCTGACGCCCGACAAGCCGGCGATCCGCTTTCCGGGACGGGACCTGTCGTATGCCGGCCTGGCGGCCCTCGTGGAGCAGCTCGCCTCGGCGCTGGCCGCACGGGGTGTCGGGCGGACCGACTGCGTCGCCTACCTCGGCTTCAACAGCCCGGAGATGCTCGCCCTGCTGTTCGCCTGCGCGAAACTGGGCGTCCTGTTCATGCCGCTCAACTGGCGCCTGGCGGGGCCCGAGCACGAGCAGATGCTCAAGCAGTGCCCGCCGTCCGTGCTGTTCGTCGAGACGCCCTTCATCGGGCAGATCGAAGCCCTGCGCGGCGGCCTGGCCGGCGCGACGCCGGTGGCCCTCGCCGGGGCGTCGCTTGCGCCGCGGGGCTGGACGTCCTACGGCGAGTTTCTCGCCGGCGCGCGCGGCCCGGCGCCGCGCGATTCCGGTGTCGGCGGCGATTCGGCGCTGCTGATCTGCTACACGTCGGGCGCGACCGGCAAACCGAAAGGCGTGGTGCTGACCCAGGAGGCCGTGGCCTGGAACGCCGCGAACAGCGCCGACATGCACGGACTCACGGCGGAAGATCGCATCCTGACGGTCCTGCCGATGTTCCATGTCGGCGGTCTCAACATACTGACCACGCCCGCCCTGCAGGCCGGCTGCACCGTGGTGCTGCACCCCAAGTTCGATCCCGCGATGGCGCTCGACGCGATCGAGCGCGAGCGGATCACGCTGAGCGTGGTGGTGCCCGCCGTCATGGACACGATGATGAGCCATCCGCGATGGCCGAGCGCGGACATCTCGAGCCTGCGCATGCTCAGCATCGGCTCGAGCATCGTCCCGGAGCGGCTGATCCAGGCCGTGCACGCGCGCGGCGTGCCGATGGTGCAGGTCTACGGCTCGACCGAAACCTGCCCGATCGCCGCGTATCTCAAGGTCGAGGATGCGGCGCGCAAGGTCGGCTCGACCGGCCGGCCGGCGGCCCATTGCCGCGTGCGCATCGTCGACGACCTCGGGCGCGCGGCCGCCCCGGGGGTCACCGGGGAGATCCACGTGCAGGGGCCGAATCTGATGCGCGGGTACTTCAATGCGCCCGAGCTCACCGCCGCTGCCGTTTCCGACGGCTGGTACCGCAGCGGCGACATGGGCCACTGGGACGGCGACGGGTATCTCTTCGTCGACGGCCGCAAGAAGGAAATGATCATCTCCGGCGGCGAGAACATCTATCCGGCGGAGATCGAGAACGTCCTCACCGAGTGCGGCGACATCGCCGAGGCGGCGGTGGTCGGGAAGGCCGACGCGCATTGGGGCGAGATCGTCGTCGCCGTCGTGGTCCCGCGGCCGCCGTGCCGCCTGGATTCCGCGGCCGTGCTGAAGCTTCTCGACGGCCGCATCGCCCGCTTCAAGCATCCGAAGGAGGTGCTGTTCGTCGACCAGCTGCCGAAGACCGCTCTCGGCAAGATCCGCCGCGACGAAGTGCGCCGCATCACCCAGAACCGCAGCCGGCCGGACATCCCGGCGACGGAGCAGACGCGATGACGCTGAAGATCGGAATCGACGTCGGGGGAACCTTCACCGACCTGGTCGTCGCCCGCGACGGCGTCGGGCCGGCGATCTTCAAGACGCTGTCGACGCCGGCCGACCCCTCGATCGCCGTGATGAACGGCCTCGCGGAGATCGCCGCGGCCATGAGCCCGCGTCTGACGCTCGAGGCGTTCGCCCCGACCATCCACACGATCGTGCACGGCACGACCGTGACCACCAACGCCACGCTGACCGCAACCGGCGCCAAGTGCGGCCTGATCACGACCCAGGGGGTGCGCGACGCGCTGGAGATGCGGCGCGGCATCCGCGAGGAGCAGTACAACAACCGCTATACCAACGTCAAACCGCTGGTTCCGCGCTACCTGCGCGCGGGCGTCGAGGGCCGGCTCGACCGCGACGGCGTGGAGACGGCGCCGCTCGCCCTCGGCGACGTGGAGCGGGCG
Source organism: uncultured Burkholderiaceae bacterium (assembly GCA_964512305.1). Classification (GTDB taxonomy): domain Bacteria; phylum Pseudomonadota; class Gammaproteobacteria; order Burkholderiales; family Burkholderiaceae_F; genus CAZEIW01. The sequence continues at coordinate 23,239 of CAZEIW010000023.1, read as the reverse complement.
GTCGACCTGTTCAAGCGCGAGGGCGTGCAGGCGGTGTCGATCTGCTTCATGAACTCCTTCGCCAACCCGGCCCACGAGCGGGCCGCGGCCGAGCTCGTCCGGCGGGAGATGCCCGGTGCCTACCTGTCGGTTTCGACCGACCTGCTGCCCTCGATACGGTTCTACGACCGGGTGTCGACCACGGCGCTGAACTCGTACGTCGGACCCAAGCTCAACCACTACCTCGACCAGCTGGTCGCGCGCCTGAAAGGCGTCGGCTTCAAGGGGCTGCTGCTGATCATGCAGTCCAACGGCGGCGTGATCTCGCCGCAGCTGGCGCGCGAAAAGGCGGCGCTCACGCTGCTGTCGGGTCCCGCCGGCGGCCCGGGCGCCGGCCTGTTCTACGTCCGGCCCCACGGGCAGAACCGGTGCATCACCACCGACATGGGCGGCACCAGCTTCGAGGCCTCGCTCGCCGTCGACAGCCCCATGATCAAGAACGACGGCGAGATCGCGCGCCACCGGATCGCGCTGCCGATGCTGGACATCCACACGATCGGCGCGGGCGGCGGCTCCATCGGCTGGCTCGACGAAGGCGGGATGCTGCGCATGGGACCGCAGAGCGCCGGCGCGGATCCGGGTCCCGCGTGCTACGGCAAGGGCGGCCGGCTTCCCGCCACCACCGATGCCAACCTCGTGCTCGGGTATCTCGATCCGGAGTTCTTCGCCGGCGGCCGGATGAAGCTCGACGTCGGCGCCGCGCGGCGGGCCATCGAGGGCCACATCGCCGTGCCCATGGGGCTCTCGGTCGAGGAAGCTGCCGCCGGCATGTACCGGGTGGCCTGCAACAACATGGCCCAGGGCGTGCGCGAAGTCACGATCAAGCGCGGCTTCGACCCGCGCGAATTCCCGCTCATTCCCGCCGGCGGCGCAGGTCCGATCCACTCCTGCCTGATCTGCAGCGAGCTCGAGATCCCGCTGCAGATCGTCCCGCGCGAATCATCGGTGCTGTGCGCCTTCGGCATGCTGATGGGCGAGCTCAAGCACGACTTCGTGCGGACCTTCGTGGCCCGGCTGGAGGCGACGGACTGGGTCCGGCTGGGCGCGATCGTCGACGAGATGTCGGCGCTGGGCGCGGCGCAGCTCGACGAGGAACACGTCGACGCGGCGCGCCACCGCTACGACCTGAAGCTCGACTGCCGATACATCAAGCAGTATCACGAGGTGTCGTTCACCGTGGCGCGCGACCGGGTGGATCGCGGCGATGCCGCCGCGATCGCGCGCGCCTTTCACGCCGAGCACAACCGCCTGTACGGCTATTCGCTGGAGCAGGAAGGTACCCCCGTGGAGATCATCAACGTGCGGGTGCAAGCGATCGGCCTCACCGCGAAGCCGTTCTACGCGAGCGAGACCTGGGTCGGCGTCGACGCCGGCGCGGCGTTCAAGGGCCGGCGCGGCGCCTACATCCCGGAGACCGGAAAGTTCGCCGAGGTCCCGGTCTACGACGGCCATCGGATGCGTCCCGGCAACCGGATCGACGGCCCGGCGATGATCGAGGAGGAGACCACGGCGATCTTCGTGAGCAGCTCCTTCGATTGCGTGGTCGACGGCTACGGTTCCTTCGCGCTGTTCCGCAAAGGGCGCGAGGACCTGGTGCGCTCGTGCCTCGACCGCGAGAAGGAGGCGCTCGTATGACCACCGGCCGCATCGATCCGATCCTGCTGTCCGTCTATGCCAGGACCTTCAGGTCCATCACCGACGAGATGAGCATCTCGATGGAGCGGACCACGCGCTCGCCCATCCTGTGCGAGGCGAAGGACTACGTCACCGGGCTGTACGACGGCGACGGCAACATGCTCGAGCAGACCGAGAACCTGCCGATCCTCGCCTTCTCGCTGGCGCCGGTCTGCAAGTACATCCGGGAATTCTTCGGCGACGACCTGCATCCCGGCGACGTGATCTTCCACAACGACGTCTTCAGCCTGGGCAACCAGAACAACGACGTCGCCGTCTTCAAGCCCGTCTTCTTCGAGGGCCGGCTTGTCGCCTGGACGGCGGTCAAGGGCCATCAGGCCGATATCGGCGGCAACGTCGCCGGCGGCTACAACCCCAACGCGGTGGAGGTCTGGCAGGAGGCCCTGCGCATCCCGCCGGTCAAGGTGGTCGAGAAGGGCAGGCTGCGCAAGGACGTCTGGGGCCTCATCTTCGCCAACGTCCGGCTCGACATCGTCCAGCACGACATGAAGGCCGAGATGGGGGCTTGCACGGTGGGCGAGCGGCGCCTGCTGGAGCTCCTCGGCAAGTACGGCGCCGCGAGCTACGAGTCGCACAAGCAGGCGCTGTTCGACGCCACGCGCAGGATGATGGAAGCGGAGATCGCCAAGATTCCGAACGGCAGCTACGCCGGCGAAGGCTACGTGTACTACGACGGCCGGCACCCGGGAAGCAAGTTCACGATCCGTGTCGACATCGAAGTCAGGGACAGGAGCATCCGGTTCGACTACTCGAGGACCGACCCGCAGACGAACGGCTTCGTCAACGGCACCTTCACCTCGAGTGCCTCGGCCACCGTCCTGACGCTGCTGCAGATGGTGAATCCGGACATCCCGCACAACGAGGGCATGCTGGCGCCGATCGAGATCGTAATTCCGGCCGGCACGATCCTCAATGCCTCTTACCCGAAAGCCACCACCTTCGGCAACCACCTGTGCCCGCCCAACGCGGACGCGATCCAGCGCGCGCTTGCGCCGGTCATGCCCGACCGCGTGACCGCGGGCTGGAACAACCTGCTGGCCTCGCTGACCACCGGAATCGATCCGAAGCGCGGCGAGAAGTACGTGGACATCGGCTTCATGGGCCTCAAGGGCGGCTCGGGCGCGATGCAGGGCACCGACGGCTACGACCATATCGGCATGATCGACGCCTCGGGCGGCGTGCTCGACCAGGACTACGAGATGTTTGAGCAGCAGACGCCTCACACGCTGATCCGGCACGAGCTGCTCACCGACTCGGCGGGCCCGGGCCAGTGGCGCGGCGGCCTGGGGGTCGAGACGGTTTTCCGCATCGGCTCGGACGACACCCAGCTGGTCACCTTCGGCGACGGCGACTTCGAGCCGGCCTTCGGCCTGTTCGGCGGCGGCAGCGGCGGGCTCAACTTCATCCGCCTGCAGTACCCGGACGGCCGCACCGTCGTGCCGAGGAACAAGGACATCATCGCCGGCGTTCCCGCGGGCACCGTCTATCACCAGGTGGCGGGCGGCGGCGGCGGCTACGGCGACCCCGGCAAACGCGACCGCCGGCTGTTGGAGGAGGAGATCCGCAACGGCGTGATCTCGCTCGAGGCGGCGCGGCGCCAGTACGGTTACGACGGCGGCTGCGAGTCGGCCTGAAGCGACGGACTTGCGATGGACTTCGAGCTGACCGCGGATCAACGCGCCGTGCGCGACAATTTCGCGCGCTTCTGCGACCGGCGGATCGTTCCGCAGGCCGCCGCGCTCGACGAGGCGAAGGCCTATCCGCGCGCCCTGTTCCGGGAGCTGGCCGATACGGGCCTGTTCGGCATGCGCTATCCGGAGGAGGCCGGCGGCAGCGGCATGGCGCTGACCGAGTTCTGCCTCGCGCTGCAGGAGGTGGCGCGAGGTTCCATGTCGCTCGCGGGCGCCGTGGCGATGCAGTCGCTGATGGGCACCGAGTTCCTGCACCGGCTCGGCAATGCGGACATCGTCGAGCGCCTGTTCAAGCCGGCCTTGCGCGGCGAGAAGATCGGCGCCATCTGCATGACGGAGCCGGACGCCGGCTCCGACCTCGATTCCATCGCCACGACCGCCAGGCGGGCCGGCGGCGGCTACGTGCTGAACGGGCGCAAGACCTGGGTCACCTCGGCGCCCGTGGCCGACTTCTTCACCGTGTTCGCCAGGGCCGGCGAGGAACGCAAGCTCACGATCTTCCTGGTCGAGAGGAGCTTCGCGGGCGTCACCGTCGGGCGCGAGATCCACAAGATGGGCGTCTGGGCCCTGCCGACCTCCGAAGTCGCTTTCGACGGATGCTTCGTCCCCGACGGCCACCGGCTGTCGAAGGAAGAGGGCGACGGCGAGGCGCACCTGAGGAAACTCCTCGGGGAGATACGCATCGTCACCGGGGCCATGGGCCTGGGGGTCGCGCGCGCGGCGCTCGCCGACGCGGTGCGCTACGCCGGCGAGCGCAGGCAGTTCGGCAAGCCGATCAACCGCCATCAGGCGATCCAGATGAAGCTGGCCGAGATGGCCACCGAGCTGGAGGCGGCGACGCACCTCGTCCATTTCGCGGCGTGGCTGCGCGACTCCGGCAGGCCCTATCACCAGCAGGCGGCGATGGCCAAGCTCTTCGCCACCGAAACCGCGGCCGAGGTCTGCGACAAGGCGGCGCGCGTGTTCGCCTCCTACGGCTACGCGATGGAATACCCGGTTCAGCGCTACCTGCGCGACGTCCGCTTCACCCTGATCGGCGGCGGAACGAGCGAGATCCTGAAGCTCGTCATCGCCAAGGAGATGTCCTCGTGAGCATGCCGGGCCGCAGGATCAGGGTCCTGCTCGCGAAGCCGGGCCTCGACGGGCACGACCAGGGCGCGAAGATCGTCGCGCGCGCCATGATGGACGCCGGGTTCGAGGTCATCTACACGGGACTTCGGCAGACGCCCGAGCAGGTCGCGCGGATCGCCGTGCAGGAGGACGTCGACGTGATCTCGCTCTCGAGCCTGGCGGGCTCGCACCTGCCGTTCTGCCGCAAGCTCAAGCCGCTGCTCGAAACGAACGGCCTCACCGACAAGCTCTGGATGATCGGCGGCAACCTGCCGCGGCAGGATCACGCGGCGCTGAAAGAGCTCGGCTTCAAGGGAATCTTCCCGACCGGGTCGAGGCTCGACGACATCGTGGACTACATCCGGGAGCACGCCGAATGAACGATCGCGGCCCTCGGGACGAAGCGGAAATCCGGCCGGTCCTCAACGAGTCCGGCATCGAGGTCAAACCGCTGTACACGGCCGAAGACGTCGAGAGAAGCGGCGGCCTTGGCATGGTGGGCGAGCCCGGCGCCTATCCGTACACGCGCGGAATCCACCCGCTGATGTACCGCAAGCAGCCGTGGACGATGCGGCAGTACGCCGGGTTCGGCAATCCGGGCGACACCAACCGGCGCTTCAAGTACCTGATCGCCAACGGACAGACCGGGCTGAACGTCGCGTTCGACCTGCCGACGCAGATCGGCCTCGATTCGGACGACCCGCTCGCGGAAGGCGAGGTCGGCCGCGTCGGCATGCCGGTGGACACGCTGCGCGACTTCGAGATCGCCTTCGACGGCATCGACCTCGACCGGATCACCGTCTCGCTGACCATCAACGGCGCGGCGGCGATCCTGATCGCGATGTACCTGGCCCTGGCCGACAAGCGGGGCTACGACCTCAAGCGCCTGCGCGGGACCGCGCAGAACGACATCCTGAAGGAGTTCATCGGCCGCGGCACGTGGATCTTCCCGGTCGAGCCTTCGATACGGCTGGTCGGCGACACGATCGAGTACTGCGCCCGCGAGGCGCCGAAGTACACGCCGGTATCGGTGTGCGGCTATCACATCCGCGAATCGGGCGCGACGCCGGCACAGGAGATGGCGTACGCCTTCTGCATCGCCAGGGCCTATGCCGACGAGGCGGTCAGGCGCGGCCTTCCGGTCGACGAGTTCGCGGGGCGCCTGTCGTACAACTTCAACATCTACGGCAACATCTTCGAGCAGGTGGCGAAGTTCCGCGCCGGCCGCAGCCTGTGGGCGAAGATCATGAAGGAGCAGTACGGCGCCGAGAAGCCGGGCTCGATGTGGATGCGCATGATCGCGGGCGGCGGCGGCGGCGGCCTGACCTTCGAGCAGCCGGAAGTCAACATCGTGCGTGGCGCCTACTACGCGCTGGTCTCGGCGCTTTCCGGCGCGCAGACCATGGCGCTGTGCTCGTACGACGAGGCCTACACGATCCCCACCGAGCACTCGGCGCGCATCTCGCTGCGGACCATGCAGCTGCTGATCGAGGAGATGGGCCTGTGCCAGACGGTCGATCCTCTCGCTGGCTCGTTCTACGTCGAGACGATGACCAACGAGATGCGCCGGAAGATGGAGCAGATCATGGCGCAGACCGATGCCGAGGGCGGCATCGTGAAGCTGGTCGCCGAAGGCCGGATCCAGGCCAGCGTCTCGGCGCAGGCCTACAAGATGCAGCGCGACATCGAGTCGGGAAGGTTCCGCAAGGTCGGCGTCAACTGCTACCGCAACGAGCAGCCGGAGGAGCACGCGGTGGAGTTCCACCCGTACCGCGAGGACGATGCGTCCGGGCAGATCGAGGCGCTGGAGCGCGTCCGCGGCGGGCGGGATGGCGCCGCGGTCGCGCGTGCGTTGGCGCGCCTGCGCGCGGATGCGGAGGAAGGCCGCAACGTGATGCCGGCCTTGGTCGAGGCCGTCAAGGTCTACGCCAGCGTCGGCGAAATGACCAACGAGATGGTCAGGGTGTTCGGAAGGTACCGGGAGCCGATCCGCTTCTGAGAAATCATCGAGGGACCGACTTGAGCGAAATCCAGCAATACCTCGCGCCCACGGGCCTGGAACAGGCCGTTCAATGGCTCGAAAACGGCGACGTGACCATCGTCGCCGGCGGCACCGACCTGATGCCGCAAAGCCGCGCCGGGCGCATCGCGCTCGGGCGCAGGCTGATGAATGTCCGGCGCATCCCGGAGCTCGGGGGCATCGAGCTCGAGGGCGGGGAGATCCGCATCGGCGCGCTCGCCACCGTCACCGAGATCATGGAGAGCAGCCTCGCCAGGCAGCGCCTCCCGGTGCTGGTCGAAGCCTGCGACCATTTCGCCAGCGACCAGATCCGCAACGCGGCCACGCTCGGCGGCAACATCTGCAACGCCTCGCCGGCCGGCGACTTGCTGGTCCCGCTGCTGGTGCTGGACGCCGGCGTCGAGCTCGCCGGCGCGTCGGGCGGTGCGCTCGTCAGGCGCAGCATGCCGCTGTCCGCGTTCTTCGCCGGCCCCGGCAGGACCCGCCGCGGCGCGAACGAGCTCGTGACCGGCGTGCGAATTGCGCTGCCGGGCGCCCGCCACGTCGCGCACTTCCACAAGTTCGGCGCGCGCCCCGCGCTCGACATCTCGACCATCTCGATCGGCCTTGCCGCGACGATCGACAGCGGCCTGCTGCACGGCGTGCGGGTGGCCTTCGGCGCCGTGGCGCCGACGCCGGTGCGCGCGCCGCAGACCGAGGCGGCGCTGGAGGGGCGGCGCCTGGACCAGGCGACGATCGAACGAGCGGCGCAGATCGCGCACGACGAAGTCGATCCGATCGACGACGTCCGCGCGACGGCCTGGTACCGCAGGCAGATGATCCGCAACATGACCCGGAGGATGCTCAGCCATGTCGCAGGGCATTGAGATCGAATTCACCCTGAACGGCGTCCGCAGGCGCGTCGGCGTGCGCCCCGACATGAGCGCGCTCGACATGTTGCGCGACGAGATCGGCCTGACCGGCACCAAGTACGGCTGCGGCGAGGGCGAGTGCGGCGCCTGCACCATCCGGGTCGACGGCGTCACGGTCAACTCCTGCCTGATGTTCGCGGTCGATTGCGACGGCCGCGAGGTGACGACGATCGAGGGCCTGGCGAACGACCCGCGCGCCGCCACGCTGCGGGCCGCGTTCGTCGAGCACGGCGCGGTTCAATGCGGCTTCTGCACGCCGGGCATGGTGGTGCAGGCCGACCACCTGCTGCGCAAGCATGCGTGCGCGGACGAGGCCGCCATCAAGCGCGGCATCGAGGGCAACCTGTGCCGCTGCACGGGCTACAAGAAGATCGTCGACGCGATCGGCTCGGCCGGCGCTGGCTACGACGAGTAGGCGGATCGCCATGGACATCGCCGGCAAGACGCCCGCCACCCTCGAACCCGATTCGCTGATCGGCAAGCGCATCCCGAAGATGGATGCGCCGGAAAAGGCGAGCGGCAGGACGCGCTACATCCACGACATCGATCTCCCGGGGCAGCTGCACGGCAGGATCCTGCGGTCGGCGCGGGTCCACGCCCTGATCAAGCGCATCGACACGAGCCGGGCCAGGGCGCTGCCGGGGGTGCACGTCGTGATCACCGCCGCCGACGTGCCCGACCAGCGGCCGATCGGCGTCGCCAGGGACCACTTCCCGCTCAAGGGCGGCCGGGTGCGCAGCCAGCGCGACGAGATCGCCGCGGTGGCGGCCGACACGGAGGAGATCGCGGCGGCGGCGCTGAAGCTGATCGAAGTCGAATACGAGGACCTGCCGGTCCTGAGCGACGCGACCGAGGCGCTCAAGCCCGGCGCGGTGCTGATCCATCCCCCGGGCGGTGCCGCCGGCGGCCACGGGCAGCCCGGCACCGAGATGCCGATCGCCTACACCGGCAAGACCGACAACGTGGCGATGCGCTTCGACTACAGCCACGGCGACGTCGCGCGGGGCGAGGCCGAGTCGGACGTCGTGATCGAGGACACGTTCAAGCTCCATTACGTGACCCACTGCTGCCTCGGCGTGTCGGGGATGATCGCGGAGTTCGACGCCTCGGGCAACCTGCTGATGTACTCGAACACGCAGGTGCCGTTCCTGCACAAGCGCGAATTCGCCGAGTACATGAACATGGACCCGGCCCGCATCCGCATCGTCCAGCCGCCCATCGGCGGCGGCTTCGGGTCCAAGCTCGACATCTACCCGTTCGAGGTGATCTGCCTCTTCCTAGCCCGCGCCGCGAAGCGCCCGGTGAAGATCGTGTTCAGCCGCGAGGAGGAGTTCCTCGCCTCGCCGACGCGCCAGCCGGTGCTGCTGACCCTTCGCTCGGGCTGCCGCAAGGACGGCACGCTGACTTTCCGGCAGGTGCACACGCTGCACGACAACGGCGCCTACACCTCGTGGGGCGCGACGACGCCGTTCGTGATGATGCAGACCTTCTCCTCGCTGTACCGCGTGCCGCACTGCGACTACCACACGGTCGCCGTCTACACGAACAACCCGTACGCGGGCTCCTTCCGCGGCTACGGCAACCTGCAGGCCACGTTCGCCATCGAGCAGCACATCGACATGCTCGCCGAGGCGATCGGCATGGATCCGCTCGAGTTCCGCCTGAAGAACGCCCAGGACGCCGGTGAGACGACCGGGCAGGGCATGGTGTTCAAGAGCTGCGGCTTCAAGGAGTGCCTGACGACATCGGCCGAGCGCAGCGGGTTCGCGCGCAAGTTCCGGCAGAACGCCGCCGACCGCGGGAAGCCCGGCAATCTCAAGCGCGGCATCGGGATGGCGTCGATGCTGCACGTCGGCGGCGGCGCGAAGATCTATCCATCCGACGGCTGCGGGACGATCCTGAAGATGGACGACTTCGCCAACGTGACCCTGATCACGGGCGCTTCGGAAATCGGCCAGGGCTCGGAAACCGTGCTGTCGCAGCTCGTCTGCGAGGAGCTCGGCCTGCCGATCTCGGCGGTGACGGTCGTCAACAACGACACCGCGATCACGCCCTGGGACGTCGGCGTGCACGCCAGCCGGACCACGTTCATCGCCGGCAATTCCGCCATCGGCGCGGCGAGGCTCGCCAAGGCGAAGATCCTCGCGGCCGCGGCGAGGAAATTCGAGTGCGCCGCCGGCGAGCTCGAATTGCGCGGCGGCTGCGTCGTCAGGGCCGCGAGCGGCGAAGTGATGATCGGCCTGTCGAAGCTGATCCGCAATCTGCACTTCTCCGACAAGGCCGAGCTCGTGATGACGACGTTCTACTACGAGCCGCCGAGCGTGCACCAGGACAGGCAGTTCAAGGGGGACGTCTCGGCCGCATATGCGTGGGCGACGCAGGTCGTCGAGGTCGAGGTCGATACCGACACCGGGATCGTCGCGATGAAGCGCGTGACCGCGGCCCACGACGTGGGCCGGGTCCTGAACCGGCTCGGCATCGAGGGCCAGATCGAGGGCGGCGTCGTGATGGGGCAGGGCTACGCGCTGACCGAGAACCTCATGGTGCAGGACGGCGTCGTGCGCAACCCGAGCTTCCGCGACTACAAGCTGGTGACGGCGCCGGAAATTCCCGAGATGGACATCGCCTTCATCGAATCCATGGACGGCGAGGGCCCGCAAGGCGCGAAGGGGGTGGGCGAGGCGCCGGCCATCTGCGTCGCCGCCGCTACCGCCAATGCGATCTTCAATGCCACGGGCGTGCGCATCCGCGAGCTGCCGTTCACGCCCGAGCGGGTCTACCGCGCCCTGAACGGCCGCCTGCCGGAGCCGGACTGGAAGCCTGCATGAAAAGGCGCACGGTGCTGTCGGTCGAGCAGGCGCTGTCGCTGCCCTACGCGACGCTTCGCTTCGTCCAGCTCGGCTGGCGCGTGATCCGTGTCGAATCGACCCCGGGCGGGGATGGCCTTCCGGGGGACCCGAACCGCTACATCGGGGCGAAGGTGGCGGGCGACGACCGGCGCACCTATTTCATCGCGCCGAACGTCGGCAAGGAAGCCATCGCCATCAACTTGAAGGAGCCCCGCGGACAGCAGGTGCTGCAGCGCCTCGTCCGCGAGCTCGACGTCGATGTCTTCTGTTGCAACACGATGCCGCGCCGCTATGCCCAGCTCGGAATCGACTACGAGACCTTGAGCGCCGCCAAGCCCGATCTCATCTGGGCCGGCATATCCGCGATGGGCCCCGACTTTCCCGATGTTCCCGGCTACGACCCCGTGATCCAGGCCATGGTCGGGTACATGGAACTGACCGGAAGCGCCGACGGTCCGCCGACCCTTTCCGGCGTGCCGCTGGTGGACCTGAAGGCAGGCGACGAGGTCTACGCCCACGTGATGTATGCGCTGGCGGAGCGGGCGGAGACCGGCAGGGGGATGCGAATCGACGTCTCGATGCTGCAGGCCGCGGCTTCCTGGCTCATCACGACGCTGCCGCTGCTCGACTTCGGCTGCCAGCCGGGCGAGGTGACCCGGTGCGGCAACGAGCACCGAAAATTCATCCCGACCAACGTGTATCCGACGCGCGACGGCTTCATCTACATGGCCATCGGCAGCGACGTTCAGTGGAAGCGGCTGACCGCGATCCCGAAGTTCTCCGCGGTCGGAAACGAAGTGCGCGCCACCAACGAGGGACGGCACGCGCAGCGCGAGGCGATCCATCGCGACATGGCCGAGGCGACGCGGCGCTGGACGACGGCCGAGATCTCCGACGACTTCCGCAAGGCTGCGATCCCGCACGCGCCGATCCACGACATCGCCGCTGCGCGCGCGATGCCGGCGATCGGCGACCGGCTGACCGCGACCCGCCTGCCCGGCGGCCGGCCGGTCCGCATGCAGCCGATGGCGGTCGACCTCGCAGGGTCCCGCGCCGAGCTCGCCTTCGCGCCCACGTACGGCGAGCACACGACGGCGGTGCTGGTCGAGGCGGGCTTCGAGGCCGGGGAGATCGAGAGCCTGTCCCGGCAGCGGATCGTCGCCGGCGGAGCCGCGACGCATGCCTAGGATGACCGCCAACCCGTTGCTGCAGGCGCCGGAGCGGCCGCTGCCGCGCCATGTCGCGATCATCGGCGCCGGCACCATCGGTCCCGACATCGGCTACTACCTGAAGAGCGCCCTGCCTCAGATCCGTCTCACGCTGGTCGACGTCGTCCAGCCGGCGCTGGACCGGGCCCTGCAACGCTGCCAGGAATACGCGGGCAAGGCGGTGGCCCGCGGCAAGATGAGCCCGGCGAAGGCGGCGGCCGTCACCGCCGGCATCGAGGGGACGCTCGACTACGGGGCGCTCGCCGACTGCGACTGGGTCATCGAGGCCGCGACCGAGAACCTCGCGCTCAAGCGGCGCATTTTCACCCAGATCGAACGGGTCGTGCCGGCACGCACGCCGATCACCTCGAACACCAGCTCGCTGCCGGCGGCGCGCCTGTTTTCCGGGCTCGAGCACCCGGAGCGGGCCACGGTCACGCACTTCTTCGCGCCGGCATGGCGAAACCCAGCAGTGGAAGTGATCGCCTGGGAGAAGGCCGACCCCGAGGTCATCGCCTGGCTGCGATGGCTCTTCGCCGCGACCGGGAAAGTGCCGCTGACGACGGCCGACGCCGTGTGCTTCATGCTGGACCGCGTGTTCGACAACTGGTGCAACGAGGCCGCGATGCTGCTCGATCGCGCCACCGCGGCTGAGGTCGACAGCGTCGCCGCGGCCTACGTTCACGCGGGGCCGTTCTTCGTGCTCAACCTCGCCCGGGGCAACCCGATCATCGTCGAGACCAACACCCTGCAGGCGGAAGAAGAGGGCGGGCACTACCGCCCGGCGCCGATCTTCCGCTCGGTGGGCGAGTGGGTGACGGTCGCGCCGGGGCAGACCGTCGAAACGGCCGGTGCGACCGTGGCGGCGGTGCGCGACCGGCTGCTGGGCGTGCTGTTTTCCCAGGCGGTCGACATCCTCGACCGCGGCATCGGCGATCCCGCCGACCTCGATCTCGGCTGCCGCCTCGCGCTGGGCTTCAAGAGCGGGCCGCTCGACCTGATGCGCGACCTGGGCGAGACCGAGACCCGCCGCATCCTCCAACGCTTCGTCTCCGAGCGCCCGGGCATGCCGGGTCCCAAGCGCCCGCTCGCGGCCTACCAGGCGTTCGGGCGGCACGTGCAGGTCGACGACACCGGCGGCGTCAAGGTGCTCACGCTGCGCCGCCCCGAGGCGCTCAACGCGCTGCACGACGCGATGACCGACGAGCTGCTCGCGGCGATCCGGCGCTTCGAGGCCGATCCGGCGGTGGCGGGCTTCGTCATCACCGGCTACGGCACGCGCGCGTTCTGCGCCGGTGCCGACATCGGCCGCTTTCCTTCGATGCTGGGCGATGCCGAGGCGTCGGCGCGTTACGCGCGCGACTGCTCGCGCCTGCTGGTCCACCTCGACGCCATGAGAAAGCCGGTCGTCGCGGCGCTGAACGGAATGGCGCTCGGGGGCGGGCTGGAGCTCGCGATGCGCTGCCACGGCATCGTCGCTCTGAAGGAAGCATGGCTGCAGCTGCCGGAAGTCACGCTGGGCATCGTCCCGGGAATCGGCGCCATGGTCGTGCCGTACCGCCGCTGGCCGCGAGCCGCGGCCGACTTCCACGGCATGCTGCGCCGGGCCGATCGCCTCACGGCCGCGCGCGCCTTCGAGCTGGGCGTGATCGACCGATTGGCGGGCGACGGCGCCGCGCTCGTGCAGGCCGCGGTCGCGCGCGTGCACGAGCTCGCCGGACGCGTGGGCGGGATCCCGGACGGGCCGATCGGGATTCCCGAGTTCGAGCGCATCGAGCCCAGGTCCCTCGACGGGCAGGCTCTCAGCCCAGAGGTGATACGGATCATGGAAACCGCGGTCCGCGAAGCGGCCGCGGCCCCGACGCTGGCGCAGGCGCTCGAGATCGGGTACCGCGCCTGGGGCGCGAGCGCGTGCACGGAAGCGGCGCGCGAAGGAATAGGCGCGTTCCAGGCCGGGCGCAAGCCCGATTTCAGCAAGACGGCATAGGCGGATTGCAGGCGCCGCACCCCGAACGGCCCGGTTGGGCAGTCGACACGACGAGACAGGAGACGCAATGAACACGAGTAGTAGAGCTCTGCTGATGCTTTCGGCACTCGCGCTGGCCGCCGCGGCGCCGGCCCAGGCACAGGTGAAAATCGGCGTCATCAGCTCGGCCACGGGCCCCGTCGCGTTCGTCGGCATTCCGCAGAGGAACTCGGTGGCCTTGCTGCCGAAGAAGGCGGGCGACCTGACGATCGAATACATACCCTTCGACGACGCGAGCGACCCCACGCAAAGCGTCCAGCTGACCAAGAAGCTCGTCAGCGAATACGCGGTCGATGCGCTGATCGGTCCCTCCGGCTCGCCCAACGCGATGGGTGTCCTGCAGTTCGCGGCCGAGGCGCGCACGCCGATGCTGGCGCCGGTAGGGACGCCGGCCGTCGTGCTGCCGATGGACGACAAGAAGCGCTGGGTCTTCAAGACCCATCCCAACGACGACATCATCAGCGACGGGCTGATCGCCGCGATGACCAGGCGCGGCGTCAAGACGGTCGGCTTCATCGGCTACAACGACCCCTACGGCGAGAGCTGGTACAAGACGTTCGCACCGATGGCGGAGAAGGCCGGCCTGCAGATCGTCGCCAACGAGCGCTACAACCGCCAGGACACGAGCGTCACGGGCCAGGTTGCCCGGCTCATCAGCGCAAAGCCGGACGCGGTCCTGGTGGCCGGCGTCGCCGCCGGCGCGGCGCTGCCGCACATGCAGCTGGTCGACGCGGGCTACAAAGGCACGATCTACCACACCCACGGCTCGGCGACCGGCGCCTTCATCCAGATCGGCGGCAAGAAGGTGGAGGGCGCGCTGATCGTCGGCCCGATGCTCCTGGTGCTCGACGAGATCGCCGACACCATCCCGACGAAGAAGGTCGCGCTCGAATACGTCAACAGCTACGAGCACCAGTTCGGGGCCAAGCCGCCGATCTTCGGCGCCGGCACCTACGACGCCGGGATGTTGCTGGCGCGCGCGGTTCCGGTGGCGGCCAGGACCGCCAGGCCCGGCACGCCCGAGTTCCGGGCGGCGCTGCGCGATGCGCTCGAGGCCACCAAGGACCTGGTCTCCTCGCAGGGAGTCGTCAACATGACGCAGCAGGACCACTCCGGCTACGACAGCCGGGCCCGGGTGCTGCTCACCGTCAAGGACGGCAGGTTCGAGCTGGTGAAAGATTGAGCGGAGCGACCGGACGGCGGAATCGAATGTCGCGGGCGCAGGCACGATGAGCGCGGCGAAGAGCGCGGCGAAGAGCGCGGCCACGGTGTCGATCGAGGACAAATACGCCCTCGAGCACGGCCGCGCGTTCATGACCGGCGTCCAGGTCCTCGCGCGGCTGCCGATGCTGCAGCGAAGCCGCGACGCGGCGGCCGGGCTGAACACCGCCGGCTACGTCACCGGCTATCGCGGCTCGCCGCTGGGCGGACTCGATTCGGCGCTGCAGGCCGCGGAATCTTTCCTGCGCGCGGGCCACATCCGCTTCCATCCCGGCGTCAACGAGGACCTCGCCGCCACGGCCGTGTGGGGCACGCAGCAGCTGCACCTGTTCCCGCAACCGGCCTGCGACGGCATCTTCGCGATGTGGTACGGGAAGGGACCGGGCGTCGATCGCTGCGGCGATGTCTTCAAGCACGGCAACAACGCCGGAACCGCCCGTCACGGCGGCGTGCTGCTGATCGCCGGCGATGATCCGAGCGCCCGCTCTTCGGCGGTCGCCCACCAGAGCGAGCACAGCTTCTCCGCCTGCGGGATCCCGGTGCTCGCGCCCGCCGGGATCCACGAGTACATCGACTTCGGTTTGCATGGCTGGGCGATGTCGCGCTACTCCGGCACCTGGGTGGCGCTGAAGACGACCTCGGATTCGGTCGAAAGCTCGGCCTCGGTCGAGCTGGCCCCCGAGCGCACCGTGATCCGCCTGCCCGACGACTTCGAGCTGCCGCCGGACGGGGTCCACCTGCGCTGGCCCGATACGCCGCTGGCCCAGGAGCGGCGCATGCACTTCAAGGTGTACGCGGCCCTGGCCTACGCCCGCGTCAACCGCCTGAACCACCTCGTGTTCGACAGCCCGCGGCCGCGTCTGGGCATCATCGCCTGCGGCAAGGCCTACCTGGACGTCCGCCAGGCGCTGGACGAGCTCGGCATCGACGAGCCGCTCGCCGCGGCGATCGGCCTGCGCCTGTACAAGGTCGGGATGCCTTGGCCGCTCGAGGCCGACGGCGTGCGGCATTTCGCCGAGGGGCTGGAGGAGATCCTCGTCGTCGAAGAGAAGCGCCAGATCATCGAGTACCAGGTCAAGGAGCAGCTGTACAACTGGCGCGAGGATGTCCGGCCCAAGGTCGTCGGCAAGTTCGACGAGAGCGGCGAGTGGCCGGCGCCGCACGGAGGATGGCTGCTGCCGCCTACAGCCGAGCTGACGCCCGCCCTCGTCGCGCGAGCCATCGCCGCGCGCATCGCGCGCCTGCACACTTCGGAGCGTATCCGGCGGCACTTGGCATTCCTCGACGCCAAGGACCAGGCCATCGCCCGGTTGCCGCAGGCGCTGCGCCGCACGCCTTACTTCTGCCCCGGCTGTCCGCACAACCTGTCCACGCGCGTGCCGGAAGGCTCCTG
This sequence comes from uncultured Burkholderiaceae bacterium, assembly GCA_964512305.1. Lineage (GTDB taxonomy): Bacteria > Pseudomonadota > Gammaproteobacteria > Burkholderiales > Burkholderiaceae_F > CAZEIW01. The sequence goes on along the minus strand of CAZEIW010000023.1, from coordinate 7,076 downwards.
CGCCCTGGGCGGCGTCGGTTGCCACCTGATGGCGGTGTGGATGAACCGGGGCACCGCCACCATCAGCCAGATGGGAGGAGAGGGTGCCACCTGGATCGGCCTGGCCGGGCATTCGGGCACGCACCACGTGTTCGCCAACATGGGCGACGGCACGTACTACCACTCCGGCCTGCTCGCGATCCGCGCCGCGGTCGCGGCCAAGGTGAATATCACCTACAAGATCCTGTACAACGATGCGGTCGCGATGACCGGCGGCCAGCCCGTCGACGGACCGCTCGGCGTCCCGCAGATCACGCGCCAGCTGGAAGCGGAGGGCGTGCGCCGCATCGTCGTGCTGGCCGACGACCCCGAAAAGTATCCGAGGGATGCGGGTTTCGCGCGGGACGTGGCGGTGCTCGATCGCGACGAGCTCGACCGCGTCCAGCGCGAGTTGCGCGACACGCCCGGCGTCACCGCGATCGTCTACGACCAGACCTGTGCCGCCGAAAAGCGGCGGCGGCGCAAGCGCGGCAGTTTCCCGGACCCGGCCGCGCGCGTCTTCATCCACGAGCTCGTCTGCGAAGGGTGCGGGGACTGCGGGCTCGAATCCAACTGCCTCGCGGTCGTCCCGGTGGAAACGGAATTCGGCCGCAAGCGCGCGATCGACCAGTTCTCCTGCAACAAGGACTACTCCTGCGTTTCCGGCTGCTGTCCGAGTTTCGTGACCGTGATCGGGGGCGGCGTTCGCAAGGGCCGGGCCGCGGGCCGCTGGCCGGCCGGGTCAGGCGATCCGCCGCAGCCGGCCCTGGCGGACCTGGCGCAGCCGTACGGCATCCTGATCGCCGGCGTGGGCGGCACCGGCGTGGTCACCATTGGCGCCCTGATCGGGATGGCCGCGCACATCGACGGCAAGGGCGTATCGGTGCTGGACATGACGGGTCTCGCGCAGAAGGGCGGCGCGGTGATGTCCCACGTACGGTTGGCGGACCGCCAGGAGATGCTGCACGCCGTGCGCATCGCCACCGGCGAAGCCGACGCCGTGATCGCGTGCGACCTCGTGGTCGGCGCGAGCGACGAGGCCCTGTCCAAGATGCGGTCCGGCTTCACGCGCGCCATTATCAATACCGGCCAGGCCATCACGGGCGATTTCGTGCGCGACCCGGATCACATGTTCCCGCAGGCCGAGCTCGAAGGGCAGTTGCGCGACGCCGTGGGCGAGGGCGCCGAGTTCGTCGAGGCAACCCGGCTCGCGACGGCACTGACGGGCGACTCCCTCGCCACCAACACCTTCCTGCTCGGCTACGCGTGGCAGAAAGGCCACGTGCCGGTTTCCGCCGAGGCCCTGTCGCGCGCCATCGAGCTCAACGGGGTGGCCGTGGCGCAGAACCAGCAGGCCTTCCAATGGGGGCGTCGCGCCGCGTTCGCCGGCGAGCGCGTCGAAGGTCTCGCGCGCGCCGGCGAGGCCACGCCGTCGACGCACCGGCTGTCGCGGGATCTCGACGAAGTTGTCGCGCGGCGCCGCCGGTTCCTGGCCGCCTACCAGAACGAGGCCTATGCGCGCCGCTACGCCACGCTGGTCGAGCGCGCCCGCCGCGCCGAGGACGCGATTGCACCGGGCAGCACGGCGCTCGCCGAGGCCGTGGCCCGCAACGGCTTCAAGCTCTTCGCGTACAAGGACGAATACGAGGTCGCGCGGCTCTTCACCGAGCCCGAGTTCCGGCAGTCATTGGACGCCGCTTTCGAAGGGGACTTCCGGCTGAGCTACCACCTCGCGATTCCCTTCCTCGCCGCGGCACGGGCGGACGGAAAGCCCTCGAAGCGCGCTTACGGCGCCTGGATGATGGGTGCTTTCCGCGTGCTGGCGCGGCTCAAGGCCCTGCGCGGCACGCCGCTCGATGTCTTCGGCTACGGTGCCGCGCGGCGCGTCGAGCGGGCGCTGGTTGCCGACTACGAAGCCCTGGTTGCGACGGTCACGGCGAACCTGTGCCGGGAGACGCTTGCCGGAGCGGTGGAACTCGCCCGTGTGCCGGAGACCATCCGCGGCTACGGGCCAGTCAAACAGCGTTCGATCGAGGCGGCCCGGCGCCATCAGACCGAGCTGCTCGCCGCGTTCCAGCAGCTGCCGCAGACCTCCCCTCTCCCGCGCCATGCGCGGGAGAGGGGCCGGGGGTGAGGGTGAGCATCGAAGCTCCGATGCGCACCCTCACCCCTACCCCTCTCCCGCAGTGCGGGAGAGGGGACGAAGGCTTGGTCCCCACGTCTGGCAGGTGCGGGTGCCACGCATGTCCTCGCGCCTAGCAACGCCCTGGTCGGCGCCCCTGTGGCAGAGCGCCTTCCGCCCGTTCTACCTGCTTGGCGCGCTCTACGGGCCGTTGCTCATGATCGCCTGGGCGGGAGCCTATGCCGGGCTGTGGAACGTCCCTGCGGCAGTCCTTTCGCCGAGCCTGTGGCACGGCCACGAGATCATCTACGGCTTCGCCGCGGCGATCATCAGCGGGATCGTCCTCACGGCGCTGTCGACCTGGGCCGAAACGCCCGAGGTCAGCGGCCGCCGTCTCGCGCTCGTGATCGCGCTCTGGTGCGCCGGCCGTCTCGCCGTGTGGGTGCCGGGGCTTCCGGTCGCGGTGGCCGGCACCGCGGACACCTCGCTCTTCGCGGTTCTCGGCCTGTTGCTGGCACCGCAGCTGCTGCGCGCCCACAACAAGTGGTACCTGCTGCTGCTGCCCATCCTCGCGGGGCTGTGGGCCGGCAATGTCGCGTTCTATGCCGGGCTCGCCGCGGGCTCGGACGCGCCGGCGCGCTTCGGGCTGCGGCTGGCCATCCACTCGATCATCCTGCTCTACGTGCTGAAGGGCGGCGTGCTGACGCCCATTTTCACGGGCAACGCGCTGCGCGAGAAAGGCCGCGGGGACCAGGCGCCGTTCAAAATGGGTCTCGAGGTCGTGGCGGTGGCAAGCGTGCTGCTGCTCGCGGCGCTCGACCTTGCCGGCGCCCCGGCGCGTTGGACCGGGGCATCGGCGGCCGCCTGCGCGCTCGTGCATGCCTGGCGGGTCGCGCGCTGGAAGGGCTGGCGGCTGGCCGACACGCCCCTCGTGTTCGTCATGCACCTGGGGTTCGCGTGGCTCGTGGCCTCCTTCGCGCTGAAAGCGGTCGCGGACTTGACCGGCGCGATCCCCGAGGCAACCTGGGTTCACGCTTTTTCGGTCGGCAGCCTCGGCATGATGATGCTCGGATTGATGACCCGCGTGACCCTGCGCCATACCGGACGGCCGCTCGCGGTGCCGCGCCCGATGCTCGCGGGCTACGGCAGCGCGTTCGCCGCCGCGCTGCTGCGCGTTGCGGCGACCGCGCTTGGCCTGGGGGACTGGGCCGTCACGCTGTCGGCGCTGCTCTGGGCGGCGCCGTTCGCGCTCTACCTGGCGCTCTTCGCCGCGGTGCTCGTGCGCCCCAGCATGCCGCGGGCGGACCCTGTGCCGGCGGCGAACCCATCCTAGGATGCGAGCGCCGATGAACGACCCCTTCGATTGCGAAGCCTGGCAGGTGATGCTGGATCGCGAGGACATCGGCGTCACGAGCCTTGGAATCGGGCTGCTGCGGCGGGAGGACTTCCAGTCCCGCCACGGCACGCTGCTCGTCTGGCGTGGCGGCACCGGGGGCATGCGCGCGATACGGCGCGAATATCGCGGGCAGGCCGGCGACGACGTGGCGATCCTGCTGGTGGCCGACGGGGAGGCGATCGAGACCCTGCGCTCGCAGGGTTTGAGCGCCATCGGCTCGCTCTCGCGCAGGGGCCGCCTGCACGCCTACATGATGAAGTCGCCGGGCGAACTGGCGTCGGCAGGGCTGGCCGGGCTCGTCGAGGACATGGGACTGGCGTTTCCCCGGCATTGATGGAGACTCCGATGCAACCCGCGTTCGGCGACCTGTCGCGATGGCAGGCGATGCTCGACCGCCACGCCGACCTGTTCTCCGGGATGGAGCCCGGCTCGGCGATCGGCTTCGTGCCGCGTGCCCGCTCGGGCATTCTTCCCGGCAAGCATGCGGGCGCGCTCAAAGGCGCGCTGGGCGAGGGCGAGATGATGACCTGGGAGGTGGACGCGCAGGGTATGCGTGCGGGCTTGCGACGCTACACCGGTTTCGAGGGCATCGGCGTGGATCTGCTTTTCGTCGCCGACGACGAGGGTCTCGCCGCGATGGACGACGCCGTCGGAGGGGATGCGTTGTCGATCATCAAGCGGCTGATCCGAGCCGGGCGGGTGATGTTCTACGTGATGAAGACCAAGTACGAGTTGCAGGATGCGGGCTACGAGGAGTTCCTCGACACGCTCGGGCTTGCGTTCCTCGGGGCCTGCCGGTGATCTTCCAGAACCCCAGCGGAGCCCCTGAGCTCGCCTGCGACCAGTGCGGCTGCCGCTGGTTCGATCGCATGACGAACGCGTGTTACGAGTGCGGTGCCGAGGTGCCCGAGGCCAGCGTGCTGGAGTTCCAGCGCGCCCTGGCGCAATTCGAGGCGCGGGCGAAGCCCGTGCCGTGAGGTGCCGCCGGAACGGCAGGGCGATCGGGATCTGTGGTGCAGTGCACAGGCCTGACGTATGCTATTGAAGTGCCGTTGCCGCGCAAGTCCGACGGCCGTCTCGCCGGCCTGTACGCGACGTATTTCGCGGCTGCCGGCGTTGTCGGCACGTTCCTGCCGCTCTATCTCGACTGGCGCGGACTGACTGGCGCGCAGATCGGCATCGTCGTCTCGGCGATGCAGGCGCTGCGCGTGCTCGGTCCGAATCTGTGGGCGCACGTCGCTGAAGGGCGCGAGGGCCGGCAGGCGGTGCGCGGACGGCGTGCCGCGGTGCTGCGCTGGACCGCGCTGGCGGCGCTCTTCGCGTTCCTGCCGATTTTCGGGCACGGCGGCTTCTGGCTGGTGCTGGCCGCCTGCTGCGGTTTCGCGCTGTTCCAGACGGCGCAGATGCCGGTGGCCGACGGCATCGTCAGCGCGAGCCTGGTCGGCAATCCCCATGCGGCGCGCATCTACGGCCGCGTGCGGGCCTGGGGTTCCATCGGCTTTGTCGTACTGGTGCTCGCCGGCGGCGAGCTGTTTGATCACGCCGGCATCGCCTGGCAGCCGCACCTCGCCGCCGCGATGCTGTTCGCGACCACCCTGATGGCCTGGCGCGTGCGCGAGCCTGCAGCGCTGCCCGCACCGCCGCACGCCGCGCTTCCCGTGCGCGACCGGCTGCGCCAGCCCGCCGTGCGCTGGTTCTTCGCGTCGTGCGCGCTGATGGTCGCAGCGCACGGCGCGCTGTACGCCTACCTGTCGCTGTATCTGCGGCAGCTGGGGTACTCGACGGTGGCGATCGGCGCGTTCTGGATCGTCGGCGTGCTCGCCGAGATCTTGATGTTCCGCGTGCAGGGAGCGCTGTTCCGGCGCGCCGCGGCGCTATGGGTGATCTGCGCCTGCTGTGCGGTGGCGGTGGCGCGCTTCGCGCTGCTCGGGCTGTGGGCCGGCATCTGGCCGCTGCTGCTCGTCGCGCAGCTCTTGCACGCGGCGACTTTCGCCGCGCACCACAGTTCGGCCATCCTGACGATCCAGCGCTGGTTCCCCGGTGCCACGGCGGCGCGCGGCCAGGGCCTTTATACGAGCATCGCTTACGGCGCCGGCGCCACCGCGGGCAGCCTCACCGCGACATGGTTCTGGAGCCATGCCGGACCCGGCGCGGCGTTTCTCGCGATGAGCGGTATCGCGCTGTTCGCGCTCCTGGCGGGATGGCGGACGCTGAAGCTCGATGGCGCGGCCGGTGGCTGAGGTCGATCGCCCGGGGCACCGTGCCGCGTTCTCCCCGTTCCGGACGTCGTCAGACGACCTTGATCTCGGACGCCTGCGGGCCCTTCGCGCCCTGCTTGACGACGAATTCCACGCGCTGACCCTCGGTCAGCGTCTTGAATCCGCCGGCCTGAATCTCGGAGAAGTGCGCGAAAAGGTCCTTGCTGCCGTCCTCGGGAGTGATGAAGCCGAAGCCCTTGGCGTCGTTGAACCACTTGACAGTGCCTGAAGCCATTTGTCGTTCCTTGAAAGGTGAAAGAGAGGTCATCGGCCGCGAGAAAATCCCAGCGGCGAGCTAACGATCAAGAAACGTGAACCTGGGAGAAACCTGGGAAGCGGCACCGCGATCGGCCGCGACGCGCCAGGAAGGACCGGAGGAAGAACGAGACTCTAGCGAAAGCGCGGACACAGTACGCGTCGTGGCGGTGCTTGTCGAGCGATAAATCCCTTTTCCGTCCGGCACTTGAACCAGCCCATACCGCATTGCCGTCCGGGCAACAGCGGCAGTCCCCGTCCCCGCTGGGCGCGCGCCGGCGGGGTCCATACTGCATGGATGCGAGAAGTCCACACTTACATCGACATCGAGGCTCCGGCGTACCTCGTTTGGGCCATTCTCGCCGACTTTGGCACGTACCAGCGCTGGAATCCCTTGATCCGCGGCATTCTGGGCCACCCCACCACGGGCGCCACGATCGAGGTCCGGCTCAGATTGCCCGAGGGCAACGACGTCAGCATCCGGTCGACGATCTTGCGCGCTCGCGAGCCGCGCGAGCTGCGATTGCTGGATCGCTGGGCGGTGCCGGGCATGTTCTCCTCGGAGCGCCGATTCAGGATCGAGTCGCTGCCCGCGGGCGGCGTGCGATTCCACCACGGCGAGCAGGTGAACGGCATCATGGCTCCGCTGCTCGCCAAGCGGCGCCAGTTGCGGACCGAGTCGGCGCTGGACGCGATGAACACGGCCTTGAAGCAGCGCGCGGAGCGCGCCTACGCCAACACTCCCGCAGCGGCGAGCTGACGGGTTCTCCGAAGGACAGCCGATGGCGCGCCATGCAGACAACGCAAACAAGCCGACGTTCCACACGCCGATGCGCTTCGATTGGACCGACGAGAAGCTGCAGACGCTGAGCCAGGAGCAGTTGCTGAATCTGCTCGACAACCTCGACCGCCAGCGCGCGATCGGCCGCGTTTCGCGAGACGTCGCGGGGGCGGTCGAGCCGCGAATCGTGTCGCTGCTGACGGCCCGCAACGGCGTCAAGCGCCGCAAGCAGCTGGCCAAGGCGGC
>CAZEIW010000022.1:0-44195 GCA_964512305.1 uncultured Burkholderiaceae bacterium | reverse complement strand
ACCGAAAAGCGGGAGGATCGGCTTCGAGGGGTGGCTGCGCCCCCCCTCGAGCACCCCCCGCGGCATTCACAAGCGTCATTCTTGCTGGCACTCGGTTCATGGTCCGTGTGCCGTTTCGATCGAAACTGGGAACTCTCCCCGCTCCGCGGGAGAGCGGAGTTCAGCCGGCGAGTTGTTTGGCGAGCGCCGCCGCCGTGGTGACGGGCGCCTGGCAGGCCTGGTAGCGGCATACGTAGGCGGCGGGCCTGCCGCCGACCGGCCCGCGGGACTCGCCCGCCGGAACATCCTGCGCGAACGCGAGCACGCGCGCCGGCAGGTAGGCGCGATGCGCGGCCGCGATCAGCGGGCCGGCCTCGCGGCGCTCGCCGGCGAATACGATCTCGAGCGGGCCGCGCTGCGCGAATTCGCGCGCTGCCAGCAGGTGCGCGAAGCCGAGCCCGTCGCGCGCTGCGGCCGGGGCGAGCGCCTGCAGAAGCTCCTGGGCGCGTTCGCGGTAGCGCGTGCCACCGGTGAGTTCGGCGAGCCTCAGGAACGCGAATACGCTGGCCGAAGTGCCGGCGGGACAGGCGCCGTCGACCACGGTCCGGGGCCGCTGGACCAGTTGCTCGCCGTCGCGCGCGGTCAGGAAGAGGCCTTCGCCCGGCTGCCAGAACCTGTCCAGGATCAGTTCGGCCAGCCCGATCGCCCGCTCGAGGTGGTGTGCGTCGAAGCCGGACTCGTACAGATCGATATGGGCGTTGGCGAGGTTCGCATAGTCGTCGAGGAAGCCCGGGACCCGCGCCTTGCCCTCGCGCCAGGCGCGATAAACGCCGCCGTCCGGCATCGTCATCTCGGCGGCGATGAAATCGGCCGTGCGGCGCGCCGCCGCAAGATGCAGGGCCGTGCCGGTCGCCTGGTACGCGGCGCACAGACCCTGGATCGCGAGGCCGTTCCAGCTCGCGATGACGTTCTCGTCGCGAGCCGGGCGCGGCCGGCGTTCGCGCGCCGCGAGCAGCCGCGCGCGCAGCGCATCGAGACGCGATTCGTCGGCCGCGGGCAAGGGCGGACCGGAACGGCGCATGACCGAAGCACGCTGCGCGCCGCCGGCGCCGATGCCGAGCGCTTCGCTCGCAAAGGCGCCGTCCGCCGGACCCAGCGCTTCGTCGATCTGCGCCGGCGTCCACAGGTAATGCCGGCCCTCCTCGCCCTCGCTGTCCGCGTCTTCGCTGGCGTACAAGCCGCCCGCGGGCCCTGTCATTCGTTCGGCCAGATACGCGAGCGTGTCCTCGAACACGCGCCGCCATGCCGGTTTGCCCGTCAGGCGGTAGGCGTCCGCATACAGTTTTGCGAGCTGCGCGTTGTCGTACAGCATCTTCTCGAAGTGAGGGACGTCCCAGCGCTCGTCGACGCTGTAGCGGGCGAAGCCGCCGCCCAGGTGGTCGTAGATTCCACCCGCCGCCATGCGATCGAGCGTGATCTCGAGCGCCTTGAGCAGCGCCGGCGCGCGGTTGCGGTGGGCCACGCGCAGGACCAGGTCGTAAACGCTCGGGTGCGGGAACTTGGGCGCCCCCGCCAGTCCGCCGTGCACGGGATCGGTCCGTTCGGCGGCGAGACGGGCGACCTGCAGCGGCAGGTCGAGATCGGGCGGTGTCCCGCGGTCCGCGCTCAGCACGTCGAACGCGCGCAAGCCCTGCACGTATTGGGCAGCGAGCTCGCGCACCTCGCCGCGGCGCGCGCTCCAGACCTCGCTCAGCGTCAGCAGCAGCTTCCCGAAGGCGGGCCGCCCGTAGCGGTCTTCCGGCGGAAAGTACGTACCGGCGAAGAAGGGCTCGCCCGCCGGCGTGAGGAAGACGGTCAGCGGCCAGCCGCCGGACTGCCCCGTGAGCTGGACCGCGCGCTGGTAGATGTCGTCGACGTCCGGTCGCTCCTGGCGGTCGACCTTGATGTTCACGAAACGCTCGTTGAGCAGCTGCGCGACCTGCGGATCCTCGAACGACTCGTGTGCCATGACGTGACACCAGTGGCAGGCCGCGTAGCCGACCGAGAGATGGATCGGCCGATCCCGCTCGCCGGCGATTCGAAACGCCTCCTCGCCCCACGGAAACCAGTCGACCGGGTTGTCGGCGTGCTGGCGCAGATAGGGTGACGATTCGAGCGCGAGTCGGTTCGGCATGGGATCCTCGCAATACGGCCGTTGGACCCGTCCGGGCTAGAATCGATCCGCGATCCGAACCTCACTGCGCCCCTTCACGTCCCGCCCGCATGCACATCCTGGTGACCAACGACGACGGCTATCTGTCACCGGGACTGAAGGCGCTGGCCGACGCCATGCGGGCCTTCGGCGAGGTCACGGTCATCGCGCCCGAGCAGAACAGCAGCGGCGCGAGCAACTCGCTCACGCTGACCCGCCCCCTGATGGTGCAGCGAATCGCCGGCACCGGGTTCCTGACCGTCAACGGTACGCCGACCGACTGCGTGCACATCGCGCTCACCGGGCTGCTGCCGCAGGCGCCCGACCTCGTCGTTTCCGGGATCAACAACGGGCAGAACATGGGCGACGACACGATCTATTCCGGGACCGTGGCGGCCGCGATGGAGGGCTATCTGTTCGGGCTGCCGTCGTTCGCCTTTTCCCAGATCGAGAAGGGCCACGCGCACCTCGACAGCGCGGCGCGGGTGGCAGCCGACCTGGTGGCGCGTCACCGCCGGCATGGGTTGCGGGCGCCGTTCCTGCTCAACGTGAACATCCCGAACCGGCCGTACGAGGAGCTCGGGACGCCCGTGTGCACGCGGCTGGGCAAGCGGCACCAGGCCGAGCCGGTGGTGCGCACGACCAGTCCGCGCGGCGAGACGATCTACTGGGTCGGCTCGGCCGGCGAAGCGCGCGAGGCGGGCCCCGGAACCGACTTCCATGCCACCGCCCAGGGCCGTGTGTCGGTGACGCCGCTCCAGGTCGACCTGACCCACACCGTCCAGCTGGAGGGCGTTGCGCAGTGGCTGGGCGCATGAGCGCCGCGCGCGGCGGCCGATGACCCCCGACCGCAACACCGGGCTGAACTCGACGCGCGTGCGCGAGCGCATGGCCGAGCGCGTGAGCAGGATGGGCGTGCGCGATCCGCGCGTGCTGGCGGCGCTGCGGGCGGTGCCGCGGCACCGGTTCGTCGACGCGGCGCTCGCGAGCCGCGCCTATGAGGACAGCGCGCTGCCGATCGGGCATGGCCAGACGATCTCGCAGCCGTACATGGTCGCGCGCAGCGCGGAGCTGGCGCTGCAGTCGACCGCGGACCCGCGCGCGGCGCGCGTGCTCGAGATCGGCACCGGCTGCGGCTACGCGGCGTCGGTGCTGGCGCAGCTGTTCGGCACCGTGTATTCGATCGAGCGCATCCGCGCGCTGCACGATCGGGCGCGGGCCAATCTGCGCCCCTTGCGTCTGGCGAACCTGCGGCTGATCTGGGGCGATGGCGCGCTCGGGCTGCCGCACGAGGCACCGTTCGACGCGATCATCGCCGCAGCGGCCGGCGACGACTTTCCGGCGAGCTGGGTCGAGCAGCTCAAGCCGCAGGGCATCGTCGTGGCGCCGCTGGGACAGGCGGATCAGCGCCTGTCCGTGCTTACCCGGGACGGCCAGGGGCGCGCGATCCGGCGCAAGGTCGAGCCGGTTCGCTTCGTCCCGCTGCTGGCCGGCACCGATGGCGGCTGACGGCCGGGGCGCCGGGCCGGCGGAATGGATGCCGGGCATGGACCGTGAACGGAGGTTGTCCCCATGATGGGTCGAACGTGCGCAGCACGCCGGATCCGATGCCGCCGCGGGATCGCGGCGCTCGGGCCGCTGTTGCCGCTGCTGGGCCTGCTCGCGGGCGGTTGCGAGGAAGTGCCGCTGGGCCAGGCGCCGATCGTCGAGCACTCGATGAACCCGGGAAAGCCGCCGGCGGCGGGCGTGACGACGGCGCCGCCCGCGACACGCGAGGCGCACGACGGCAACTATCTGGTGCAGCGAGGCGACACGCTGTACAGCATTGCACTCGCGTTCGGGCAGGATTTCCGCGATATCGCGCGGTGGAGCGGCCTCGACGATCCGACCCGGATCAAGGTCGGCCAGATGCTGCGGGTCGCGCCGCCGGCGGGCGGGGCGGCGCCGGCAGGGGGGGTCGGGGTGCCGCCCGCGACGGCATCGCCGGATGCGGAAACCTCGGCCGAAGTGACCGCGATACCTATCGCACCTCCTTCGGGTGCCGTGCAGACGCGACCGCTCGACAGCATCGAGACTGCGCCGGCCGCCCCGCCCGCCGCCACGTCCCCGCCCGCTGCAGGAACGGCCGGCGCAGCTGCGAGCACAGCGGCGCCCGCGGCCGCGTCGCCGGGCGCCGGCGCCGTGCCGCCGCTTGCCGCCGCCGCGCCGGCGGCGCCGACCCCGGCGCCGCCGGCGAGCACCGCAAAGCCTTCACCGGCCGAGGCACCGCTCGCCGAGCCGAGCGCCGGCTGGACCTGGCCGGCGGCGGGAAAGGTGCTCGACCGCTTCGACGCCGCGCGCAACAAAGGGATCGACATCGGCGGCAGCGTCGGCTCGACGGTCGTCGCGGCCAATGACGGGCAGATCGTCTACGTCGGAAACGGTCTGCGCGGGTACGGCAACCTGGTGATCATCAAGCACACCGACGACTACGTATCGGCCTACGCGCACAACCAGCAGATCCTGGTCAAGCAGGGGCAGACCGTCAAGCGCGGACAGCCGATCGCCGAGCTCGGGATGACCGATGCGCCCGACGCGCGGCTGCATTTCGAGATCCGGCGCAAAGGCAAGCCGGTGGATCCGCTGGCGTACCTGCCGCCGCGCTGAGCGACCGCTCCGATGGTCCCGATCCTGGTCTTCGATCTGGAAACCGTGCCGGACATCGATGGCCTGCGCCGCTTGCACCCGGACTGGGCCCCGCTCGACGCACGCGAGGTGGCGCAACGCGCATTCGCCGAGCGGCGCGAGCGCACCGGCGCCGATTTCCTGCCGCTGCACCTCCAGCGCGTGGTGGCGGTCGGCTGCGCAATGCGCGACGACACCGGGCTGCGGGTGCGCTGCCTCGGCTCCGCCGCCGACGGCGAGGCGAAGCTGGTGCAGGACTTCTTCCGGCTGATCGACCGCTACACGCCGCAACTGGTGTCGTGGAACGGCGGCGGCTTCGACCTGCCCGTGCTGCACTACCGGGGTCTGATCCATGGGGTGGCCGCGCCGCGCTACTGGGAGCAGGGGGAAGAGGACCGCGAATTCCGCTGGAACAACTACCTCGGCCGCTATCACGCCCGCCATGTCGACCTGATGGACGTGCTCGCGCTCTATCAGGGCCGCGCGGCGGCGCCGCTCGACGAGATCTCGAAGCTCGCGGGCTTCGCAGGCAAGCTTGGCATGGGTGGGGCGCAGGTCTGGGGCGCGTGGTGCGACGGCGAGATCGAGCGGATCCGGAACTACTGCGAGACCGACGTCGTCAACACCTACCTGGTCTTCTGCCGCTTCCAGAAGATGCGCGGCCTGCTGACCGAGACCGCCTACCAGGCGGAGCTGGATCGCGTTCGCGCGGTCCTCGCCACCTCCGGCGCGCCGCACTGGCGCGAATACCTCGCGGCGTGGCCGGCGCCGCCGGCGGCTCCGCCCGGCGCCGCGCAGGCGTGACGGCAGGCTCAACCCGGCCGGCGCACCCGACGGCTGCCGAGCGCCGGATCACCGAAATCGAATCGCTCGATCTCGAGGGCCGCGGGGTCGCGCGCACGGACGGCAAGGTCGCTTTCATCGACGGCGCGCTCCCAGGCGAGCGGGTGGAATGGGAGCTTGCACGCGCCCGCGCCCGCTTCGACAGCGGGCGCGTGGTGCGGGTCCTGCGGGCCGCCCCGATGCGCGCCGAGCCGCGCTGTCCGCATTTCGGCGTCGCCCCCGGCAGCTGCGGGGGCTGTTCGATGCAGCACCTCGACGCGCGCGCGCAGGTCGCGATCAAGCAGCGCGCGCTCGAGGAGACCCTGTGGCACCTCGGGCGCGTGCGGCCCGAGATGGTGCTGCGCCCGATCACGGGTTCGCCATGGCACTACCGCCACCGCGCGCGCCTCACGGTGCGGCACGTGGCGAAGAAGGGCGGCGTTCTGGTCGGGTTCCACGAGCGCGCGAGCAGCTACGTCGCCGACATGCGCGAATGCCATGTGCTGCCGGTGCCGGTGGCGGCGCTGCTGATGCCGTTGCGGGAGCTGGTCGGCGGGCTGTCGATCCGCGACCGCGTGCCGCAGATCGAGGTCGCCGTCGCGGCCGGCGGCGGGGCGGGCGTCACGGTGCTCGTGTTTCGCGTGCTGCTGCCGCCGGGTGAGGCCGACCGCGCGGCGCTGCGCGCGTTCGCGGACCGCCATGGCGTGCGAGTCTGGCTGCAGGCGGGCGGGCCGCAAACGGCCGAGCCACTCGATCCCTCGCAGCAAGCGCGGCTGCTGCTGGAGCTGCCCGAATTCGGGCTCGAACTGCCGTTCCTGCCGACCGACTTCACGCAGGTCAACCACCGGATCAACGAGGTGCTGGTGCGGCGGGCGCTGACGCTGCTGGCGCCGCGCGCGCACGAGCGGGTGGCCGATTTCTTCTGCGGCATGGGCAACTTCACGTTGCCCCTGGCGACGCGCGCGCGCCTCGTGACCGGCCTCGAGGGGAGCCTCGCGCTCGTGCAGCGGGCACGCGACACCGCGCAGTCGGCCGGGCTCGCGGAGCGGGTCCGCTTCGAGGCCTGCAATCTGTTCGACTGGACCGCGGCCGACTGGGATGGGCTGCAGCAGGACGGAGGCGGGCCGATCGAGCGGGTGCTGCTGGATCCGCCGCGAGAGGGGGCCCTCGCGGTCGTCCGTGCATTCGGCGGCGCGAGCCGGCGCCCGCAGCGGCTGGTCTACGTATCCTGCAACCCGGCCACGCTCGCGCGCGACTGCGCGGTGCTGGTGCACGAAAGCGGTTGGCGCCTGGCGAGCGCCGGCATCGTCAACATGTTTCCGCACACGTCGCACGTCGAATCGATCGCGGTGCTCGAACCGCCGCACGCCGGCGCGTGATGCGAGTCCGCGCCGGGCCGGTGGCCCGTCCGAGCGATTTCCGCGTGCTACAATCACCGGCTAAGCTTCGCCGCAAGTCTTTAATTTTGCTGGAGTTTTCTTCCTGCGGCCACCGCTCCGGCCCACGCCGCCGGCAGGCTTTCGCCGCTCGAGCTTCATCGGTGCCGCCGGCCGTGCGCGGGCCGACCCACCCTGACCAGGAACCGTCATGCCGATCGAAAGAACCCTGTCCATCATCAAGCCGGACGCCGTCCGCAAGAACGTGATCGGGCAGATCCTGACCCGTTTCGAAGCCGCGGGACTGCGCGTGGTGGCGGCGCGGATGATGCAGCTTTCGCGCGCACAGGCCGAGGGGTTCTACGCCGTGCATCGCGAGCGGCCGTTCTTCAAGCCGCTGGTCGAGTTCATGATCTCGGGCCCGGTCATGGTCCAGGTGCTCGAGGGCGACAATGCGATCGGCCGCAACCGCGAGCTGATGGGCGCGACCGATCCGAAGAAGGCGGCGCCCGGGACGATCCGCGCCGATTTCGCCGACAGCATCGACGCCAACGCGGTGCACGGCTCCGACGCCGCCGAGACGGCGCGGGTCGAGATCGCGTTCTTCTTCCCGACGATGGCGATCTGCCCGCGCTGAGGCAATCCGGGCGGCTCGACGATGCACGCCAATCTGCTCGATTTCGACCCCGCCGCGCTCACGGCGTTCGTCGAGTCGCTCGGGGAGAAGCCGTTCCGGGCGCGCCAGCTGCTGCGCTGGATCCATCGCCGCGGCGCCTCGGACTTCGCCATGATGAGCGACATCGCCCGCCCCCTGCGGGAGTGCCTGGCCGGGTGCGCGCGCGTGCAGCCGCCGCAGGTCCTGCGCGACGAGGCCGCCGACGACGGCACGCGCAAATGGCTGCTCGGCGTCGGGACGGGCAATGCGGTCGAGGCGGTCTACATCCCCGAAACCGACCGCGCGACGCTGTGCGTGTCGACCCAGGCCGGATGCGCCGTCAACTGCCGCTTCTGCGCCACCGGCAAGCAGGGCTTCAGCCGCAACCTGACCACGGGCGAGATCGTGGGGCAGTTGTGGCTCGCGGAACGCACGCTGGGGCCCGCCGGCGGCGCAGCGACTCCGGGCGATCGGGCGATCAGCAACGTCGTGCTGATGGGCATGGGCGAGCCGCTGCAGAACTACGACGCCGTGCTGGGGGCGCTGCGCCTGATGCTCGACGACGACGCCTACGGCCTGTCGCGGCGCCGGGTCACGCTTTCCACGGCCGGCATGGTGCCGATGATCGACCGCCTCGCGCGCGACTGTCCGGTGGCGCTCGCGGTCTCGCTGCACGCGCCCGACGACCGGCTGCGCGACGAGCTGGTGCCGCTGAACCGCAAGTACCCGCTGCGCGAGCTGCTGGCCGCGTGCCGCCGCTACCTCGAGCGGGCGCCGCGCGATTTCATCACGTTCGAATACGTGCTGCTCGACGGCATCAACGACAGCGATGCGCAGGCGCGCCAGCTGCTGGCGCTGGTCGCCGACCTGCCGTGCAAGTTCAACCTGATTCCGTTCAATCCGTTTCCGGGCTCGGACCTCGCCCGGCCGGGGAGCGACCGCATCCGCCGTTTCGCCGCCGTACTGGCCGATGCCGGGATCGTCACGACCACGCGGCGCACGCGCGGCGACGACATCGACGCGGCCTGTGGCCAGCTGGCCGGCTCGGTCCGCGACCGGACCGGGATCGCCGCGCGCGCGCCGCGCACGTTCGCGATCGCTTCCGCGTCGCCGGGCCTTCCGGGCGCCGGCGCTCCGGTGCGCGGCGCGGGTGGTGCGTTGTGATCGGCGGAGGCGACCGATCGGCCGCGCCGCCGCAGGAGCCGGCGACGATGAATTCCGGATCCGGACGGGCGTGGCGCCTTGCGCCCGCCCTTGCCGCCGCGCTGCTGCTGCTCGCCTGCAAGACCACGACCACGGTCGACGGCGCAACCGTTCCGAACGATGCCACGCCCACCGGCGTCCCCGAGGGCGACGTGCACAAGCGGGCCGGGGTGCGCCTGCAGCTCGCATCGAACTACTACCAGAAGGGCCAGATGCAGATCGCGCTCGACGAGGCGCACCAGGCCGTCGAGCTCGATCCCGGCTTCTCCGCCGCCTACGGGCTGCTCGGCCTGATCGAAATGGATCTGGGGAATGTTGCCGAAGCGGAGTCGAGCTTCCGTCGCGCGCTGGCGCTCGACCGCGACAACCCGGACCTGAACAACAACTACGGCTGGTTCCTGTGCCGGACCAAGCGCGAACGCGAATCGATGGCGTATTTCGACCGTGCCGCCGGCAACAAGCTGTACGGGTCGCCGGCGATGGCGCTGCAGGACGCCGGCATCTGCATGCTGCAGGTCGGCGACGACCAGAAGGCCGAGCAGTACCTGCTGCGCGCGTTCGAGGCCGACGCGTCGAGCCCGGTGGCGAAATTCCAGCTCGCGCAGCTCTACCTGGCGCGGCACCAGCTCGACCGCGCAAACTTCTACTTCGACCTGCTCACCAAAGGCGCCGAGCCGACCGCGGAGTCGCTATGGCTCGGGCTGCGGATCGCGCACGCCCGTGGCGATGCGTCGGCCGAGCGCCGCCTGCGCGACGAGCTTCGATCGCGCTTTCCGAACTCGCCGCAGGCCGAAGCGCAGCAACGCGGACAGTACGACAATTGAGATGAGCATCGGCGCCGCTGGAAGGCCGTCGGGGCAGGTGCCCGAAGAGGCAGCCGATCCCGCCACGCGGGGCGGGCCGTTTGGACGCAATGACTGAGCTGACCGAATCGAGCACGATGGCGCCGCACGCGCCGCCGGCCGCCGCGCACGCCGCTTTCGGCGCGCCCCTGGCCGCGGCGCGCGAACGGCTCGGCATCTCGATCGGTGAAATGGCGTCGCGGCTGCGCCTGCATCCGAAGCAGATCGAGGCGCTGGAACGCGGCAATCTGCACCGGCTGCCGGCAGCGCCGTACGTGCGGGGCTTCCTGCGCAACTACGCGCGCGAATTGAAGATCGACGCCCAGCCGCTGCTCGACGAGCTTGACCGCCAGCTGGGCGCTTCGGCGCCCGACGCCGCGCGGCCCGACTGGATCGTCGCGCGGGCGCATCCGCCGGGGGACGGACGCGACTGGCGTCGCGCCACCCTGGCGGGCGGGATCGCGTTGCTGTTGGTGGCCGGAGCGATCGGCTTCCTGCTGCCGCGACCGCACGATCTGGCCGGCCGGCCGGCAGCGCGTGGCGCACCCACGCCCGAACGGGCACCGGCGCAGGCGGAAGGCGACCCGGCATCCCCGACGCCGGTTCCGGCAGCGGCGGATTCGGCGGCAAATCCGGCGGCGGATGCGGCGACAGATTCGGCGAGAGCGGCCGCGCCAGGACCGGCGACACCCGCCGCCTCGGCCGCGGCGAGCGCCCCGGCCAGCCCGCGCGTTCCCGCGGGGGCGCCGGGAGCGGCCGCGGCGACGTCGGCATCCGCGAACAGCCCGGGGCCGGGCGCGGCGGCCGCGGGCCGCGCAAGCGGAACGCTGGTCCTGCACGTGAGCGAGCGTGCCTGGGTGGAAGTGACGCAGGGCGACGGACGCGTGCTGATTTCACACACCGTCGAGCCCGGCAGCGTCGAAGTGGTGACCGGGATGCCGCCGCTACGGCTCGTGCTGGGCAACTCGTCCGGGGTCGTGGTCGACTTCCGCGGGCGGCCGGTCGATCTGGCGCCCTACAGCCAGGGCGGCGTCGTCAGGATGACATTGCAATAGGCCCGCGCCGCTGGCAAACACCGATGGACCGGAACGCATCCCCCTGCCTGCCCGAAGCGCCGACCCTGGCCGTGCCGCGCGCACGCCGGCAGACCCGCGCGGTCGAGGTGGCGTGGGGCAGCCGGCGCGTGCGCTTCGGCGGCGGCGCACCGGTCGTCGTCCAGTCGATGACCAACACCGATACGGCCGATGCGGTGGCGACCGCGATCCAGGTCAAGGAGCTCGCGCAGGCGGGCTCCGAGCTGGTGCGGATCACGGTCAACACGCCCGAGGCGGCGCAGGAAGTGGCGGCGGTCCGCGAGCAGCTCGACCGGATGGGCGTGGACGTGCCGCTGATCGGCGATTTCCACTACAACGGCCATCGCCTGCTCACGCAGTTCCCTTCGTGCGCTCAGGCGCTGTCCAAGTACCGGATCAATCCGGGCAACGTCGGGCGCGGCGAGCGCGGCGACGCCAATTTCGCGCAGATGATCGAGGCCGCGTGCCGCTACGAGCGCCCGGTGCGCATCGGCGTCAACTGGGGCAGCCTGGATCAGGAATTGCTGGTGCGGATGATGGACGAGAACCGCGACCGGCCCGAACCCTGGGATGCCGGCGCGGTGCTGCGCGAGGCGCTGGTGCGCTCGGCGATCGACAGCGCCCGGCAGGCCGAGCGGCTCGGGCTCCCCGCCGATCGCATCTGCCTGTCGGCCAAGGTGAGCGGCGTGCAGGACCTGATCGCGGTGTACCGCGAGCTGGCGCGCCGCTGCGATTACGCGCTGCATCTCGGCCTGACCGAAGCCGGCATGGGCAGCAAGGGCATCGTCGCCTCGAGCGCCGCGCTGGCCGTGCTGCTGCAGGAGGGCATCGGCGACACGATCCGGGTGTCGCTGACGCCGCAGCCGGGCGAGTCGCGCACGCGCGAGGTGCAGGTGGCGCAGGAGATCCTGCAGACGCTGGGGCTGCGCGCGTTCACGCCGCTGGTGATCGCCTGCCCCGGCTGCGGCCGCACCACCAGCACGCTGTTCCAGCAGCTCGCCGAGCGCATCCAGTCCTTCCTGCGCGACCAGATGCCGTCGTGGCGCGCGAGCTATCCCGGCGTCGAGACGATGAGCGTGGCGGTGATGGGCTGCGTGGTCAACGGACCGGGCGAGAGCCGGCATGCCGATGTCGGCATCAGCCTGCCGGGCACCGGCGAGGTTCCGGTGGCGCCGGTCTTCATCGACGGCGAGCGCCGCATGACACTGAAGGGCGATCGCATCGCCGAGGAATTCCAGGCCGTCGTCGAAGACTACGTGCGCCGCCGCTACGGCGCCGCGGCGCAAGCCGCGACGCGGAGCTGACGCACGATCCTGCGCCCAGGCACCGATCCATGTCCAATCCGAAAATCGCCGCCGTTCGCGGCATGAACGACCTGTTGCCCGCGCAGGCGCCGGCGTGGGAGACCTTCGAGCGGCGCGTGGTCGACCTGCTGCGTGCCTATGGCTACCGGCAGATCCGCACCCCGATCGTCGAGACGACGCCGCTGTTCCGTCGCGGGCTGGGCGAGGTCACCGACATCGTCGAGAGGGAGATGTACAGCTTCGTCGACTCGCTCAACGGCGAGGCGCTGACGCTGCGCCCGGAGAACACGGCCGGCGTCGTCCGCTCCGTGATCGAGCACCATCTGACGCACGAAGGGCCGTGCCGCCTCTGGTATCTCGGCCCGATGTTCCGCCACGAGCGTCCGCAGCGCGGCCGCTACCGGCAGTTCCACCAGGCAGGCGCCGAAGCCTTCGGTTTCGCCGGCCCGGAGATCGAGGCGGAGCAGATCCTGCTGCTCAAGCGTCTTTGGAGCGCGCTGGGCATCGGCCCGGTCCGCCTGGAGCTCAATTCGCTCGGCCAGGCCGAGGAGCGGGCGCGCCACCGCCAGGAACTGATCGCGTTCCTGCAGCGGCACGAGGCGTCGCTCGATGCCGATGCGCGGCGCCGGCTGCACACCAATCCGCTGCGGATCCTGGATTCGAAGAACCCCGAGATGCAGGCGCTCCTCGCCTCGGCGCCGCGGCTGGTCGACCATCTCGGCGCCGAGTCCCGAGGGCATTTCGAGCGCCTGCAACAGCTGCTGCGCGCGGCGGGCGTCGAGTTCACGCTCAACCCCAGGCTGGTGCGGGGGCTGGACTACTACAACCGGACCGTGTTCGAATGGGTCACGGAGGAGCTCGGCGCGCAGGGGACGATCTGCGGCGGCGGCCGCTACGACGGCCTGGTCGAGCTGCTGGGGGGCAGGCCGACGCCGGCGTGCGGGTTCTCGATCGGTGTCGAGCGCGTCGTCGAGTTGATGCGGGACCGCCAGCCCGGCCTGCCGGATGCCGGATGCGACGTTTACGTGCTGCATCAGGGCGGGCCGACCTTCGATGTCGCGATGCGCGCCGCCGAATCCCTGCGCGACGCCGGCCTCGAGGTGATCCTGCACGTCGGCGACGCCAGCCTGAAATCCCAGATGAAGCGCGCCGACGCCAGCGGAGCCGAGTATGCCGTGATCGTCGGCGCCGAGGAGGCCGCCGCCGGTGCCGCGGCGGTCAAGGCGCTGCGGGCGACCGGTCAGGCGGCGCCCTTCGCCGAGCAGAGCGTGCTGGCGCTGGACGAGCTGGGCCCGCGCGTGGTCGAGGCGATGTGCAGCGACGGTGAGGCGCTTTGACCGCGGAACACGAAACGGACGAGCAACAGGACCGACGAAACGGGACGGACGAAAGACGCAACGATGGCCTACGATCTGGAAGAAGAGGAAAGGCTGGCCGCGCTCAAGGCGTGGTGGCAGGAGTACGGCAACTGGATCGCCGGCGGGGTCGCGGCGCTGGTGCTGGCGCTGGCAGCGTATTCGGGCTGGCGCTGGTATGAGCGGCGCGAGGCGGCGGCGGCATCGGTGATGTACGACGAGTTCCAGCGCGCGCTCGCCGACAAGCAGATCGCGCACGCGCGCGAAGTGGCGGGCGGCCTGATCGAGCACCACGGCTCGACCGAGTACGCGGTGCTGGCCGCGCTCGGCGCGGCGCACGCCAACGTCGAAGCCGGTGACCTGGCCGCGGCCAAAGCACAGCTGCAATGGGTGATCGACAAGTCGGGGCGCGCGGAATTCGCGGCGCTCGCGCGCGTGCGCCTGGCGGGCATCCTGCTCGACGAGAAGGCGTACGACGCCGCCTTGAAGCTGCTGCAGGGCGACGTGCCGGCGAATGCCGCGGTCGAGTTTGCCGATCGCCGCGGCGACGTGCTGGCCGCCCAGGGCCGCAACGCCGAGGCGCGCGCGGCCTATGGCGAGGCGCTCGCCAAGGCCGGCCCGCAGGACCCGCTGCGGTCGCTGATCCAGCTGAAACTCGACGCGCTGCCGGCTGCGGCCGCCGCCGGCGCCCCCGCGGCCAAATGAGGAGCGGGCGATGATGCGTCCCGGGCCGGCGTCCGGGGTCGGCCCCTGCGCCTCGGAAGGCATGCTCGCGGGCGTGCTCACAGCGGCGCTGCTGGTGGCCGCCTGCGCGTCGGGTTCGGATGCCGTCAAGCCGGCGGCGCTGCCGCCGATCGCCGCGCCGATCCCGGTCAAGGTCGCGTGGCAGGTCTCGCTGGGCGACGGCCGCGACGCGTTCCTGCGCCCGGCGGTGCTCGAGCACGCGGTGTTCGCCGCGGCGGAGAACGGCGATGTCGTGCGCGTGCAGCCCGACACCGGCAAGGTCGAGTGGCGCGTCAAGGTCACGGGGCCGCTCGGCGCCGGCGTCGGGTCCGACGGCTTCACGGTCGCGGTGGCCGGCACGCGCGGCGAGATCTACGCCTTCGGCGCCGACGGCAATCGCCTGTGGGAGGCACAGGCGACCAGCCCCGTGCTGACGCCGCCGCTCGTCGGCCATGACCTCGTGCTGGTGCGGTCGACCGACCAGCACATCACTGCGTTTGACGCCGCGACCGGAAAGCGCCGCTGGGTGTTCCAGAAGCAGCAGCCGTCGCTCACCCTGCGCGCCGTGTCGGAGATGGTGTTCAGCGGCGACAGCGTGCTGGTCGGATTTCCCGGCGGGCGCCTGACGTCGATCGCGCTATCCAACGGCGCCGCCCGCTGGGAGGCCGGGGTCTCCGAGCCCAAGGGCGCCACCGAGGTCGAAAGGCTGAGCGACGTGATCGGCGTGCCGGCGCTCGCCGAGCGTGAGGTCTGCGCCGCGTCGTACCAGGGCCGGATCGCCTGTTTCGACGCGACCAACGGCGATCTGAGGTGGGCGCGCGACATCCCCGCCGGCGCGGGCGTCGTTGCCGGGGGTGATCGCGTGTACGGCGTGGACGGCACCTCCCGCCTGCACTGCCTGGCTTTGGCCACGGGCGCCCCGGTCTGGCAGAACCCGGCGCTGTCGAACCGCGCGCTCACCACGCCGGCCCTGCTGGGCAAGCTGGTCGCGGTCGGGGATTTCCAGGGCTACGTGCATTTCCTGACCGCCTCCGACGGCAGTTTCGTCGGCCGTTTCGAGACCGACGGCAGCCCGATGGTCGCGGCCCCGCAGGCCTGGGCCGGCGGCGTGATCGTGCAGTCGCAGCGCGGCGAGCTGGCGCTGCTGCGCCCGGGCGCCTGACGCGCCCGCGTGCTCCGGCCGGTCGCACGGGCACCATGAGCAGCGGCGCGCCGCGGGAAGCGATGGCAGCGTGAAACCGGTCGTGGCCGTGGTCGGCCGCCCCAACGTCGGAAAGTCGACGCTGTTCAACCGGCTGACGCGCTCGCGGGCGGCGCTGGTGGCCGACGCGCCGGGGCTGACCCGCGACCGGCACTACGGCGAAGGCCGCGTCGGGCCCGTGCCCAGCATCGTGATCGACACCGGCGGGTTCGATCCCGCGGACAGCGGCGGCATGCAGCGGGCGGTCAACGAGCAGGCCGAGCAGGCGATCGCCGAGAGCGACGTGCTGCTGCTCGTGCTCGACGCGCGGGCCGGACTGACCGCGCACGACCGCCGCATCGTCGAGTGGCTCCGCGCCACCGGCCGGCCGATCGTGGTCGTCGCAAACAAGGCCGAGGGGCTGCCCGAGCACGCGGGCAGCGAGTTCCACGAGTTGGGGCTCGGCGCGCCGCATTTGATTTCGGCCGCGCACGGCGACGGCGTCGCGGAACTGATGGATCACGCGCTCGCGGGCCGGGCGGCCGAGCCCGAGGTCGCCGAGGAGCCCGGCGGCCCGCCCCGGATCCGGGTCGCGATCGTCGGCAGGCCCAATGTCGGCAAGTCGACCCTGGTCAACGCGCTGCTGGGCGAGAACCGGATGATCGCATTCGACGCGCCCGGCACGACGCGCGACGCGATCGAGGTGCAGTTCGAGTACGCCGGCAACCCGTTCACGCTGATCGACACGGCGGGCCTGCGGCGCCGGGGCAAGGTCTTCGAGTCGGTCGAGAAGTTCTCGGTGGTCAAGACCTTGCAGGCGATCGACCAGTCCAACGTGACGGTCCTGCTGCTCGACGCCGGCGCGGGAATCGCCGACCAGGACGCTCACATCGCCGGCTACATCATGGAGCGCGGCCGCGCGCTGGTGATCGCGGTCAACAAGTGGGACGGCGTCGAGCGCGAGGATCGCGAGCGGGTCAGGCGCGACCTGGAGCGCAAGCTCCACTTCCTGCGCTGGGCGCAGGTCCATTACGTGTCGGCGCAGCGGCCCAGCGGGCTGCCGGCGCTGATGCGGTCCGTGGTGGCGGCGGAGCGCGCCGCCTTCGTGAAGCTTCCCACGCCGCGGCTCACGCGGGCGCTGCGCGCCGCCGTCGAGCGCCAGGAGCCGGCGCGCGCCGGCCATTCGCGTCCGAAACTGCGCTATGCGCACCAGGGGGGGTCCAACCCGCCGGTGATCGTGGTGCACGGCAATTCGCTCAACCACGTACAGGACAACTACCGGCGCTACCTCGAAGGGTGGTTCCGCGATCACTTCGATCTGCAAGGAACGCCGCTGCGCATCGAGTTCCGCACCAGCGTCAACCCGTTCGTCCGCCCGCGCGCTGGCAAAGGTCGGGCTTTTCCAGTAGATTGAATTTTTCCGCGGTGCATCGATCCAATCCTGATCCGTGCCTGCATCGAGCGGTCGTCCGCGACCGGGCAGGCGTGCCGCCAAAATCAGACCGGAGCCAACATGAGCAATAAGGGCCAACTTCTACAAGACCCGTTCCTGAACGCGCTGCGCAAGGAACACGTGCCTGTGTCGATTTACCTGGTCAACGGCATCAAGCTGCAGGGTCAAATCGAGTCCTTCGACCAGTACGTGGTCCTGCTGCGCAATACGGTCACGCAGATGGTTTACAAGCACGCGGTGTCGACCGTGGTGCCGGCGCGTCCGGTCAACCTGAGCGCGGAGACCGAAGCCTGACCGGGTTCCAAGTCGAGAGGGGGCGCCAGCCGGCGGCCGAGCGCGCGCTGCTGGTCGAGGTCGTGCTTCGCGAGCGCGGCGCGGCGCACCGCGCCGGCGCCGGCGACACCGCCGACGCGGCCGACGAGCTCAAGCACCTGGTGCGCAGCGCCGGGCTGGAGCCGGCCGCCGTCACGGTGGCGCGCCGCGACCGTCCGGACCCGGCGCTCTATGTCGGCAGCGGCAAGCTCGAACAGCTGAAGCAGATGCTCGCCGAGCATGCGGCCTCGATCGTGATCATGGACGCGGCGCTCTCGCCGGTGCAGCAGCGCAACCTGGAGCGGGCGCTGGGCGTGCCCGTGGTCGATCGCACGGCGCTGATCCTGGAGATCTTCGCGCAGCGCGCGCAGAGCCGGGAGGGCAAGCTGCAGGTCGAGCTCGCGCGCCTCGAGCACCTGTCGACGCGCCTGGTGCGGGGCTGGACCCACCTCGAGCGCCAGCGCGGCGGTATCGGCCTGCGCGGCGGCCCCGGCGAGAAGCAGATCGAGCTGGACCGGCGCATGATCGGCGAGCGCGTCAAGCAGCTGCGCGAGCGGCTGCGGACCCTCGATCGCCAGCGGCACACGCAACGCCGCGCGCGCACCCGCGGCGGCGTGTTCCGCGTGTCGCTGGTCGGCTACACCAACGCGGGAAAGTCGACCCTGTTCAACGGGCTCGCGCGCGCCGGTGCCTTCACCGCCGACCAGCTGTTCGCGACCCTGGACACGACGTCGCGCCGCTGCTTCGCGGCGCCCGGCGCCTCGTTCGTGCTGTCGGATACGGTCGGCTTCATCCGCGGGCTGCCGCACACGCTCGTCGAGGCGTTCAAGTCGACGCTGGACGAATCGGTCCACGCCGACCTGCTGCTGCACGTGGTGGACGCCGCATCGCCCGCGCGCGAGTCGCAGATACGCGAGGTCGAGCGCGTGCTCGCGGAGATCGGCGCCGACCAGGTGCCGCGCTGCGCGGTGTA
This sequence comes from uncultured Burkholderiaceae bacterium, assembly GCA_964512305.1. Classification (GTDB taxonomy): domain Bacteria; phylum Pseudomonadota; class Gammaproteobacteria; order Burkholderiales; family Burkholderiaceae_F; genus CAZEIW01. The sequence goes on along the minus strand of CAZEIW010000022.1, from coordinate 26,090 downwards.
CAACAAGGTCGATCGGCTGCCGCGCGCGGCCGCGGTGGAGCGGGATGCCTGTGGTAGCATCGCCGCCGTCTGGTTGAGTGCGCAGTCCGGAGACGGACTCGATCTCCTGCGCGGCGTAATCGCGCAGCGCATGGCTGAACAGCGTGAACAACAATGCCGCGCGATCGAGCCGCGGGACGAAGCAGACCGCGCACCCTCGTTCGGCGCGGCGGGCTGAGCCCGTCCCGGGGTCCGGCGCAACCGCCGGCCGCGGCGTCGCGTGCACCGGACCGCGGCACACGAACGATTCCCTTTCGCGGTTGACGCGCTCCCGCCATGCCGAATGACGCCAGGACCACGATGTCGATGAACGACCCGCAATGGGGGCGGGGCGGCAGCGGCGGCGACGGCGGCGACCCCGGACGCGGACCGCGCCGCCCGCCCGCGTCGGACGGTCCGCCGGACCTCGAAGAGCTCTGGCGCGACTTCAACCGGCGCCTCTCGCGCCTGTTCGGCCGCGGCGGCGGCTCCGGCGACGGCGGCCGGTTCGGATCGCTGCCCCCCGATGCGCGGCGCACGGGACTGGGCGTCGTTGCCGTGCTGGCGGCGCTGGCGCTGATCTGGATGTGCACCGGCTTCTACATCGTCCAGGAGGGGCAGGTCGCGGTGGTGTCGACGTTCGGCCGCTACGACAGCACGACCGGCCCCGGCTTCCGCTGGCGCGCGCCCTGGCCGGTGCAGGCTCACGAGATCGTCGACGTGTTTTCGGTTCGCAAGGTCGAGGTCGGCACCCGCTCGCGCGGACAGGACCGCCTGAAGGAGGCGCTGATGCTGACCGACGACGAGAACATCGTCGACATGCAATTCGAGGTCCAGTACCGCGTCAAGGACGGGCCCGAAGGCGCGCGCGACTTCGTCTTCGGAAGCCGCTTCGCGCGCGACGGCGATCCGAGCCTGATCGTGCAGCAGACGGCCGAGTCGGCGATGCGCGAGGTGGTCGGGAACCGCAAGATGGATTCGGTGCTGTACGAGTCGCGCCAGCAGATCGCCGACGACGTCCGCTTGCGCATGCAGGCGATGCTCGACCGCTACGTGACCGGCCTGTACGTGTCGGCGGTCGCGATCCAGAACGCGCAGCCGCCCGAGCAGGTGCAGGCGGCGTTCGACGACGCGGTCAAGGCCGGGCAGGACCGCGAGCGCCAGATCAACGAGGGCCAGGCCTATTCGAACGACGTCGTACCGCGCGCGCGCGGCATGGCGGCGCGCCTGATGCAGGAAGCCGAAGGCTATCGGAGCAAGACGATCGAGACCGCCGAGGGCGACGCGGCCCGCTTCCGCCAGGTCCTGACCGAGTACATGAAGGCGCCGGCGATCACGCGCGAGCGCCTGTACATCGAGACGATGCAGCAGATCTTCGCCAGCACGACCAAGCTGCTGGTCGACACGCACAACAGCGCGCAGCTGCTGTACCTGCCGCTCGACCGGCTGATGCAGCAGTCGGCCGCCCCCGAGGCGTCGCCGCACGCGCCCGGCGCGGCGCCGCCGGCCGCGTCCGAGCCTTCGCCGTCGGGCGACAGCCGCGCGCAGGACGCGGCGCGCTCGCGCGACCGAGAGTCGCGCTGACAGGGGCCGGCATGAACAAGATCATCGGCACCATCATCGCGGTCGTGGTCGCGGCCGTGCTGTTCCGGATGTGCGTCTTCATCGTCGACCAGCGCCACACCGCGATCGTGTTCGAGCTCGGCCAGATCGTGCACGTGATCAGCGATCCGGGGCTGCACTTCAAGATGCCGCCGCCGTTCCAGAACGTCGAATACGTCGACAAGCGCATCCTGACGATCGACTCGTCGTCGCCGGACCGGGTCCAGACCTCGGAGAAGAAGAACCTGCTGATCGATTCGTTCGTCAAGTGGCGGGTCACCGATGCGCGCAGCTACTGGATCAGCTTCCAGGGCAGCGAGAAAGCCGCCGAGGACCGGATGTCGACGCTGGTGCGCGATGCGATGAACCAGGCCGTCAACAAGCGCACCGTCAACGACATCACGTCGCGCGCGCGCGACAAGGCGATGGAGGAGATCCGGGCCGCGGTGCAGGAGCGGGTCAGGAACCTGGGCGTGGAAATCGTCGACGTGCGGCTGCGGCGCGTCGATTTCGTGCCCGAGATCAGCGACTCGGTCTACCGCCGCATGGAGGCGGAGCGCAAGCGGGTGGCCAACGAGCAGCGCTCGATCGGCGGCGCGGAGGCGGAGAAGGTCCGCGCCGACGCCGACCGCCAGCGCGAGGTGCTGCTGGCCGAAGCGTACCGGGGCGCGCAGCAGATCAAGGGCGAGGGCGACGCGAAGGCGTCGGCGATCTACGCGCGGGCGTTCGGCGCCAACCCCGAGTTCTTCGCCTTCTATCGCAGCCTCGACGCCTACCGGCAGAGCTTCCGCAACCGCAGCGACACGCTGGTGGTCGATCCGTCTTCGGAGTTCTTCAAGTACATGAAGAGCTCGACGGGAACGGGGGCCGGGACGGCGGGGCGGTAGCGCCGCAGGTCCTCCGTGCCCGGCATTCTGACCACGTTCGCGACCGTGTTCGCGCTGATGCTCGTGCTGGAAGGGGTGCTGCCGCTGGTTTCGCCGCGCTCCTGGCGCAACGCCATGCGCCGTATCGGGCAGCTGGCCGACGGGCAGATCCGGTTCTTCGGCCTGGCGTCGATCCTGCTCGGCCTCGCGCTGCTGCTGCTTTTCGCCTGAATCGTCCCGCGACATGGCGCGCTGGCTGCTCCCCGACAACATCTCCGACGTGCTGCCCGAGGAGGCGCGCCGGGTCGAGCGCCTGCGGCGTGCGCTGCTCGACCTGTACCGCGGCTACGGATACGAGCTGGTGATCCCGCCGCTGATCGAGCACCTCGACTCGCTGCTGACGGGGACCGGGCACGACCTGGACCTGGCCACCTTCAAGATCATCGACCAGTCGAGCGGGCGCAGCCTTGGGCTGCGGGCCGATGCGACGCCGCAGGCCGCTCGCATCGACGCCCACATCCTGAACCGCACCGGCGTGGTGCGCCTGTGCTATGCCGGCTCGACGCTGCACGCTCGCGCGCGCCATCCGCTGGCGAGCCGCGAACCGATCCAGGTGGGCGCCGAGCTCTACGGCGATGCCGGGGTCGACGCCGATCTCGAAGTGCTCGAGCTTGCGGTGCGCTCGGCGCGCGTCGCCGGCGCCGGGTCGGTGCTGATCGACCTGGGCCACACCGGGGTGCTGCGCGCCGTGCTGGCGGGCGATCCGGCCGCCGGCGGGCAGGTCGACGACATCCTGACCGCGCTCAACGCGAAGGACCCGGCGGCGCTTGCCGCCGCGGTGGGACCCCTGAATGCCGTCACGCGTCGCGCGCTGCACGAGCTGGCCGCGCTGCACGGCGGGGCCGAGGTGATCGCGCAGGCGCGCCGCCGCCTGCCGGCGCACCCGGCGCTCGCGGCGGCGCTCGACGAGCTGGCGCGCCTGGCCGAGCGTTGCGAAGCCGAACAGGTGAGCGTCGACCTGGCCGACCTGCACGGCTTTCGCTATCACACCGGAGCGACGTTCGCGGCGTACGTCGACCGCCTGCCGGGGCCGCTGCTGCGCGGCGGCCGCTATGACGACATCGGGCGCGCCTTCGGGCGCGCACGGCCCGCGACCGGCTTTTCGATCCTCGATCTGCGCGAGGCGGCGCTGCTCTCCGCACCGGCGCCGGCGTCGGCGATCCGCGCCCCGCACGACGGCGATCCGGCGCTGGCGGCGCGGGTGGCCGAGTTGCGCGCGGCGGGCGAGATCGTGGTGCGCGCCGGGGCCGCGACGGGGCCCGACGGCTCCCTGACGTTCGATCGCGAGCTGCGGCAGGTCGGCGGGCACTGGCAAGTCGTGGCGCTGGCGCCGGGACGCGGCGCCTGACCCCGGGCGAACCCGAGGCGTCCGCCGAGGCGGTCTCAACGGCAGGCGCCGATGCGGCCCGGTCGAGCTCGATTTGGCCTTATGCTTGCAAGGTTTTGCTCCAAGCGAGGGGACATGCGGTGCCCCTCGCGGGCAACGGGAAAGGGCAGGGGCGGATGTCGCGCAATGTAGTCGTCGTCGGAACGCAGTGGGGCGACGAGGGCAAGGGCAAGATCGTCGACTTGCTGACCGAGCACGCCGACGGCGTCGTTCGGTTCCAGGGCGGACACAATGCCGGCCACACGCTGGTGATCGCAGGCAGGAAGACGATCCTGCGCCTGATTCCGTCCGGCATCCTGCGCCCGGCGGTGGCCTGCTACATCGGCAACGGCGTCGTGCTGTCGCCGCAGGCGCTCCTCGCCGAGATCGACGAGCTTCGCGCAGCGGGCGTCGAGTGCGACGGGCGGCTGACGGTGAGCGGCAGCTGCCCGCTGATCCTCGACTATCACGTGGCGCTCGATCGCGCGCGCGAGGCGCGGCGCGGGGAGTCGAAGATCGGCACGACGGGGCGCGGCATCGGGCCCGCGTACGAGGACAAGGTCGGGCGGCGGGCTGCGCGCGCGCAGGATCTGTTCGACGCCGCGCGCTTCGCCGAGCGGGTGCGCGAGGCGCTCGACTACCACAACTTCGTGCTCACCCGGTATCTGGACGCCGCGGCGGTCGATGCCGACCGGGTCATCGAGTCCACGCTCGCCCTGGGCGAGCGGATCAAGCCGATGATCGCCGACGTGTCGTACCTGCTGAACGCCGAGATGAAGCGCGGCCGGCGGCTGCTGTTCGAGGGCGCGCAGGGCGCGCTGCTCGATGTCGATCACGGCACGTATCCGTACGTGACCTCGAGCAACACGGTGTCCGCGGCCGCCGCGACCGGCGCGGGCGTGGCGCCGCAGCGGCTGAGCTACGTGCTCGGGATCACCAAGGCGTACGCGACGCGCGTCGGCTCGGGGCCGTTTCCGACCGAGCTGCTCGACGAGACGGGCGAGCGGCTGCGCGTGAAGGGCGGCGAATTCGGGTCGGTGACCGGACGGCCGCGGCGGTGCGGCTGGTTCGACGGCGCCGCGCTGCGCCGCTCGGTGCAGCTCAACGGCACGACCGGCCTGTGCATCACGAAGCTCGACGTGCTCGACGGCCTGCCGGCCGTCAGGCTGTGCACGGGGTACCGCTATCAGGGGCGGGTGACCGACATCCTGCCGTTCGGCGCCGACGAAGTCGCGCGCTGCGAGCCGGTGTACGAGGAGTTCCCGGGCTGGCAGCAGAGCACCTACGGCGTGCGCGAATGGCCGGGGCTGCCCGCGGGGGCGCAGCGCTACCTCGAGCGGCTGGCCGAGGTTGCCGGGGTTCCGCTCGACCTGGTCTCGACCGGGCCGGACCGCGACCAGACGATCCTGCTGCGGCAGCCGTTCGAGGTCGCGATCTGAGGACGGCGGAGCTGCAATGGCGGCGACCGGCAACGATCTTCACATCGGCTGGGACGAGTATCACGGCCTGATCGAGCAGCTGGCGCTGAAGATCCACCAGTCGGGATACCGGTTCGACTCGCTGCTGTGCCTGGCGCGCGGCGGCTTGCGCGTGGGCGACGTGATCTCGCGCATCTTCGACACCCCGCTGGCGGTCCTGGCCGCCAGTTCGTATCGCGAGGCCGCGGGCACGCGCCAGGGCCGGCTGGACATCGCCGAGTTCATCACGATGACCGGGGGCGGCCTGCAAGGGCGCCTGCTGCTGGTCGACGACCTGGTCGATTCCGGCGTCACGCTGAGCCGCGTCCGCGACCTCGTCCGCACCCGGTTTCCCGCGCTGAGCGAAGTGCGCACCGCCGTTCTCTGGTACAAGGCCTGCTCGACCGCGGTCCCCGACTTCTACGTGCAGTACCTGCCGCACAGCCCGTGGATTCACCAGCCGTTCGAGGAGTACGACCGCCTGCGGCCGGAGCAGCTTGCGGCGCGCCTCAGAGCCCGCGGCGCGCCGGACGAAGGATGATCGGGTGAGGTGCGGCGCGATGCGCGCCGAAGCGGCGAGCCCGCGGACTGCCGGATGCAGGGGCGCGATGCTACCGACTGTGGAGCGGTGGTGCCCAGAAGAGGACTCGAACCTCCACACCCTTGCGGGCGCCAGGACCTGAACCTGGTGCGTCTACCAATTCCGCCATCTGGGCGACTTGCGAGGCGCGGATTGTAAATCGGGGCCCCTGCTTGTCAAATCGCCAACCACCTCCAATTCACCCGAAGCGCGACGAAGCGCCACCCATGGATCACGATTCGACCCTCCCGCAGCCGCCGCCGGACGCCGTGCCGGCGCTGACACGGCAGTCCGTGCTCGATGCGCTGGCGCGCGCCGGTTCGCCGCTGCGTCCGGAGGAACTGGCAGCCCGGATGGAACTCGACCCGATCGGCCGCGGCCTGCTGGCCGACGCACTGGCCGAGCTCGAGCGCAGCGGCCTGGTCGTGCGCAACCGGGCCGGCCTGCTGCTGGTGGCCGCGCGCGCGAACCTGGTGTCGGGTCAGGTGCAGGGCCATCGCGACGGCTTCGGCTTCCTGATCCGCGACGACCGCGGCCCCGACATCGTGCTGTCGGAGCACGAGATGAGCAAGGTCCTGCACGGCGACAGCGCGCTCGTGCGCCTCACCGGCGCCGACCGGCGCGGAAGGCCCGAGGGCGAGATCGTCGAGGTCATCGAGCGGCGCACCAACCGGCTCGTCGGAAGGCTCCTGAACGAGCGCGGCGTCACCGTGGTGGTGCCGGAGGACCAGCGGATCCAGCACGACATCCTGGTTGCGCCGCAGGCCGCGGCGCAGGCGCGCCACGGCCAGGTGGTCGTGGTCGAGATCGTGCAGCAGCCGCAGCGCTACATGCAGGCGGTCGGGCGCGTCGTCGAGGTGCTGGGCGAGATCGACGACCCGGGCATGGAGATCGAGATCGCGGTGCGCAAGTTCGCGGTGCCGCACGTGTTCGGCGACGCCGCGCTCGCCGAGGCGCGCGCGCTGCCGGGCGAGGTCCTGGCGCGCGATCTCGCCGGCCGGATCGACCTGCGCGACGTGCCGCTGGTGACGATCGACGGCGAGGATGCTCGCGATTTCGACGACGCCGTGTACTGCGCGCCGATCGGTGCCGCGCGCGGCAAGGGGGGCTGGCGGCTGGTGGTCGCGATCGCGGACGTCGACCACTACGTCGCCGCCGGCTCTGCGCTCGACCGCGAGGCGCAGGACCGCTCGACCTCGGTGTACTTCCCGCGCCGGGTGATCCCGATGCTGCCGGAGGAGCTGTCCAACGGGCTGTGCTCGCTCAACGCGAACGTCGATCGCCTCGTGATGGTTTGCGACATGGTGATCGGTCCCAAGGGCGCGATCCGCGCCTACCAGTTCTACCCGGCCGCGATGCACTCGCACGCGCGCCTGACCTACACCGAAGTCTGGGAGGCGCTTTCGATTCCCGGCAGCCGCGCCTCCGAACGCCTGCGCGCGCTGCTGCCGCACCTGCGCCACCTGCACGAGCTGTACGAGGCGCTCGCATCGGCCCGCGCCACGCGCGGCGCGCTCGAGCTGGAGACCACCGAGACGCAGATCGTCTGCGACGCCAACGGCCGGATCGAGCGCATCGTGCCGCGCGTGCGCAACGACGCGCACCGGCTGATCGAGGAGTGCATGCTCGCGGCGAACGTCTGCGCCGCCGATTTCCTGCAGCGAAAGCGCCACGAAGCGCTGTACCGGGTGCACGAGGGTCCGACACCGCAGAAGCTCGAGGCGCTGCGCTCGACGCTCAAGGCGCTCGGGCTGCAGCTCGACGGCGGCGACGCGCCGCGGCCGGGCGACTACGCGCAGCTGATCCGCCGGATCCGCCCGCGCCCGGACGCTCAGCTTCTCAACACGCTGCTGCTGCGTTCGATGCAGCAGGCGGTCTACAGCCCGCACAACGGCGGCCACTTCGGCCTCGCATACGACGCCTACGCCCATTTCACCTCGCCGATCCGGCGCTACCCGGACCTTTTGGTGCATCGTGCGCTCAAGGCGATCCTCGGCGGCGGGCGCTTCGTGCCTGCGATGGCCGCGGCCGACGGCGCGGGCGCCGACCCGCCGACGCCGCTGGCGCGCTGGGAGAAGCTGGGGCTGCTGTGCTCGGCCAACGAGCGGCGCGCCGACGAGGCCTCGCGCGACGTCGAGGCATGGCTCAAGAGCTACTACGTCCGCGAGCGGGTCGGCGAGATCTTCAGCGGCTCGGTGTCGGCCGTCGTGCCGTTCGGCCTGTTCGTCGTGCTCGACGACCTTTACGTCGAAGGCCTGGTCCACGTGTCGGAGCTCGGATCGGAGTACTTCCACTTCAACGAGGCGCTGCACGAGCTGCGCGGGGAGCGCACCGGGTTGCGCTTCCGTCTCGCCGACCGGCTCACGGTGCAGGTCGCGCGGGTCGACCTCGAAGCGCGCCGGATCGACTTCAAGCTCGTCCGTGCCGCGGCCCCGGTGCCTGCGCGGCGGCCGCCTGGGGGCGCCGCCGAGGCGGGAGAAAAGCGGCCGCGTGCCGCGGCCGGCGAGGGAGTCGACGAGCGTCGCGCCCGCCAGGCCAAGCGCGCGGAGCGGATCGCGGCCCGGCGCGCGCAGAAGGCCGGTGCGGCCCCGGCCAAGCACGCCGGCGGGCGGGGCAAGGTCGGTGTCGGCGGCAAGAAGGGAAGGCTGCGGAGGGAAAAGACGTGAGCGCGCAGGGGCCGCCGGGCCGCCCCATGGGTGAGCAGCCCCACGCGCGTGGCGCAAAGGCCGTCCGGTGACCCGCGTCCTTCCCGGCTTCCACGCGGTCAACGCGCGCCTGCGCAGCGATCCGGCCTCGATCGAGATGCTCTACTACGATCCGTCCCGGCACGACGGGCGAATGCGGCAGCTGCTCGAGCGGGCGCAGAGCGCCGGCGTTCGCTGTGCTGCGGCCGACGCCGCGCGCCTGAGCGGCCTCGCTGCCGAGGCACCGCATCAGGGCGTGGTCGCGCTGTGCCAGGCCGCTCGCACGGCGCTGGGCCTCGACGATGTGCTGCAGGCGGTCGACGCTCAGACGCTGCTGCTGCTGCTCGACGGCGTCACCGACCCGCGCAATCTGGGCGCGTGCCTGAGGGCCGCGCAGGGGGCCGGGGTCGGGGCGGTGATCGTCCCGCGAGACCGGTCCGCGCCGCTTTCGGCCGTGGCGGTCAAAGCGGCCGCGGGCGCGGCCGAATCGGTGCCGCTGGTCGCCGTGACCAATCTGTCGCGCGCGATGCGCGAAATCAAGGACGCGGGCATCTGGATCGTCGGCGCCGACGGCGGCGCCGAGTCGACGCTGTACGAGCTCGATCTCACGGGACCGCGCGCCTGGGTCCTGGGCGCGGAAGGCTCCGGGTTGCGGCGCCTGACGCGCGAGGGCTGCGACCAGCTGGCGCGCATTCCGATGGCCGGCGCGGCGGAAAGCCTCAATGTCTCGGTCGCGGCCGGGGTGTGCCTGTTCGAGACGGTGCGACAGCGGGCGGCCGCTGCCGCTGGGAGCACTGACCGCAGCGGGGCAGGCGGGGGCTCGGGGTTGAGACACGGGGGCCAGCTGGGTTAGAATAAAAGGCTTTATTCCTTGCCGCACCGGTGGCGGGTAATGGCTTGGCTCGGGCCCGGTCCGCAGCACGCAGTCGACGCGCGCTCCGGACGCAGCCCGCGCAGGCACCCCGCACGACGCAACGGGCGGCTGATCCTTCGGGAAATCCACAGGGAGTGTCGATGCGTCACTACGAAATCTGTTTCATCGTCCACCCCGACCAGAGCGAGCAGGTGCCCGCGATGATCGATCGCTACAAGACGCTGGTCACGGGGCAGGGCGGCAAGGTGCACCGGGTCGAGGACTGGGGCCGGCGCCAGCTGGCGTACCCGATCGACAAGCTGGTCAAGGCGCACTACGTGCTGCTCAACATCGAGTGCGGCAAGCCGACGCTGGACGAGCTCGAGCACGGTTTCCGCTACAACGACGCCGTTCTGCGCCACCTGACCGTCGGCATGAGGAAGGCCGAGACCGGCCCCTCGCCGATGATGAAGGTGGTCGAGAAGGAAGAGGCGCGCAAGGCGGCGGCCGAGCAGCAGGCGTCAACCTGAACCGGCTGCGGTTGAGCGCGAGGCTGGTCGAGAAGGCGGCGCTGCGGTATACGCCTGCGGGAGTCGCGGTGGTCGAAGTGCGCTGCGGGCATTCGGGCGAGCTGGTCGAGGCGGGCGGCGTGCGCAAGCTGGAATTCGAGTTCGCCGCGATCGCGATCGGGGGCTGCGCGCACAGGCTGGCAGGGGAGCCGCTCGGAAACGAGATCGAGCTCGACGGCTTTGTCGCTCCCCGAAGCCGGCGCTCCGCGCGCCTGATCGTGCACGTTTTGGACTACCGCAGGCCCTGATGGCGCGCAGCCGGACGGCCCGACGATTCGATCGTTTCTGGAGTAGAAAATGGCAACAGGTTCGAGAAGTGGCGGCGGCAGGGGCAAACCCGGGGCGCGCGGACGCGGCAAGGGTACCGGCCGGCGCTCGCAGCAGCAAAATGCACTGTTCAAGCGCAAGAAGTTCTGCCGCTTCACCGCCGAGAAGGTCGAGCAGATCGACTACAAGGACGTCGAGACGCTGCGCGATTTCGTGCAGGACAACGGCAAGATCATCCCGGCGCGCCTGACCGGCACCAAGGCGCACTACCAGCGCCAGCTGGACACGGCGATCAAGCGCGCACGCTTCCTGGCGCTGCTGCCGTATACGGACATCCACTGATTCGCCGAACCGGGAATCGCGAGGCCTTATGCAAGTCATTCTTCTCGAAAAGGTCGTCAACCTGGGGCAGTTGGGCGAGGTCGTGAAGGTCAAGGACGGCTACGCGCGCAACTACCTGATTCCTCAGGGCAAGGCGAGGCGGGCAACCGAGGCCGCGATCCGCGAGTTCGAATCGCGCCGCGCCGACCTCGAAAAGGTGCACGGCGAACGCCTGCACGTGGCCCAAAGCCTCGGCGAGCGTTTGAATGGCCTGACTGTCCAGATCAGCGCCAAGGCGGGCGTCGACGGCCGGCTGTTCGGCTCCGTGACCAACTTCGACATCTCCGAGGCATTGTCCAAGCAGGGGTTCGAGGTGGCAAAGGGCAGCATCAGGATGCCCGCCGGGCCGCTGAAGAGCGTCGGCGACCATAAGGTCGCGGTGGCGCTGCATTCGGACGTGGTGGTCGAGATCACGATCTCCGTCCTCGGCGAAGGCGCCTGAGGGAAAGCGTCCGGCGCGGGGACAGCGGCGGGCGCTGCTATAGTGGCCGCGGGCTGGAGGACAGGGCATGAATTCGCCGGCAGCGGACGCGCAGCTCGCAGCGGTGCGCACGCCACCGCATTCGATCGAGGCCGAGCAGTCGGTCCTGGGCGGGCTCCTTCTCGACAACCCGGCCTGGGACCGCATCGCCGACCGAATCAGCGGCGAGGACTTCTACCGCCACGACCACCGGTTGATCTTCCAGGCGATCGCGCGCCTGATCGACCTCGGGCGGCCCGCCGACGCGATCACGGTCTTCGAGGCGCTGCAGACGGCCGGCCAGGGTGCCGACGCCGGCGGCGTGGTTTACCTGAACTCGCTGGCTCAGAACACGCCTTCTGCGGCCAACATCCGGCGCTATGCCGAGATCGTGCGCGAGCGCGCGGTGCTGCGGCGGCTGGTCGGCGTCGGGGAGGAGATCACGACCTCGGCGCTCAACCCGCAAGGGCGCGACGCCAAGCAGATTCTCGACGAGGCCGAGTCCAAGGTCTTCCAGATCGCGGAACAGGGCGCGCGCGACCGCGCCGGATTCGTCAGGCTCGAGCCGCTGCTGACGCAGGTCGTCGAGCGCATCCAGGAGTTGTTCGAGCGCGCCAGCCCGACCGACGTCACGGGCGTGCCCACCGGCTTCACCGACCTGGACGCCAAGACCGCCGGGCTGCAGCCCGGCGACCTGATCATCATCGCCGGCCGCCCCTCGATGGGCAAGACCGCGCTCGCGCTCAACGTCGGCCAGCATGTCGCGATCGATCTGGGCATGCCGGTGGCGGTGTTCTCGATGGAAATGGGAGCGACGCAGCTGGCGATGCGATTGCTCGGATCGGTGGGGCGGATCGACGCGCAACGGCTGCGAACCGGGCGGCTGAACGACCAGGACTGGCCGCGGCTGACCGAGGCGATCCAGCGCATGCACGCCGCACCGCTTTACATCGACGAGACCCCGGCGCTCAACGCGCTCGAGCTGCGCGCGCGCACCCGGCGGCTGGCGCGCGAGTACAAGCAGCTCGGCCTGGTCGTGGTCGACTACCTGCAGCTGATGTCGGCCTCCTCGGCGGGCGAGAACCGGGCGACCGAGATCTCCGAGATCTCGCGCTCGCTCAAGGCGCTGGCCAAGGAGCTGCAGGTGCCCGTGGTGGCGCTGTCGCAGCTCAACCGCACCGTCGAGCAGCGCACCGACAAGCGTCCCGTGATGTCGGACCTGCGCGAGTCGGGCGCGATCGAGCAGGACGCCGACGTGATCCTGTTCATCTACCGGGACGAGGTCTACAACCCCGACACGCCCGACAAGGGCATCGCCGAGGTCATCATCGGCAAGCAGCGCAACGGCCCGATCGGTCGCGTCAATCTGCGCTTCGGCGGCGAGTTCACCCGCTTCGACAACCTTGCCGCCGGCGCGGCGCCGTCGTTCTGAGTTGAGAGCCCCATGAGCGCCGTGCGTTTCGTCGCGGACCGGCGCGAGCTGCGCCACGGCTGGCGCGTGCTGCTGCACCGCCTGCGCTGGCGCGACCGCCGCTTCTTCCCGCTGTTCGACCTGCACGCCGCGCTCTGCATCGAGGGCCTGCAGGCGCTGATCCAGCTGCTGTCGAACATCGGCGAGCCGAACGGGCGGGTGCGCGACATCGAGGCGATCGAAAAGCGGGCCGACGGCATCGTCGACGAAGTGCGCGCCGCGGTGCGCCATTCGATGTTCCCGCCCTATCCGCGCGCGACGATCGTGAGCCTGATCAACCGCCTCGACGACGTGCTGGACCTGACCGAGGACGCGGCCGAGTCGATCCACCTGTATCACGTCACCGCGGTGACGCCGGAGGCATTGCGGCTGGCGGAGCTGGCGCTCGACAGCGGGATCGCAATGCAGCAAGCGGTGGGGCTGCTGGCCGACGGCGACCGCACGCGCGAGCTGCTGGTGCTGTGCTCCCGCGTCGACGAAATCGAGGCCCAGGCCGATCACGTGATGCGGGCGGCGATGTCGAAGCTCTTTCGCGACGAGGCCGATACGCGCCAGCTGATCAAGCTCAAGGCGGTGTACGAGTCGCTGGAGGGTCTGACCGACTGCACCAAGGACGTCGCGAGCGAGCTCGAGGCGATGGTCCTGGGCCAGATCGGAGCCTGACCCCGTCGGGGAGCAACGGGCGCGGCGCTCGATCCGGGACGGAGCGCGGACCCGGTTGCCAGTGCGCTAGGCGGTGGTAGAGTGCGCAACGCGCGCAAGGTCACGCACGGCGTTGCGCGTCAATTTCCAACGGGAGGATTTATGAGGACGTTCGCATCGAGCGCGGTCATTGCGGGCCTGCTCGCCGGGGCGGTCGGCGTGGCCTGGGCGCAGGAAATGGAAGTGAAAATCGGCCACGTGGCCCCGCTTTCCGGCGGGCAGGCGCATTACGGCAAGGACAACGAGCGCGGCGCGCAGATGGCGGTCGAAGACCTGAACGCACGCGGCGTCACAATCGGCGGCAAGAAGATCAAGTTCACGCTGGTCAGCGAGGACGACGCGGCCGATCCGAAGCAGGGCACCGCGGTGGCGACCAAGCTGGTCGACGAGAAGGTCGCGGGCGTGGTCGGGCACCTCAACTCCGGCACGACGATTCCCGCGTCGAAGATCTATTTCGACGCCGGCATCCCGCAGATCACGCCGTCGGCGACCAATCCGAAGTACACCCAGCAGGGATTCGCGACGGCGTTCCGGATCATCGCCAACGACAACTCGCTGGGCGCGGCCACGGCAATGTACGCAACCAAGAACCTGAAGGCCAAGAGGGTCGCCGTGATCGACGACCGCACCGCCTATGGCCAGGGCCTTGCCGACATCTTCGAAAAAGTCGCCAAGGACAATGGCGCCGAGATCGTCTCGCGGCAGTTCACCAATGACAAGGCCACCGACTTCAGCGCGATCCTGACCGCCGTCAAGCCGACCAAGCCCGACGCGATCTTCTACGGCGGCATGGACACGCAGGGCGGCCCGATCCTGCGGCAGATGAAGGAACTCGGCATCAGCGCCTACTTCATGGGCGGCGACGGCATCTGCACGGTGGAACTGGCCAAGCTCGCGGGCGATGCGATCGGCAGCAACGTCATCTGCGCCGAAGGCGGCGCGTCGCTGGACAAGATGCCCAAGGGCGCCGACTTCCAGAAGCGCTTCGAGGAGCGCTTCCACGACCAGATCCAGGTCTATGCGCCCTATTCGTACGATGCGGTGATGACGCTGGTGGCGGCGATGCAGAAGGCCGGGTCGGTCGAGCCGGCCAAGTACCTGCCGGCGCTGGCGTCGATCCAGTACGACGGCGTCACCAGCAAGGTTTCGTTCGACAAGACCGGAGAGCTGAACAATCCGGCCACGACGCTGTACAGCTATCCGGGCGGAAAGAAGACGCCGCTCAATTGACGTCGTTCGCGATCGCGATGGAAAACGCCCGCAGTGCGGGCGTTTTTTCTTGGGAGGGCCGAGCCGCGCGCAAGTACGGGATTTCCGCGACGACACTCGGGTCACCGCCGGGTCACCGCCTGTCGGCGCGGTTGACCGCGACGCGACCTTCGCGCAGCATCCCATGTCCTTCTTCGAGGAGCAACGCATGGACAAGATCAAGGCGCTTTATACGGCCACGGCGAGCGCGACCGGCGGGCGCAACGGACATACGGAATCCAGCGACGGCGTCGTCAAGGCCGATCTGTCGCTGCCGAAGGAGCTTGGCGGGCCCGGGCGGCCGGGTACGGCCACGCCCGAGCATCTGTTCGCGGCCGGCTATGCCGCATGTTTCGGCGGCGCGCTGGACTTCGTCGGGCAGCAGAAGAAGAAGAATGCCAGCAAGGCAAAGATCACTTGCGCGGTGTCCATCGGGCCGCGCGAGCTGGGCGGGTTCGGGCTGTCGGTGCGGCTGACGGTGGAAGACCGCAGCCTGCCGCAGGCGGACCTGGCCGCGCTCGCGCAGGAAGCGCACGAGAAGATCTGCCCGTACTCGCACGCGACGCGGGGCAATGTCGATGTGCAGTTCGAGGTGGTGGGGGGGTAGGCTTTAGGCAGGGAGCCCCTTTCCCTCACCCCCGGCCCCTCTCCCGCAAGCGGGAGAGGGGAGTTCAAAGCGCGCTTCTTTTCTCCCTCTCCCGCTTGCGGGAGAGGGTCGGGGTGAGGGTTCGCGCTAGAGCACTTCCGCCGCGTAATCCGCCAGGCGCGACCGCTCGCCCCGTTGCAGGGTCACGTGCCCCGCGTGCGGCCAGCCCTTGAAGCGGTCGACCACGAAGGTGAGCCCTGAGCTGCCCTCGGTCAGATAGGGCGTGTCGATCTGCGCGATGTTGCCGAGGCACACGACCTTGGTGCCGGGCCCGGCGCGCGTGATGAGCGTCTTCATCTGTTTCGGCGTCAGGTTCTGCGCCTCGTCGATGATCAGGAACTTGTTGACGAAGGTGCGGCCGCGCATGAAGCTCATCGACTTGACCCGGATCCGGGTCCGGATCAGGTCGTTGGTCGCCGCGCGCCCCCACTCGCCCGCCGAATCGTCGCTGCGGTTCAAGACCTCCAGGTTGTCCTCGAGCGCGCCCATCCAGGGCGCCATTTTCTCCTCCTCGGTTCCGGGCAGGAAGCCGATGTCCTCGCCGACCGGAACCGTGGCGCGCGTGACGATGATCTCGGAGAAGCGCTTCGATTCGAGGGTCTGCGCCAGCCCGGCGGCGAGCGCGAGCAACGTCTTGCCGGTGCCGGCCTGCCCGATCAGCGACACGAAGTCGCATTCGGCGTCCATCAGCAGATTGAGCGCGAAGCTCTGCTCGCGGTTGCGCGCGGTGATGCCCCAGACCGCGTTCTTCGCGTGCATGTAGTCGCGCAGCACGCGCAGCACCGCGGTCTTGCCCCGGATCTCGCGCACCTGCGCGTAGAACGGCGGCGTTCCGTGCTCCAGATAGACGAACTGATTGACGATCAACTCGGACACCACCGGCCCGCTGATCCGGTAGAACGTGTGCCCCCCGTGCTGCCACGACTCCATGCCCTTGCCGTGCCGGTCCCAGAAATTCGACGGCAGCGCCTGCACCCCGGTGTAAAGGACATCGGTGTCCTCGAGCACCTTGTCGTTGTAGTAGTCCTCGGCGGACAGTCCGAGCGCGCGCGCCTTGACGCGCATGTTGATGTCCTTGGACACCAGCACGACGTCGTGGTCCGGGTGGATCTCCTTGAGCGCTCGCACGACGCCCAGGATGTGGTTGTCCGCCTTGCCCACCGGAAGACTGGGCGGCAGCGCGGCGCCGATCGCCTGGGTCTGCAGGAACAGCCGGCCCGAGGCGTCGACGTTTCCGAGCGCCGACAGCGCGATGCCTTCCTCGATCGGCGTCGTACACGAGGCCACGAGCGCGTCGAGCGAGCGGCTGGCCTGGCGCGCGTTGCGGGCGACCTCCGACAGGCCCTTCTTGTGGCTGTCGAGCTCCTCCAGCGTCATCATCGGCAGGAAGATGTTGTGTTCCTCGAAGCGGAACAGGCTCGTCGGGTCGTGCATCAGCACGTTGGTGTCCAGCACGAACAGCTTGGGACGCGCATCCACCGCGCGCACCTTGCGGCCGTTGCCGCGGGTGCGCGTCTCCACCAGCGCCAGCCTGGCCGCCGGCTGGTGCTTGGCCGGCTGCTCGCGCGCAGCCGGCCGCGCCTCCGGCTCGCGTGGGGCAGGCCGGGCTTCGGGTTCGCGCGCCGCGGGTCGCGCCTCGGGTTCGCGCCCGGCCGGCGGCTCGCGGCGGGCTCTGACGGTCTCGCCTGCGGATGCAACGACGATGGTGGCGGGCTTGGTAGGCGCTTTGGGTAGCGGCATGCGGAGCTTCGAAGGGTCGAGGGGAAGGGATCGGGGCGGCTGATCAGGACAGCGCTTTCACGGCCGCCAGCACTTCGTCGACGTGGCCCGGGACCTTGAACCCGCGCCACTGTTGCCGCAGCACGCCGGCGCCGTCGATCAGGAAGGTGCTGCGCTCGATGCCGCGCACCTGCTTGCCGTACATGTTCTTCATCTTGATCACCTCGAACGCGGCGCAAAGCGCTTCGTCGGGATCGGAGATCAGGTCGAACGGCAGCTCGAACTTGGTCTTGAAGCCCTCGTGCGACCTCAGGCTGTCGCGCGAAACGCCGACGACGATCGCGCCGGCGCGTCCGAACTGGGCGTGCCTGAGCGCGAAGTCGCGCGCCTCGCTCGTGCAGCCCGGCGTGTTGTCCTTCGGATAGAAGTAGAGGACGAGCGCCTTGCCGCGCACCTGCTCGAGCCTGAACTCGCCGCCGGTGGATTGGGCGGCGAACGCGGGGACCTTCCTGTCGAGCTCGACGGTCATCGGGTCAGGACTCCAGCAGGAAGGCGGCCAGGACGCGGCGGCCCTCCACCATCAGGATGTTGTAGGTGCGGCATGCGGCCGCGGTATCCATCACCTCGACGCCGATGCCCGCGCGCGCCAGGCCGGCCGTCAGTCTCGGGTGCAGCATCCGCTGGCGCAGGCCGGTGCCGACCAGGACGACCTCGGGCGTGAAGGCGAGCAGGCCGTCGAAGTCCTCGCTTCGCAAGTCGTCGTAGCCGGTCGCGGTCCAGGCTTGCACGGGCGCATCGGGGATCAGGATCAGGTTGCCGGTCTGGCGGACCCGGTTGATCTCGATGAAGCCCGGTCCGTAGGCGGTGACGGTGTTCAGGTTCGTCGGCGGCTGAGCGTGCAGCTTCAATAAATCGGTCTCCGCGCAGCGGCCTCGCGGGCTTCACCTCTGCGGGGCGCAGTGTCCGCTGCAATTCAGGTAAATTATGCCCAAGACGCCCGGCGGCACAAGCCGCCGGCCCGGCAGATCGGCCACTGAAGGCCATCGAGAAGCCGCCTGACGACCCCCTCAGGGTCCCAAAGGGCCCGCGAGGGCGGCCGGGAGGGGGTCGTTGGCCGCCTGCAGGGCAGGAAGCAAGGTAGTTTTTCATGTCAACTGGATCACCGGAATTTCCCCGCATCAAGCGGCTCCCGCCGTACGTTTTCAACATCACCGCCGAGCTGAAGATGGCCGCGCGGCGGCGCGGCGAAGACATCATCGACATGAGCATGGGCAACCCCGACGGGCCCACGCCACAGCACATCGTCGACAAGCTGATCGACGCCGTCCAGCGGCCGGACACGCACGGCTATTCGGTGTCCAAAGGGATCCCCCGACTGCGGCGCGCGATCGCGCAGTGGTACCGCAGCCGCTACGACGTCGACTTCGATCCGGACTCCGAGGCGATCGTGACGATCGGCTCCAAGGAGGGCCTGGCGCACCTGATGCTCGCCACGCTCGACCGCGGCGACTCGGTGCTGGTGCCGAACCCGAGCTATCCGATCCACATCTACGGCGCCATTATCGCCGGCGCCGACATCCGATCGGTGCGCATGACGCGCGGCGTCGACTTCTTCGGCGAGCTGGAGCGCGCGATCCGGGAGTCGCTGCCCAAGCCGCGCATGATCGTGATCGGGTTCCCCAGCAACCCGACCGCGCAGTGCGTCGACCTCGAGTTCTTCGGGCGCGTCGTCGAGCTTGCGCGCGAGCACGGCATCTACGTCGTGCACGACCTCGCCTACGCCGACATCGTCTTCGACGGCTACCGCGCGCCGTCGATCATGCAGGTGCCCGGGGCGCGCGACGTCGCGGTCGAATTCTTCACGCTCAGCAAGAGCTACAACATGGCCGGGTGGCGGATCGGGTTCATGGTCGGCAATCGCGATCTGGTCGCCGCGCTGGCCCGGATCAAGAGCTACCACGACTACGGCACGTTCACGCCGATCCAGGTGGCGTCGATCGCCGCGCTCGAGGGGCCGCAGGATTGCGTGGCCGAAATCGTCGCCCAGTACCAGCGCCGGCGCGACGTGCTGGCGAAGGGACTGCAGGAGAGCGGCTGGGCGGTCGAGGTGCCGCGCGCGTCCATGTACATCTGGGCCGAGATCCCGCCGCAGTACGCGAACCTCGGATCGCTGGAGTTCGCCAAGAAGCTGCTGGTGGAAGCCAAGGTCGCGGTCTCGCCCGGGATCGGCTTCGGTGAATACGGCGACACTCATGTGCGCTTCGCGCTGATCGAGAACGAGCAACGGATCCGGCAGGCGGTGCGGGGGATCCGCGACATGTTCCGGCGCGACGGCATCGGCGCCAAGGCGGCGTGAACACAAGACCGGCAGCCCGGATCGCCGCTGCGCGCCGGGCGGGACCGGGCGACTGACGCCGGAGCCGTGCGCGGGCACGGCGGCCGCGAGGGGCGGCCGATTCTGCCTGCTTTCCAGTGCCAGGTACCGGGCTTCGGGAGCCCCGAAGCGATGACATCAGACTGACAAGAAACCGCGCGCGATGACCCCAATCAAAGTTGGCCTTCTTGGCCTCGGCACCGTCGGCCGGGGCACGTTCGGCGTGCTGCGTCGGAACCAGGAAGAGATCAAGCGCCGGGCCGGTCGCGGCATCGAGATCGCGCGCATCGCGGTGCGCGACCTCGCCAAGGCGCGGGCGATCGTTGGCGGCGCGGCGCCGCTCACCGACCGGGCGGCCGAGGTGGTGAGCGACCCGGAGATCGACATCGTCGTCGAGCTGATCGGCGGATACGAGCCGGCACGCGAGCTGGTGCTGCAGGCGATCCGGGCCGACAAGCACGTGGTCACCGCGAACAAGGCGCTGCTGGCGGTGCACGGCAACGAGATCTTCGACGCGGCTCGCGAAATGGGCGTGATGGTGGCCTTCGAGGCCGCGGTGGGGGGCGGAATCCCGATCATCAAGGCGCTGCGGGAGGGCCTGAGCGGCAACCGGATCGAGTGGGTCGCCGGGATCATCAACGGAACCAGCAACTACATCCTGTCCGAGATGCGCTCCACCGGGGCCGCGTTCGACAAGGCGCTGGCGCAGGCGCAGGCGCTCGGCTATGCGGAGGCGGATCCGAGCTTCGACATCGACGGCACCGATGCCGCGCACAAGCTGACGATCCTGTCCTCGATCGCATTCGGCGTCCCGATCCGCTTCGAGGCCGCGTATACCGAGGGCATCTCGGGCCTGGCCGCCGCCGACATCCGCTACGCGGAGCAGCTCGGCTACCGGATCAAGCTGCTCGGCATCACGAAGCGCACGCCGGCGGGGATCGAGCTGCGCGTGCACCCGACGCTGGTGCCGATGCAGCGCCTGCTCGCCAGCGTCGAGGGCGCGATGAACGCGGTGCTGGTCAAGGGCGACGCGGTCGGCACCACGCTCTACTACGGCCCGGGAGCCGGCTCCGAGCCCACCGCGTCGGCGGTCGTCGCCGACCTGATCGATGTGACCCGGATGCACACCGCCGACCCGGAGGATCGGGTGCCGCACCTCGCCTTCCAGGCCGACGCGATGGTCCAGTTTCCCTGGCTGACGATCGAGGACACGGTCACCTCGTATTACTTCCGGATGCGCGTGGCCGACCGGCCCGGCGTGCTGGCCGATATCGCCCGCATCCTGGCCGATCACCGGATCTCGATCGACGCGCTGTTCCAGCGCGAGCCGGGCGAAGGCGAGAACCAGACCGACATCATCATGCTCACCCATGATGCGGTCGAGCGCGACGTCGTGCACGCGATCCGCCGCATCGAGGCGCTGCCGACCGTGCTGGCCCCCGTGATCCGCATCCGGCAGGAAGAGCTGATATAGCGGCGACCACGGAATGCCGACACGACGGCTTCGATGAGGCCAAGGCCGTTCGACGGAAAGGCGGAGGATCGGCTACGAGGGGCCGGGCGGCCCCCTCGCGCTCCCCCGGCCAATGTAAAGACGACTCCATGAAAGCCTGGTGATGCAGTACATCTCGACCCGCGGCGGCATGCCGCCAGCGCGCTTCTGCGACGTGCTCCTCGAAGGCCTCGCGCCCGACGGCGGGCTGGTCGTACCGGAGTTCTATCCGCGCGTGGAGCCGGCGACGCTGGCCCGCTGGCGGAGCCTCGACTACGCGTCGCTGGCGCTCGAGATCCTGGCGCTGTTCGCCGACGACATCGGGCGCGGCGACCTGGAGCGCCTGGTCCGCGCCACCTACACCGCGGCACGCTTCGGAGACGCCGCGATCACGCCCGCGGTCGAGCTGGAGGCGGGGCTGCAGCTGCTGCAGCTTTCCAACGGCCCGACGCTCGCATTCAAGGACATCGCGATGCAGCTGCTGGGCGCGCTGTTCGAATTCGAGCTCGGACGGCGCGGCCAGACGTTGAACATCCTCGGCGCCACGTCGGGCGACACGGGCTCGGCGGCCGAGCACGCGCTGCGCGGGCGGGCCGGGATCCGCGTCTTCATGCTGTCGCCTCATGGACGGATGAGCGCGTTCCAGCGCGCGCAGATGTACTCGCTGCAGGACGACAACATCTTCAACCTCGCGGTCGAGGGCACGTTCGACGACTGCCAGGACCTCGTCAAGGCGATCGGCTCCGATCTCGAGTTCAAGCGCCGGCACCGCCTCGGCACCGTCAATTCGATCAACTGGGCGCGCGTGGTCGCTCAGGTCGTCTACTACTTCCGCGGCTGGTTCGGCGCCACGGCCGGCGACGCCGACCCGGTCGATTTCTGCGTCCCGTCGGGGAATTTCGGCAACGTGCTGGCGGGCTGGATCGCACGCAAAATGGGGCTGCCGATCGGCCAACTGGTCGTGGCCACCAACGAGAACGACGTGCTCGACGAGTTCTTCCGCACCGGGCACTACCGGGTCCGCTCGGGGCCGCAGACGCACGCGACGAGCAGCCCGTCGATGGACATCTCGAAGGCGTCGAACTTCGAGCGCTACGTGTTCGACGTCGTCGGACGCGATCCGCAGGCGGTGCGCGAGCTGTGGTGGGAGATCGACACCCGCGGCGGATTCGACCTCTCCGCCACGCCGTTCTGGCGCGCGGTTCAGGCGAGCGGATTCGCCTCGGGGCGCAGCGCGCACGCGGACCGGCTGGCGACGATCCGGGCGACCTACGAGCGCTGCGGACGGATCGTCGACCCGCACACCGCGGACGGCTTGAAAGTCGCGCGTGAGCGCCAGCGCCCGGGCGTGCCCATGGTGTGCCTGGAGACCGCACTGCCCGCGAAGTTCGCCGAAACGATCGTCGAGGCAATCGGGCAGGCGCCCGGGCGGCCGGCGGAGTATGACGATCTCGAGAAGAGGCCGCAGCGGTTCGAGCGCATTGCGCCGGATGCGGGGGTGTTGAAGGGGTATCTCGAGAAACATGCGCTGTGATGTGCCGCTTCCGCCGACCCTCACCCCCGCCCCTCTCCCGCACGCAGTGCGGGAGAGGGGAGTTTTGTGAGGGAAGCGGCCGGGGGCCGCTTCCCTTAGGATCGGCGTGAAAGCGATCGCGTTCATCGGCAATTCGGGTGCCGGCAAGACCACGCTGATCGAGAAGCTGATTCCGCTGCTTGCGGCGCGCGGGCTCAGCGTGTCGGCGGTCAAGCATGCCCACCACGGCTTCGACATGGATCGGCCGGGCAAGGATTCGTTTCGCTTCCGCGCCGCCGGCGCGGGCCAGGTACTGATCGCGGCCGCGCAGCGCTGGGCACTGCTGACCGAGACGCCAGGCGCGGCGGCCGGCCTGGAGGGGCTGCTGGCACGGCTGGCGCCGTGCGACCTGGTGCTGGTCGAGGGTTTCCGCGGCGAAGGCGAACTGCCCAGGATCGAGGTGCGCCGCAGGGGGTCGCCCGATCCGGCGCTGTTCGCGAACGACCCCAGGGTCATCGCGGTGGCCTGCGATGGCCCGGTGGCGACGCGGCTGCCGGTGATCGACCTCGACGACGCGGCTAAGATTGCCGAATTCATTGTCACCCGTCTGGGGCTGGGCCGATGCTGACCGTTGAACAAGTGCTCGAGCGGCTGCTCGGGGCGGCCGCGCCGATCGGCGAATTCGAGTCGGTCGCGACGCTGGCGGCGCTCGGCCGCGTGCTCGCGCGGCCGGTGCACGCGACCATTGCCGTGCCGCCGATGGATAACTCGCAGATGGACGGGTACGCGGTTCGCTGTGCCGACGTCGCGGACGTCCCGGTGCGGCTGCCGGTCTCGCAGCGGATCGCCGCGGGCAGCGTCGGCCAGGCGCTGGCGCCGGGTACCGCGGCCCGCATTTTCACCGGCGCGCCGATCCCGGCCGGCTGCGACGCGATCGTGATCCAGGAGCACACGCGCGCCGAGAGCGGGGCCGACGGCGACCACGTGACGCTGCTCGAACGCCCGGTGCGCGGCCAGTACATCCGGCGTGCGGGCATCGATCTGGCCGTGGGCGCGCAGGCGGTGCCGGCCGGGCGCCGCCTGCGGGCGCAGGATCTCGGGCTGGCCGCCTCGGTCGGGGCCGCGACGCTCGAGGTGGCGCGCCGC
This sequence comes from uncultured Burkholderiaceae bacterium, assembly GCA_964512305.1. Taxonomy (GTDB): domain Bacteria; phylum Pseudomonadota; class Gammaproteobacteria; order Burkholderiales; family Burkholderiaceae_F; genus CAZEIW01. The sequence goes on along the minus strand of CAZEIW010000022.1, from coordinate 2,616 downwards.
GCGCGGGTCGCGGTGTTCTTCACCGGCGACGAGTTGTCGATGCCGGGCGCGCCGCTCGCGCCGGGGCGCATCTACAACTCGAACCGTTTCGTGCTGCGCGGATTGCTCGAGGGCCTCGGCTGCGAAGTGCGCGACCTCGGCATCGTGCCCGACCGGCGCGACGCGACCCGCGACGCGTTCGTGCGGGCGGCCGCGGATGCCGATCTGATCGTGACTTCGGGCGGCGTGTCGGTCGGCGACGAAGACCACGTAAAGCCCGCCGTGCAGGCGGAAGGGGCGCTCGATCTGTGGCAGATCGCGATGAAGCCGGGCAAGCCGCTCGCCTTCGGCCATGTCCGCAAGGTCCCGTTCATCGGCCTGCCCGGAAATCCCGTCTCGAGCTTCGTCACCTTCGTGCTGTTCGCGCGCCCGTTCCTGCTGCGGCGCCTGGGGGCGATCGACGTCGCGCCGCGCGCGGCGCGGTTGCCGGCCGACTTCGACCTGCCGAGCCCCGACAGCCGGCGCGAGTTCCTGCGCGCCCGGCTCAACGCCGGCGGCGGCCTCGAGATCTTTCCGAACCAGAACGCGGCCGTGCTGACCTCGGTCGCATGGGCCGACGGCCTGATCGACAATCCGGCCGGCCATCCGATCGCGCGCGGCGACGTGGTCCGTTTCCTGCCGTTCAGCGAGATGCTGGCGTGAAGCTGACCGTCCTTTACTTCGCCCGGCTGCGCGAGGCCGTCGGGCGCCCGCGCGAGGAATGGAGCGTGCCGTCCGACGTGACCAACCTGGGCCAGCTGCGGGAATGGCTGATCGGGCAGGGGGAGCCGTGGTCGCGCGCCTTCGGCGATGTTCCGCGGGTGCGTGCGGCGGTCGACCAGGTGATGGCGGGTGACGCGGCACCGCTGCGCGACGGCGCCGAAGTGGCGTTCTTTCCGCCGGTAACGGGCGGCTGAGATCGGGGGTCGCGTGGCGGACACCGGAGACGCCGCGATGAGCCCGCCGGTGCGCGTGCAGCGCGAGGACTTCGACGCCGGCGTGGAGATCGCGCGGCTGCGCGGCAGCGATCCCGCGGTCGGCGCGGTCGCGAGCTTCATCGGTGTCGCGCGCGACGTCAACGACGGCGACACGGTGCGCACGCTGACGCTCGAGCACTACCCGGGCATGACCGAGCGCGCCCTCGAGGATATCGTCGAGCGGGCGCGCAGGCGCTGGAACCTGATCGATGTGCGCGTCGTGCACCGGGTGGGGGAGCTCGCGCCGCTCGACCAGATCGTGCTGGTCGCCGTGAGCGCCGCGCACCGCGACGAGGCGTTCGAGGCCTGCCGGTTCATCGTGGATTACCTGAAGACCGAGGCGCCGTTTTGGAAGAAGGAGCTTGGGCCCGACGGCAAGACCCGGTGGGTCGAGGCGCGCGCATCCGACGACCACGCTCGCGCGCGCTGGGAGGAACCTCCCCTCTCCCGCGCGCGGGAGAGGGGCCGGGGGTGAGGGCGCAGGCTGCCACGCCAAAAGAAGAAAGCAAAAGGAACAGGTGAGGGGAAGATTTGGCGCGCGAAGGAACGATTGGATGGGCACTGCTGGCCGTGGGCACCGGCGCCGCGCTGGGCGCCTGGCTGCGCTGGTGGCTGAGCGCGCGGCTCAACCCGGTGTTCCCGACACTGCCGCTCGGGACGCTGGCGGCGAATCTCGTCGGCGGCTACCTGGTGGGGGTGGCGGTGGCGCTGTTCGCGCAGGTCGAGTCGCTTGCGCCCGAGGCGAGGCTGTTCGCGATCACCGGCTTCCTGGGCGGACTGACGACGTTCTCGACGTTTTCCGCCGAGGTCGTGACGCTGCTGCTGCGCGGGCAGTGGGCGTGGGCGGGCGCCACGGCCGGGGTACATCTGTTCGGGTCGCTCACCCTGACCGCGCTCGGCATCGCGACGGTCCGGCTGGCGGTCCGGTGACGGCGCCATGATCGAGGATTCGATCGCCGACTGCCCGTTTTGCGCGGCCGAAGGCGCCGTCCTGGGGAACGAACTGGCCTATGCGCGCTACGACCGGAACCCGGTCACGCCCGGCCACCTCCTGATCATTCCGCGCCGCCACGTCGCCGACTTCTTCGACGTCACCGGCGCGGAACGCGCGGCGCTATGGGATCTGGCTGCGCAGGCGCACGCGCTGCTGCGGCGCGAGCGCAACCCGGACGGCTTCAATATCGGCATCAACGTCGGCGCGGCCGCCGGGCAGACGGTGTTCCACGTCCACATGCACCTGATCCCGCGCTACCGCGGCGATGTCGGCAATCCGCGCGGCGGGGTGCGCGGGGTGATCCCGGCGAAGCAGAGTTATTGAGTGGCCGCTGGGGCTGCGATCGGCCGGAACCGTTCCGGAAGTGCCGACCGAATTGAAACCGACATTCGCCGAGGGCCGTACTGTGCCGGGCCCGCCGCCGTTGACGCCGTCGCCGATGTGATCGCGAAATTGGAAGTACTGCTTATCGCGCGCTAGGCGGGATCGGTGTCTTCGGTCTGCCTGGCCGGCGAACGCTGGCAGATCGTCTCGACCCAGGCCACGATTGCAGCCGCGACCGCGGGTAGCTGTCGCGTGACTTCGTCGCCCGCGAAGGCCATCCACGCCGCCAGATTGCCCTCTGAG
>CAZEIW010000021.1:0-27907 GCA_964512305.1 uncultured Burkholderiaceae bacterium | reverse complement strand
CGTGCTCAGGGCACGGATACAAGTTCGCGCCGGTCATCGGGGAGGTCGTCGCCGATCTCGTCGCGACCGGCTCCACGCGCCACGACATCGCCCGTTTCCGGGTCGCGCGGCAATAGGCGCCGCCGCGGTCAAGTGGCGCTGCGCCATTCCGCCTCGGGCTCGCGCCAGTAGATCCCCGCGGCCCGGTTCAGCATCCGGGATGTTGTTCGCCGGACGGTGCATAGGCTCGAAGAAAGGCAGCGACGGCACGGCGGGCCACCAGGGCGCACTCGGTGTCGTCCAGCGGGCGCTCGCGGGCGCACAACAGCAGGGGCTCGAAGACTTCGGCCTCCAGCAGCGCGCGAAGCTGGTCGGCTGCCATGATGGGATCATCGCGGCGCAGCCGTCCTGAGGCCATGCACTCGGACAGGAACGTCGCCATGTTGGCCCGCATCGAGATGATCTTGGCGTAGAACAGCTTGCCGACGCCCGAGCGCTCGGCCTCGGCAATCATCAAGCGCCGCACCGCGACCATGTCGGCCGAGAAAGAGAACTGCAGGAAGCTCCTGCCGAAATCCTCCAAGGCCGCGCCCAGGTCGGCCGGGTTGGAGTTCAGTCGGGCGTAGGTGCCCATGGTGAACCCCTCCGCCGCCGCGATCATGCATTCGACGAACAGCTCTTCCTTCGAAGCGAAGTAGCTGTAGATCGTCGCCTTGGAGCCGCCGACCTGCGCGGTGATCTCCGAGACCGAGGTTCCGTCGAACCCCTGCGTCCTAAATAGTCGGTAGGCGACATCCAGGATCGCCTGCCGCTTGCTGTCGCTCTTCTTCATGTGTCCGAGATCTCCATCCCATAAAACCGTACGGTACGGTTCATTTTCTCTTGACAGCCGCAAAACGTCAAGTATTATGAACCGTACGGTACAGTCTGATTTGGAGAAAAAACATGGACATAACGATTCCCGGTCCTCGCGACCCCCGCCGGCGGGCCCTGGCGGTCCTGGTCGCAACCGCCCTTTCGATGATGGCCGGTTGCGCGCAGATGCCCAATCTGAGCCCGGCCCCGGCGGTCAAGCCGGTCGAAGCGCTGGCCAGCGCGGAGTCCTTCTCCGCCGCCGCGCAGGCCTGGCCTGGCGACCAATGGTGGCGCGCCTACGGCGATCCGCAGCTCGACGCCCTGATCGATGAGGCGCTGCGCGACGCACCGGATCTGCGGCTGGCGCAGGCGCGGCTCAACGGCGCCGCGGCCGTAGCGCAGGGCATCGGCGCGACGCGCACGCCGGAAGTGACAGGCAACGCCGCGTTCACCGAAGAAAAGCAGAGCTACAACTCCCTGATGCCGCGCCAGGCCGTGCCGTCGGGCTGGAACGACTACGGCGCGGCGACGCTGAACCTGGGCTGGGAGCTGGACTTCTGGGGCAAGAACCGCTCGGCGCTCGCCGCGGCGACCTCGGAGCAGCAGGCGGCCAAGGTCGAGGTCGCGCAGGCCCGCCTGGTCCTGTCGACCGCGGTGGCCTCGGCTTACGCCGGCCTGGTCGACCTTTACACGATCCGCGACAGCGCCGCGGAAGCGCTGGAGCTGCGCACGAAAACGGTGGCGCTGTTTCGGCGCCGGCACGAATTCGGTCTCGAGACCCTGGCGAGCGTGCGCCAGGTCGAGGCCCGCCAGGCCGTCGCGCAGGGCGAACTGCTGGCGATCGACGAGCGCATCGCGCTGCAGAGAAACGGCATCGCCGCGCTGCTCGGTGCCGGCCCGGACCGGGGTCTGGCGATCGCGCGTCCGAGCGCCGGCCTTGCCGGCTCCAGCGGCCTGCCGCCGAAGCTCGCCCTGGATCTGCTCGGCCGTCGGCCCGACATCGTCGCCGCCCGGCTTCGCACCGAGGCCGCCGCGCGGCGCATCGATCAGCAGAAGGCCGGCTTCTACCCGAGCGTCAATCTGATGGCCTTCGTCGGCGTGCAATCGATCGCCATCGACAAGCTGACCAAGCCCGGCTCCGACATCGGCGGCGTGGGCCCGGCGATCTCGCTGCCCATCTTCAATACCGAGCGCCTGCAAGGCCAGTTGCGCGGCGCGCGCGCCGAATACGACGCGGCCGTGGCCATCTACGACGCCACGCTGACCAACGCGCTGCGCGAGGTGGCCGACGCGGCGACCAGCCGCAAAGCATTGGACGGCGAGCTCGCCGCATCGCGCGCCGCCGTGGCCGCCGCGGCCGAGGCGCACCAGATCGTCAGCAAGCGCTATCGGGGCGAGCTCGCGACCTACCTGGACGTTCTCACCGCGGAAGACGCGCTGGTCTCGGCCCGGCGTGCCGAGGCGGACATGGAAACCCGGGCGCTGGTCCTCGACGTGGCCATGGTGCGCGCGCTGGGCGGCGGATTTCAGGAATCAGGCAACCCGGGCGTCCAGCCCGGTTCGCCCGAATGATCAGGCCATCGAACCTAAGGAGCAATGCAATGACGCAGGCAATTGAAGCATCGACCCCGACCGAAACGAATCGCAAGCAGCGCGGCAGGCGGATCCTGCTGCTGTCCGCTCTCGCGGTGGCCGTGGCGGCCGCAGGCGGCGGTTCCTGGGCCTACTGGAAGCTGGTCGCCTCGCGTTTCGTCTCGACCGACAACGCCTACACGGCGGCCGAGGTCGCGACCGTGACCGCGGAGATCGACGGACAGGTCGCCGACATCCGCGTCGTCGACAGCCAGAAGGTCGGCCGCGGCGACATCCTGGTCGTCATCGACGACACCGACGCGCGGCTGGCGTTGCGACAGTCGGAGGCCGACCTCGCCCGCGCCCGGGCCCAGGTGGCCGCTGCGACCGCGGACCTCGAACGCTCGGCGATCGACCTCAAGCGTCGCGAGGCCCTGGTCGACTCGGGATCGGTGTCGGGCGACGAGCTGACCCAGGTCAGCAACGGCGCGAGCAAGGCCCGCGCGGCGCTGGACGCGGCCCACGCCGCGGTGGCGCTGGCGCAAGCGCGGGTCGACAAGACCAAGGTCGACCTCGGGCGCGCGGTGATCCGCGCACCGGTGGACGGCGTGATCGCCCGGCGGATGGTCCAGTTGGGCGAGCGTGTCCAGCCCTCGACGCCGCTGCTGTCGGTCGTTCCGGTCAAGGACATCTATGTGGACGCCAATTTCAAGGAGGTCCAGCTCAACGATGTCCGCACGGGCCAGGCCGTGGAACTCGCGTCCGACCTCTATGGCCACGACGTCGTCTACCACGGCGTGGTCGAAGGGTTCTCCGGCGGCACCGGCGCGGCGTTCGCGGTGATCCCGGCCCAGAACGCGACCGGCAACTGGATCAAGGTCGTCCAGCGCCTGCCCGTGCGCATCCGCCTGAACCCCGCCGAACTCGAGACCCATCCGTTGCGGGTCGGACTGTCGATGACCGCCAAGGTCGACCTGCGCAGCCCATCGATGGTGGCCGAGGCCGACCCGCGCAGCCGCTCGATGACCGCCAAGGTCGACGGGCGCAACCAGTTCTGAATGGGAGAGCGTGATGTCGAATGATCCGATCGCAGGCGACGGCCCGCCCCCGCTCACCGGCGCCCTGCTGTGGGTGGGCGCCATCGTGCTGGCGCTGGCCAACTTCGTCGCCGTGCTCAACATGACGATCGCCAACGTCACCGTGCCCAACATGGCCGGCGCGCTGGGCGCGGGCTCGAGCCAGGGCACCTGGGTGATCACGTCGTATGCGGTGGCCGAGGCGATCACCGTGCCCCTGACGGGTTGGCTGGCCGCGCGCTTCGGGGCGGTCAGGGTGTTCTCGCTCTCGGTCGTGATGTTCGGCGTCTTCTCCCTGCTGTGCGGCATGTCGACGTCGCTGAACATGCTGCTCGCCATGCGCGTGTTCCAGGGCATGGCGGGCGGGCCGCTGCTCGCCCTGTCCCAGACGCTGCTGCTGCGCATCTTCCCGAAGCGGCAATCGATGCAGGCCATGGGCCTGTGGGCGATGACCTCGCTTCTTGCCCCCGTGGTCGGCCCGGTGCTCGGCGGCTGGCTTTGCGACAACTACAACTGGTCGTGGGTGTTCTTCATCAATGTGCCGATGGCGCTCCTGTTCGGCCTGATCGCCTGGAACCTGCTCAAGCGCTACGAACTGCCCACGGTGAGCAGCCCGATCGACAAGGTCGGCATGCTGCTGCTGGTCGTCTGGGTCGCCGCGCTGCAGATCATGCTCGACGAGGGCAAGGACCTCGACTGGTTCGCGTCCGACGAGATCCGCGTGCTCGCGGTCGTCGCCGTCATCGGCTTCCTCGCCTTCCTGATCTGGGAGCTGACCGAAAAGAACCCGGTCGTCGATCTGCGCGTGTTTCGCCATCGCGGCTTCGCCTCCTGCATGGCCGTCCTCGCCCTGGCGTTCGGCGCGTTCTTCGGCATCAACGTGCTGACTCCGCTCTGGCTCCAGTACAACATGGGCTACAACACGACCTGGGCCGGCCTCGTGGTCGCCTGGGGCGGCCTGCTGTCGGTCGTCTTCTCTCCGATCGCGGCCAGCCTGTCGAACAGGGTCGACGCGCGCTGGCTGATCTTCATCGGCATCTTCTGGCTCGGGCTGGACACGTTCTGGCGCGCGGCGGCCACCTCCGACATGAGCTACTGGGCCATCTGCCTGCCGCTGCTCTTCATGGGCGTCGGCATGCCGATGTTCTACGTGCCCCTGACCGGACTGGCGATGGGCTCGGTGGACGAGGCCGAAACGGCGTCGGCGTCCGGACTGATGAACTTCGTGCGCACGATCTCCGGCGCCATCGCCACGTCGCTGGTGACGACGTCCTGGCAGGACCGAAGCATCGTCGCCCACGCCGAGTTGGCCCAAGTCGTCGATCCCACGCACCAGGCCAATGCCGTGATGTCCTTCCTGGGCGAGCAGGGGCAAGCGGCGCGTGAGGTGTTCAACAACGTCGTCACCGGCCAGAGTCTGATGCTGGCGACCAACGGCCTGATGACCGCCATTGGCGCCGTCTTCGTGTTCGCGTCGCTGCTGATCGTCCTGGCACCCAGGGCGGCGCGCTCGGTCGACCCGGCGTCGGTCGGGCATTGAGGGGCGGCGAGCGACGACATGGACAGACTCGATGACGGCGTTCCACCACGCGGCGCGCGGCGCCTGCGTCGGACGGCCGCAGCGTGCTTGCTGAGTTGCCTGCTGGCCGCCGCTTGCTCCAGCCTGCCGCGACAACAGGCGCCCCTCGTGGTGCAACAAGCCGATGCGGTGCCGGTCGGATTCGCGAGCGACGTCCGCTGGCGCGGCGAGGCGACACGATCCGACTTCCGGCACCAGGCGCTGCTGCTGCAGGAACGCATGGCAAAAGCCGCCAACGGAAGCCCGCTCGATCTGCTCGCGTTGTCGGGCGGAGGCGCCGGGGGAGCGTTCGGCGCCGGCGTGCTGGTTGGATGGGGCCGCAGCGGCACACGCCCGCAGTTCCAGGTCGTCACTGGCGTCAGCACTGGCGCTCTGATCGCTCCTTTGGCGTTCCTCGGTGCCGACGGGGACCGACGGTTGACGGAGGCCTTTTCCGGCGCGGCGTCCGACGGGATCCTGCAGTCGCACTGGGCGGGCGCGCTGTTCGGCGCCAGCGTCTTCCGGGGCGAGCCGCTGCGACAGATGGTCGATCGCTTCGTTACCGCGGACCTGCTGCAGGCCGTCGCGGCCGAAGCGGCGAAAGGACGTCTGCTGCTGGTGGGCACCACCGACCTGGACCGCAATTCGCTCGTCATCTGGGACATGGGCGCCATCGCCGCCCACGGGGGACCGGAGGCGCGGAAGCTTTTCCGCGATGTGCTGGTCGCTTCGGCCAGCGTGCCCGGGGTGTTCCCGCCGGTGCTGATCAGGGTCGAAGCGGCGGGGAAGACCTACGAGGAGATGCACGTCGACGGCGGGACCACGGCGTCGCTGGTTGCGGCGCCGGACATCGGCGCGGTGATCTCGCACGAATTCCCGCAGCTGCGTGGCGCGCACATGTACATCCTGATCAACGGCAAGCTCGGCGTGCCCGAGGAGACGGCGTCGATGACGACCGTGTCCATTTTGCAGCGAAGCGTCGGTGCCGCACTCAAGAGCATCACGCGCGGCAACGTCGAGGTCGCCTACGCGTTCGCGCGGCGGCACGAGATGACAGCGCAGGCGACCGCAGTCCCCGTCGACTATCCGTTCGGAGGTTCGCTGGACTTTGCGCCGGCGACGATGAAAGCCCTGTTCGATTACGGCGCGCGGTGCGCCGCCGAAAACCGCATCTGGACCGACGCGCTGGACGTCCTCGACGCGGCCGTGGCCCCGGATGGAGCGTCCCACGACGCCGTCCGCTCATGCCCGGTTCACGGCGACCTGACGGTCGAGGCCACACGATGAGCTGCAGGTTTCCCGATCCACGATTTCTTCCAACCAACGAAAGGTAGTCATCATGAAAACCACCAAACCCCTGACCGCGATTGCCATCGCCATCACCCTTGCCGGTACGCACGCTGCCGCTTTCGCGCAGGAGGGCGAAGGCAAGTCTCGAGCGGAGGTGCGCGCCGAATTGGCGGACGCCATCCGCACGGGTGACATCGTCACCGGCGAATTCGGCTTCAAGCGCAACCAGATCTGGCCGGCGCTCTACCCCGCGCAAGTCGAGGCACCCGGCAAGACGCGTGAACAGGTCCGAGCCGAGCGCGACGAGGCCGTGCGCACCGGGGACATCATCACCGGCGATCTCGGCCTCAAGCGCAACCAGGTCCGGCCCGCGCTTTATCCCGCGCAGGTCGAGGCACCCGGCAAGACGCGTGAACAGGTCCGGGCCGAGTTGGACGAGGCCGTGCGCGCCGGGGACATCATCATCGGCGATCTCGGCTTCAAGCGCAGCGAGATCGCGCCGGCTCTTAACGCGTCCGGGGCGCAGTCGCCCTCTGTGAAGGTCGCCCCGGCATCCACAAATTCGTAACAGCCCAGCCAAGAGATTGGCTGAAAACTCTCACCTGCATCACACCTTTAGGAGTTCAAAATGAGCAAATCCTTTGTTGCAGTCCTGCTGGTCTCTGCAGCAGCCGCGTCCTTCGCAACTTCCGGACATTCGGAAGAGAAGGCTTCCGCGACCGGGCAGACCGTCTCGGTCAACGCCGAATCGACCGATCGCGGCTACGCGCTGTACCAGCGCGTCGTCCTCGGATACACCGACGGCATCGGCGGCGGCCCTGTGGCCGCGCGGCAGCCGGAACCTCAGTTGACCGAAGGTCCCTACGCGCGGTATCTGATGAACGACGGCTTCGCAAAGGGCGATGCGCTCGCCTCCGCGCAGCGCAACGGGGAACAGCCGCGCCAGGCGGTGGAGAAGCCGGCGCCGCGGCCACTGACGTCGTACGAGACATACCGGATGGTCGTCCTGGGTCAACCGATCGCGGCCCTGCCCGCGGGCACGACAAACTGACCGCCGCCGGTTTCGACGGGCGATGGCATCGGACGCCACGCTGCCCATCCTTGCACATCATGGTGCAAGGATGGGCTGACGCCGGCTCGCCCGCCAATAGGCGCCGCGGCGGTCAAGTGGCGCCCCGCCATTCGGCCTCGGGCTCGCGCCAGTAGATCCCCGCGGCCCGGTTCAGCATCCGGTAGCCGATCAGCTCGCGCCGCAGGGTGGCCGAATCCCAATAGTGGCGCTGGATCAGTTCGTTGACCTCGGCCTCCCGATAGCGCTTGCCGGGCGAGAACTTTCCGGCAAGCCATTTGAGGACCGCCCAGCGCTTCCGGCGGCTGGCCGGGATTGTCTTGAGCGCATCACCGTCGAGATAGTTGGCGAGGACCCGGGCAGTCCAGTCCTGCGGGTCGGGGACCGCGGAGGCGATCGCGCGCCGCTGGCCGAAGATCGTGCGGCCGAGGCGGCGGAGCTCTTCTTCGCGCACGCTGTAGTAGTGCGAGTTGCCGCGAGCCGACATATCGACCAGGCCCACTTGGGCGAGGCAGGCAAGATGGTGGCAGACCGTCGGCTCCTTGAGTTGCAGCTCGGCCGCGAGCTCCTTCACGTGATGGGGGCGCTTGAGCAACAGGCCGACCATGCGCAGGCGGCTTTCGTTCGCCAGCGACTTGAAGAAGGCGAGCATGAGCTCGAAGCTCGCTTCCCGGGACGGGGAGGAGGTTGACATGGGCGCGCCGATTCGATATCTATCGAATTAGATTCTCATCTAATCCATGATCGGAGTCAATGCCAAGCCTCCCGGCCTCGATTGCCAGGCGAGGTCACTGAGGTTACCGTCCGGGCGATGCAATGCGGGAACGCGACCGCCTGCCGGGACGGACTCATCACCGATGTCGCGCAGTCTTCATACTGATCCTCGGGCCATCCGCGCGTTGCGCCGGCTGCTGGACCCGCGCGCGCCGAGAGCCGAACGCGCTTCATCCCCCGAAGCGCGCCCGACCGCACCGGCGCTGCGGATCCGGGTGACGCAGTCGGCCTCCCGCCCCGGGTGGCTGCACGCGGCGAATCGTCGCGACGTCATGCGTTACCTCCGCTTGCTCGACCCCGATCTCCTCTACGGCGTTCGCGAGGTTGCGCTCCTGCCTGCGCCGGCCTTGGCCAAGCGCGCCGGACTCGTCCTCGGGCGCTACGTTTCGCCCGGCCGGATCGAGCTCTTCGAGCAGCCGTCGCCCCCGTGGTTCGTCCGCGGCCGCCTGCCCGCCGGCGAGACGCGGCGCCTGGAGCATGCCGGGGCGTCGATCAGAACCGACGATGTGCTGCAGACGACGCGGATCGACTGGCAGCTGGCGGCCCTGCGCAAGTTTTTCCTCCGCGAGGTACTGCTGCATGAGCTCGGGCACCACCGGCTGCAGCACGAGAAAGGCAAGCGGCCCGCCCGCATCGCGAGGACGCGCGACCACGAGGCCTACGCGACCCGTACGGCGCGCAGGCACGGATCCGCTCATCGCATGGACGGCACCGACGGGTGAACGGGCCGTCGAGGATCCTGATCGGGGACTCGATCGAGAACCCGGCGAACGCGCGCGTGATGGTCGCCGCAGCCAGGATGTTCGGCGTCGACTGCGCATTCGCGAACTCCGGCCTGACAGGCACATCGGGGCGCGAAAACGGCGACACGGCAGGTCTGCGGATCGGCGATCTGCCGGAGATCGCGCTCGAGGTTGCGGCCGGGCGTTACGGCCAGGTGATCGCATGCGACAACCTTGCGGGAGCGCGTGAGCTTTACGGGTTTCGGGCGGCGCCCCGATTCGCGTTGCTGGTCGGCAACGAGCGACGGGGGCTCACGCATTCGAGCCGCCGGATCGCGACCGACGCGGTGCAGATCCCGATGCAGTCGCGCCGCATCAATTGCCTGAACGTCGCGGCGGCGGCGGCGGTGGCGTTGAACTACCTCACCGGTGCTCGAGTCGGCGCCATGGCGCGCGTTGCCGAACCCGCATCGCGCCGACCGGAAGTGCTGCTTGCAGGGGCGACGAATCACATCGAGCTGGGAATCGCGATCCGGTCCGCGGCGGCATTCGGATGGTCGCGCCTGCTCATCGACGACCGCCACGGGGTCTGGTTCGGGGTCGATCGGATCGTGCGCTCGGAAGGCCGTGCCGCGGCCCGCCGTGGGCGCAACGACATTCGTCTGATCCCGGTCGCCGCGCCCGGCGCCTTCGAAGTCGCGGAGGTCGTGCTCGTGACCATGGGGTCGGCAGGTACACCCCTTCACCGCGTCGACCTTTCACGCGGCGCGCGCCAACTGATCGTGATTCCTGACGAAGGTACCGGTCCGGCCGACCTCGCTGCATTCGAACACGACCGCCGCCACCTGCGCATCGCCGGCGTCGGCCTGTCGCGCGACGCCTTTCCCTATCACTATCGTCTGATCGCCAGCCTGGTTCTCGCGGAGATCGCGCGCCAGGTAGGGACTAGGGGCCCGCGCGAGCGGCGGCCGGGGACGCGACCGGAGTACATGCTCCGGTTGCCGGTCGCACTGGAAGCGGCCGGCGAGTCGATTTCACTTGACGAATTGGCGGCCTACTGACGACTGCGGGACGGCGTCCTGCCGGGCGACATCGCCGCCGCAAACGATTCGGTCAATGCTCATGATGATGCAACTGCATCTCCTGCGGAGTGCCGCTCCCGTGCAGGCCCTTCGTCTTGAGCCATAACCGGGTCGCCGCTTCGGCGCGATGGATCAGCTCGGGAGTGTGCGAAAAGTCGTACGCGCTGGTGGTAAGGGGACAGAGCGGCGGAACCACGATCAGCTCGGTCCGCTCGCCGAATCGCTCGATGTCCTTCACCAGTTGTCCCATCACCAGCAGGTTGAGCGCGTGCAATGCCAGCGCGATCGCGCCGCGCGGGGGCTGCGCCATTGCGCACGACATGCCCGTTGGAAGAACGATGATGCGGGTCGCGCCGAGAGCGACGGCGGTGGAGATCGGGGTGTTGTTGGCGACGCCGCCGTCCATGAGGTGCCTGCCATCGAGCGAGACCACCGGAAAGACCGCCGGGATCGCCGCGCTGGCCAGCAATGCGCTGACGACCGATCCGGAAGACAGCGCGATTTCGCCCCCCGTCAGCACGTCGGTGGCCACGACGTAGCAGGGGATCCGGGAGTCTTCCAGCCTGCGGCCGGGCAGCTCCGACTCGATGAGGGCGCGCAGCAGCGCCGGCGTCACGAGATGATCCCGTCTGCCAAGGACCGCGAGGATGCTGCTGGCGGCCGAGAGCGGAAAGATGCTCGACCTGCGCATCCGGAGCCAGACGCGCTCCAGGCGTTCCACGCCCGATTCGTTCGGCTCCATGGCGAAGTAAGTGCCGTTGATCGCACCCACCGACGCCCCGACCACGAAGTCCGGGACGATGTCGAGCCGCATGAGCGCCTTGAGCATGCCGACCTGTACGGCGCCGAGACTGCCGCCGCCGGCCAGCACGAACGCCGTCCCTCGATTGGCAGCTTCCGCCATGGGCGATGCTCCTCTAGGCGCTCGACCGAGGCAGCGAGTGCACCAGCCGCGAGCGGATCTTGACCTCGTGTGAAAGCGTCTGGTGGACCGGGCATTTGTCGGCAATCTGCATCAGGCGGTCCCGCGCGGCTTCCGGCACGTCGCCTTCGATCAGGATCTCGCGCGTGATTTCGTCGATCCTGCCCTCCTTGGTTTCGCAGTCGGCGCAGTCCACGGCGTGAACCTTGCGGTGCGAAAGCCGCACGGAGAGGCGCCCGGCAGGTATCCCCTTGCGTTCCGCGTACAGGCGCATCGTCATCGACGTGCAGGCACCGAGGGCGGCCAGAAGGTAGTCGTAGGGCCCCGGACCGGCATCCTGGCCGCCGGCTGCGATCGGCTCATCGGCCGTCAGAAGATGGCGGCCCGCCCGCACGCACTGCGTCAGACGCCCCGCGGGCGCCTCGCTTACCTCGACCAAGCCCGGCGGCAGCGCGGCTGTCTCTTCGGCGACCGGCAGATAGCGCGACGCCCAGGCCGACACGACATCGGCAAGGTAGGCCGCGTCCTCGCGTTTGCTCACCAGATGGTCGGCCGTATCGAGCGAAAGGAATGTCTTGGGGTGCCGCGCGGCGGCGAAAATCGCGCTCGCATTGTCGACGCTTACGACTTCGTCGCGCGGCGAATGGCACACCAGCAGAGCTTTCCTCAGGTTCGCCAGGCCATCGAGAAAGTTCTGCTCGGCGACGTCATCGAGGAACTGCCTGGCGATCGTGAACTTGCGGCCCGCCAGACTGACTTCCGCCTTCCCCTTCTGCACGATCTCGCTCACATTGGCGGCAAACTGGCGCGTGACATGAGCCGCGGACGACGGCGCACCGATCGTGACGACGCCCGTGGCCTCGGATACGCGCGGCGCAGCAGCGAGCACCGCCGCCCCACCCAGGCTGTGCCCGATCAGCAGACGCGGCGCCTCGTAGTCCCGCCGCAGGAAGTCTGCAGCCGCGACCAGATCGCCGACGTTCGACGAAAAATTGGTATTCGCGAACTCCCCTTCGCTGCTTCCGATGCCGGTGAAGTCGAAGCGCAGCACGGCAATGTCTCGCGCCGCGAGACCTCCGGCAATGCGCGACGCGGCCAGGACATCCTTCCCGCAGGTGAAGCAGTGTGCAAACAGGGCAAAGGCGCGCGGCTTTGACGGCAGGTCCAGGCGCGCTGACAGACTGCTGCCGTCGGAACCCCGAAATGTCACCTTCTTCGGCTCGAACACCGGGCGGCCTCCTTTCTGATGCGGCGACCAACGTCGTTGAAGCGCCTTTAGCATGCGCCGACGTGCATGGCCGGGACAAGCCCGGCCATGACAATTCCTGGCTGCAAACCCTCAGCAAGCGTCATCCCCGGGCGAAGTCCCGGGGATCCACGTCGGCGCAGGACGAAGCGCTCGCAGTTCGCGCCGGTGTCGATCGTCAAGACGCCGCCGATGGCGACGGCGACAACCGCTGGCAACCGGACGCCACGATTGCGGTGACCGCGCTAAGGCATCATGCGCCCATGGCCCTGAACGCAACCGTCTACACCTTCGATATCGAGCTTGCCGACGCCGACCGGCACGTCTACGAGAGCCTGAATCTGCGGGTCGCCTGCCATCCGTCGGAAGCGCAGGATTTCCTGGCAACCCGCGTCCTGGCGTACTGCCGCGAATACGCTCCGGGGATCGGGTTTTCACCGGGCTTGTCGACGCCCGACGAGCCGGCCATCCACGTTCGCGACCCGACCGGACTGCTGCTCGCGTGGATCGACATCGGCGTGCCCGATGCCGCGCGCGTGCACCGGGCCAGCAAGGCGGCCGCGCGTGTTGCCGTCTACACGCACAAGCCCGCCGAGCAATTGCGCCGAGCCCTCGCGGGCGAGCGTATCCATCGCTCCGACGCGCTGGAGTTGATCGAGGTCGACCGCGGCCTGCTCGCCGAATGGACCCCGCTCCTGCAGCGGCGGATGAAGCTTTCGCTCTCGTTCAGCGGCGGCGACGTCTATCTGGCGCTCGGCGAGCGGACGCTGACCGGCACGCTTCGGCCGATCACCCTGGACGACGGTCTTCCACCTTGAAATAGGCGATGAAGGCCCTGCCCGCAAGGAACCAGGCCGGCCGCGGAATTTCGAGCAAGTTCAGACACATAGGCGACCGCCGACGCACGATTGATAAATTTTACTTATATAAAACATAATTATTATCTAGTTTTCCTTATTCAGTTTACCTCGTACAGTGCGCGGGTATACAACTCGACCGATCCACACCCAAGGAGCCGACATGGACCAGTCCAACCGGTACGCAGATCTGAGCCTGCGCGAAGATGAGCTCATCCGCGGCGGCAAGCACATTCTCGTCGCCTACAAGATGAAGCCCAAGGCGGGCGTCGGCTATCTCGAAGCCGCTGCGCACTTTGCCGCGGAATCCTCCACCGGAACCAACGTGGAAGTCTCGACCACCGACGAGTTCACCAAAGGTGTCGACGCGCTGGTCTACCTGATCGATGAGCCCACGGAGGAAATGCGCATCGCGTACCCGCTGGAGCTGTTCGACCGCAACATCACGGACGGCCGCATGATGATGGTGTCGTTCCTGACCCTCGCCATCGGCAACAACCAGGGCATGGGCGACATCGAGCACGCCAAGATGTACGACTTCTACGTGCCGCCGCGCGCGATCCAGCTGTTCGACGGCCCGAGCAAGGACATCTCCGACCTGTGGCGAATCCTGGGCCGGCCGGTGAAAGACGGCGGCTACATTTCCGGCACGATCATCAAGCCGAAGCTGGGCCTGCGTCCGGAGCCTTTCGCCCGGGCCGCCTACGAGTTCTGGCTGGGCGGCGACTTCATCAAGAACGACGAGCCGCAAGGCAACCAGGTCTTCTCCCCGTTGAAGCAGACGATCCCGCTGGTCTACGACGCGATGAAGCGCGCGATGGATGAAACCGGCGAGGCCAAGATCTTCTCGGCCAACATCACGGCCGACGACCACTACGAGATGCTGGCGCGCGGCGAGTTCATCCTCAACACGTTCGGGCCCGACGCGGACAAGGTGGCCTTCCTCGTCGACGGCTACGTCGGCGGGCCCGGCATGATCACCACCGCGCGCCGCTGCTTCCCCAGCCAGTACCTGCACTACCACCGTGCCGGCCACGGCGCGGTCACGTCGCCCAGCGCCAAGCGCGGCTATACCGCCTACGTGCTGGCCAAGATGGCCCGCCTGCAGGGCGCCTCGGGCATCCACGTCGGAACCATGGGGTTCGGCAAGATGGAGGGCGAGAGCGAGGACCGCGCGATCGCCTACATCATCGAGCGCGACAGCTACAAGGGCCCGGCCTACTCCCAGGAGTGGTACGGCATGAGGCCGACGACCCCGATCATCTCCGGCGGCATGAACGCGCTTCGCCTGCCGGGCTTCTTCGCGAACCTGGGCCACGGCAACGTCATCAACACGGCGGGCGGCGGTTCCTACGGCCACATCGACTCGCCGGGCGCCGGGGCCAAGTCGCTTCGGCAGGCCTACGAGTGCTGGAAGGCCAAGGCCGACCCGATCCAGTGGGCCCGCGAGCACCGCGAGTTCGCCCGCGCCTTCAGCTCGTTCCCGAAGGATGCCGACGCCCTCTTCCCGGGCTGGCGCGACAAGCTCGGCGGCGCGCACCGGTAGTTCCGTCAGATGGGCGCGCTCGACGACTGGCGCATCGCCGCGGAGCCGTACTACGCGGCGCAGGGCGAAGAGGTCGCGCAGTTCACGGCGGCCTACGAAGCGCGCCTGCCGGTCATGGTCAAGGGGCCGACCGGCTGCGGCAAGTCGCGCTTCATCGAGTTCATGGCGTGGAAGCTCGGCCGGCCGCTGGTCACGGTCGCCTGCAACGAGGACATGACGGCGGCCGACCTCGTCGGCCGCTTCCTGCTCGAGCCGGGCGGCACTCGCTGGCAGGACGGCCCGCTGACGCTCGCCGCCCGGCACGGCGCGATCTGCTACCTCGACGAGGTCGTCGAGGCGCGGCAGGACACGACGGTGGTCATCCACCCGCTGACGGACTACCGGCGCACGCTGCCCCTGGACAAGAAGGGCGAGCTGGTGCGCGCGCACGCCGATTTCCAGCTGGTCATCTCGTACAACCCCGGCTACCAGAGCCTGATGAAGGACCTGAAAACGTCGACGCGGCAGCGTTTCGTCGCCTTCGACTTCGACTACCCGCCGGCCGCCCTGGAGGCCGGGATCGTTGCGCGCGAAAGCGGCATGCCGGAAGAGCAGGCCGCCGCCCTCGTGACGGTGGCCGCCGCGGCGCGCCGCCTGAAGGGACACGGCCTCGACGAAGGCATCTCGACCCGCCTGCTGATCTATGCGGGGCGCCTTGTCCAGCAAGGCATCCCACTCGCCGAGGCCTGCCGACTGGCGATGGTGCGCCCGATCACCGACG
Organism: uncultured Burkholderiaceae bacterium; assembly: GCA_964512305.1. Taxonomy (GTDB): domain Bacteria; phylum Pseudomonadota; class Gammaproteobacteria; order Burkholderiales; family Burkholderiaceae_F; genus CAZEIW01. The sequence goes on along the minus strand of CAZEIW010000021.1, from coordinate 12,599 downwards.
ACGCCGAAATCCGCGAAACCCTCGAGCACAGCATCAGCGCGCTGCTGGGCTGACCGCCCCACCGCAACGTGAGCGCGCCGACCGCCCGTTTCGCCACCTACGGCACCGGGCCTGCCCTGCGAAGCGCGCAGCGCGAAGCAGGGAGACACCCCGAGCTGCGCGCGAAGCTCGAGTGCAGCTTCCAGGCCGTCGACGACGTCTTCGACGACTGCGTCGAAGAAGCGCTGCGAATCCTCAGCCCGCTGGGGCTGGAGGCGTATCTCGCGCAGGCGCGGCGCCTGGGCAAGCTCGGCCGCGGCGTCGAACCCGTGCTGGCCTTCCTCGAAATCTGGCCGACCGTTGCGAGCGTGGCCGGGGAGGCCGCGATCGAGCCGCTGGACCGCGCGATCCAGGCATTCCAGAAGTCGCCCAATGGCCCCGCCATCGTCGGGCTGCTGCAGACGCTGGGCGGCGTGGCGCGGCGGCTGCCATCGCGAGAGATGCTCGCGCAGTACCTCGCGCTCGCGGTCGACCTGATGGAGCGCACCAGCATCTCCATCCACGGCCGCCACGCGACGCACCCCAGCCCCGGGCTTCCCACGTTCCTGCAGCAGGCACCCCTGCTCGTCGGCATGGTGACGCTCGACGGCCTGCGCCGCTGGGTCGAGGAAGGCATCCGGCTGCACGGGCAACACCCGCAGCGGCAGATCGAGTTCTTCGCCCTCGCGACCCCCGACAGCCGGGCGCTTTTACAGCGGGAGCGCCACGGCACGCTGTTCGTCGACGCCGAGCGGCGCTTGGAACTCACGCTGCGCAGCCTGTGGGGCGAGTCCGTGCCCCTGATCCCTTACCCGGTCCGGGCGGATGCAGCCGCGCATCTGTCCGATGCACCGGGCGCCGTCACGATGCCCTATGCGCAGGCAGACGGATTCCGGCTGCCCGAGGTGCTCGACGACATCGGACACTACCGCGCCATCCTCGCGCACTTCGCGGCGCACCGGCGCTGGAGCCTGCCGCTGGTCGCCGACAACCTGAGCCCGCTGCAGCGCCTCGCGGTGGAGTGCTTCGAGGATTGCCGGGTCGACCTGCTGGCCCTGCGCCGCCTGCCAGGCATGCGCCGGACCCTGCTCGCGCTCCATCCCATGCCCGCCGAGGGCGCCTGCGACCCCCGGCGCGAGTCCTGCCTCCGGCACCGCCTCGTCTGCCTCTCGCGCGCGCTGCTCGACGATGCGCATCCCTACCGCGATCCGGTGCTGCTGGAATTCCGCGAGCACTTCCGCGAGGCGATGCGCACGGGAGATTCCTCGACCCGGGCCATGGCGACCCTCGCCCTCAAATGGGCGGCACGCACGCGGCGCCAGGACGACCAGCAGGCGGCGGTGCGGTTCACGGACACTGTCGTGCACTACCGCGACGACAACCGCCACCTGTGGACCTACATCGAAGCCGGCGATGAGGAGGAGTCCTTCCAGGACCCGCGCACGGCCCGCGCGGAGCCGGAGGCGCCACTACCGCCGCGCCACTACCCGGAATGGGACGAGGCGATACGCGCCTACCGGCCCGACTGGGTCAGCGTCTACGACACCTTGCAGCCTTCGGCGGACGCGGCGGCGGTGGAGGCGCTCCTCGGCCGCCACGCAGCCGTCGCCAAGCACCTGCAGCGGGTGCTCGATCTGCTCAAGCCGCAGCAGCGCACGCGCCTGCGCTACCAGGAGGAAGGCACCGAGCTCGACCTCGACGTCGCCCTGCGCGCCCTCTCCGACCTGCGCGCGGGCGCGCAGCCCGATCCGCGCATCCACATGAGCACCCGCACCGACGGGCGAGACATCGCCGTGCTGCTGCTGATGGACCTGTCGGCCTCGATCAACGATCCGGTGGCCGGCACCGGCGAAACCGTGCTCGAGACCAGCCGCGCCGCGGTGTCGCTGCTTGCATGGGCGGTCAGCCGGCTGGGCGACCCGCTTGCGATCGCAGGCTTCCACTCCAACACGCGGCACGAGGTCCGCTACTTCCACGTCAAGGGATTTTCCGAGGACTGGGACGAGCAGCCCAAGGCGCGCCTGGCCGGAGTGCAGGGGGCTTTTTCGACGCGCATGGGCGCGGCGCTACGCCATGCCGGGCATCTGCTCTCGGGCCGCAAGGAGGAAAAGAAACTGCTGCTGGTGCTCACCGATGGCCAGCCGGCCGACGTCGATGTCGCCGAACCGCAGCACCTGATCGGCGACGCCGCCTGCGCCGTGCGCGAGCTCGACGCACTGGGCCTTCACACCCACTGCATCAGCCTCGACCCGAAGGCCGACGACTACGTCGCGCGTATTTTCGGAGCGCGCTGGACGGTGATCGACCAGGTCGAGCAGCTGCCGCGACGGCTCCCCGAGATTTTTCTCTCCCTGACGCGCTGATGCCCCCCGCCGAGGATACGTGCGTCACGTGCCAAGGTTCAGGCCGGCCGTACGGTAGAACGAAGGGAGGTCGCTCAAATCTTCGAAGACCGCCGCTGCCCCGGTGAAGTCCTGGGTTCGGGTGAATTGGTTGACCGTGATGTACGTCCTGATCCCCGCCGCGAGGCTGGAGCGCAGGCCATTGTTGGAGTCTTCCAGCGCGATGCAATCGCCTGGGGCCAACCCAAGATCGTTCAGGACCCAATGATAGATATCCGGTGCGGGTTTCTTGTGCGGGACGATGTCGCCGCATCCGATGCTCGAAAAACAGCTTTGCCAGCTCCTGCCCAACGCCACTTCGAGCAGGGCAGCGATGTTCTCCGGCGACGTGGTCGTCGCTATCGCGAGGCGGATGCCGCCCGCGAGCGCGTCTTCGATGAGCCCCTTGATGCCGGGCCGCAATGGAACGCGTCCATTCGACAGCATGGCCGTGTAATGCGCGGTCTTGGCCAGATGCAGGTGCCTGACGAATCCGTCGTAGTCGGCGGGCCTCGCAAAGGACGGGGCAAAACTCTCGACAAAGTACTTGATGCGTTCCTTGCCGCCGGTCACCTCGAGCAGCCTGCCGTACAGTGCCACGTCCCAGTTCCAGGACAGATGATTGTCGGCGAAAGCCTTGTTGAAGGCGATACGGTGCGCGTCCTCGGTATCGGCGAGCGTACCGTCGACGTCGAGGAGGATGGCTTTGATGGTCACTGGGCTGGTGTCCTTGTCGATGCGCGGCTGTCGTCGCACCCGCATCGCATCTTATCGCCTGAAACTCGATGTGGGTCCAAACGATGAAGCAAACGCAATTTCCCTTGCGGATCTCGGCGGTACTGGTCGATCTGGATGGCACCCTGCTGCATACCGCGCCGGAGCTGGCAGAATCGGCGAACCGCATGCTGCGCGAGATGGGGCGTCCTCCCGCGTCGCAGGACCTGTTGCTGAGCTATATCGGGAACGGGATTTCGTGGCTGGTGAAGCGAGCCCTCACGGGGGACATGCACGCCGAGCCCGATGCCGCCCTGTACGACAAGGCGCTGCCGATTTTCGAGCGGCACTACACGGAGCTGCTGCTGCAAAGCAGGCCGTTCGAGGGCGTGGTGCCCGGACTCGAGGCGATGAAGAGCGCGGGCTTCAGGCTGGGCTGCATCACCAACAAGGTTTCGCGCTACACCGAACCGCTGCTCGAAGGGATCGGCCTCGCGCGCTATTTCGACATCGTGCTGTCCGGCGATTCGCTGCCGGAGAAGAAGCCGCATCCCATGCCCCTGCTGCACGCCGCGAAGTTCTTTCGCGTGCCGGTGGAGCAGGTCCTGCTGATCGGCGATTCGCTCAACGACGCCCTCGCGGCGCGATCCGCAGGTTGCCCGGTGTTCTGCGTTCCGTACGGCTATAACCACGGGGAGCCTGTAGACGGATTGGATGTGGATGCGATCGTCGCCAATCTTTCCGAGGCCGTGAGACTCATTCGGCGCGCGTAGCCGCCGTGCATTCCGGCATTTTCGGACTTCATCGGCAGTGCCGCTTCCCAGAAAGCCCACCTGCTTGGCCGGCAACCCCCGACCGCCGGTCGCCCCGACGGCACGTTCACGCCGTCGGAGTATGGTCAGCTCGCCCCTCCCACGAGCCCTTCTCGAGACCATCCGATGAAATCGAAGAACAGGTTTACGCCGGAAGTCATCTACGTGACTCATGAGCACCATCGCAATGTCAAGCGCTTCCCCGCCGCGACGCCTTCGAAGCTGAAGAAGAGCGACAAGAGCCTGCGCGCGAGATCGCGATGAGCGACGCGCCGGTGCGGTCGTCCTCTCGCATCCCGCTGACCATGTCCGGTGCGTACACGTTGTCGCGCGAGGGACGCGTCGTCGCCGACATTCCGCAAGGCGACTGCGAGGCCGAGCCGCAGACACCGGCGCCGGGTTACCGTATCTTCTGGTTCCTGCCGTCCGGCCGGCTGACGAGCGTGCGGCTGTTCCTCGACGAATACGACGCGCTGCGCGAGAGCAAGATGCTGCTGCCGCGCGGCTGAGCGTCGCGCGTCGGCATTGCTACCCCCGGCGATAGGCGAGGAAGAACGGAAAAGAAGCGAAGAACGCGCCGCGCAAATCGCGGACGGTCACGGTTCCTGGTTAGTGGCCGCTCAACGCCCGAAAGGCGCGCAAATCAACGGCCCGCCACGCATCAGGGTGTCATGGCGTGACCGGGAGCAGCAGCCTTACCGCCGGAAAGTAGGTCGTGTAGCGCCGTGCGTCGCGCGTCAATATCGCCACCCCCGCGACAGCGGCGTGCGCACCAATGAAGAAGTCGGCAAGAACATTCGATCGGGTGCCACCGGCCTTGCGATAAGCGAGGAACGCTCTGCCCGCGAGAAACAAGGCGGGGCGAGGAATCTCGAGCAGCTTCAAACCGAGGCGCACGACCGTGTCATCGAGCTCCTCCAGGCGCTCGAACGCCAGGGAAAGCTCGGCGTAGACGATCGCATTGATGCCCAACTCATGGATCTTGGAATGCGCGCGCAGCTGCGCGACGGACCATTCGGCCCACTGCGGGTCATCTTCCAGAACGTCGATCAGGACGTTGGTGTCAACCAGAATCATCCGTCATCGCGCAGCAGGCGCATCAGGTCCTCGGTGCGCCACTTCACCGTGGCGCGGCCCCTTGCAGATTCGAACCGATCCTTCGCGGATCGCGATGCCGCCCTCTTCGCAGGAACCAGCACCACCTGTCCCTCATCGTCGACCGCAAAGTCCACGGCGCTGCCGGGCCGCAGCCCCAACGCATCACGAATGTGCTTGGGGATGGTTACCTGTCCTTTGCTCGTGATCGTGGTCGCCATGGCTCGCCCCGTGGTATTACCGACCTAGGAATGGTAACACGTCGATCCGCGTCACGATACGCGCGCGGAATCTGCTGCGCGGGCGTATCCGCAAGTTTTCGCTCGACGCCCTCGTGAATATGGCCGCAGCCGTTGGATTGCGGGTCGCGCTTCATGTCGAAGCTGCGTAATGGCAGCCATCGATCGACGCACCCGCGGCGCAACAACCGAGCCGTGCCGTCGGTTCCCGCGCGGAGGGTCACCCAGCTTCGAACGAAACGATTTCCGTCCTCGCTCTGGTGCCAGCCGCTCCACCCCGAAAGGCGACCCAGCCGGCTGCAATCCGGAAGACTGCGCGGCACCGGATCGGCGAGGTCGATTTCGTGGAGACGACCTAAAGGGCGGTGCCTTTGTACGGCGGCCCTCCTTCGCGCTGCGCGCTTCGGAGGGCACCCTGCTGCGTGCTACAGAGTGTCGCCCTGCGTAGCGCGTAGCGCGCAGCAGGGTGGTGGAGACGAAGGGGATCGAACCCTCGACCTTCGCATTGCGAACGCGACGCTCTCCCAGCTGAGCTACGTCCCCATACCGAGGCGCGCATTTTACTCGTTCGAGCGCCCCTGTCCAAACGCCGCACGCCGCGACCGGCCAGGACGGCGCCGTAGACTTCCCCTTCGGGCGGAGAACATGGAGAGCCCCCTGCCGCGGCGGCGGCACACGGGCCATGAACCGCGTGCCAGCAAGAATGACGCCCGTGAATGCCGCGGGGGGTGCTCGAGGGGGGGCGCAGCCACCCCTCGAAGCCGATCCTCCCGCTTTTCGGTTCCGAAGCTGCGGGCGCCAAACGTCCAGGTACGCCGCCCTTCGGAGCTACGGTTCATGGAAAGGGGCCGATGAAATACACCCAGGAGTTCTGCGACCGCGAATACAACGCGCGCGCGGCGATCCCCGACCATCCGCAGATCTTCGCCCGATGGGCCGACCAGGCCGCGGCCACGCGCCGGCTGCGCGCGTGCCTGCTCGACCTGCCGTACGGCGAAACCGAAGCCGAGCGGCTCGATCTGTTTCCGGCGCCCGACGACCGCGCACCCCTGCTGGTGTTCATCCACGGCGGCTGGTGGCGTTCGCTCGACAAGAGCGATTTCTCCTGGGTCGCGCCGCCGTTCGTACAACGCGGCATCGCGGTGGCGCTGCCGAACTACGGGCTGGCACCCGGCACGCCGCTCGAGGACATCGTGCGCCAGATCCTGAAGGCGCTGGCATGGCTTCATCGCCACGCGGGGCGGTACGGGCTCGATCGCGGCAGCTTCGTCGTGGCAGGGCATTCGGCCGGTGCGCACCTGGCCGCGATGATGATGGCCGCGCAATGGGAGCAGTACGCATCGGATCTGCCGCCGGCGCTCGTCAAGGGAGCTCTGGGCGTGAGCGGCGTGTACGACCTCGAGCCCGTGGTGCACGCGCCGTTCGTCAACGTCGATCTGAAGCTCGACGCCGCGCGTGCCCGCCGCCTCTCGCCGGCCCATATGCCGGCCCCTGGCCACGGGCGGCTGATCACCGCGGTCGGGGAGCAGGAGTCGAGCGAATTCCGCCGCCAGACCGCGCTGATCGGGCAGCGCTGGAAGTCGCGGCTGGCGCGGCAGGTCCCGATGCACGGGTACCACCACCTGAGCGTGATCGACGAGCTCACCGACCAAACCAGTCCCTTGTTCGACGCCGCGCTCGACCTGGTGCGCGGCCCCTAGCCCCGAGCCGCCGAGCATCCGCCGATCGATATCGCGCCGATCAGCGATGGCGATTAGGCGGCGGCACAACAGCGCCGCCCGCCGGCGCTCGTATCCTTTGGTCAACCGATCCGACCAGGACCTCCGAAATGAAGCGCTTGCTCGCCGTCCCGACCCTGCTCGCCTGCGCCGCTCCGGCGTTCGCCGGCAGTTTCGACATCAACTCGCTGCAGCAACTGGGCCAGAGCGAATTCCGCCAGCTGTCGGAGGATCTCGGCGCCGCGCTGTCGTACAAGCCGCTCACCCCGGCCGAGCCGCTGGGCATTACGGGGTTCGACGTCGGGGTCGCAGTGACCGGCACCAGCTTGAAGAACACCGCGGTGGTGCAGAAGGCGATCAGCAACGGCACCGTGTACAACACGCTGCCGGTGCCGACGCTGCGCGCCTACAAAGGCCTGCCGCTGAACCTCGACGTCGGCTTGATGGTCGCCAAGGTGCCGGGCTCGAGCGCCACGCTGGTGGGGGGTGAAGTGCGCTGGGCTTTCATCCCGGGCGATGCGGTGCTGCCGGCGGTGGCGGTGCGCGGGGACGGATCGCGGCTGAGCGGCATCAACCAGCTGGGCTTCAGCACGATGGGGCTGGACGTCTCGGTGTCCAAGGGGTTCCTGTTCGCGACGCCTTACCTGGGCGCCGGCCAGGTGTGGGTGCGCAGCGCGCCCAATGGCGTGCCGACGCTGACCGCGGAGAAGTTCACGCAGTCGAAGGTCTTCGGCGGCGTCAACCTAAACTTCGGGCTGGGCAATATCGCGGTCGAGGCCGACAGCACCGGCGGGATTGCGTCGTACGGCGTGAAGTTCGGGTTCAGGTTCTGAGGGCTCAGCGGCCGTTGCGGCCGTTCGTCACTTCGAGCAGGCGCAGCAGGTTCGACGAGTCGTCACGGCGCCAGCCGCGCCCGATCAGCGCGTTGAGTTGCTGCGCCACCGCCGCCACGACCGGCAGTCCGATTCCTTCGTCGCGCGCCATGTCGAGAATCAGCCCGATATCCTTGTGATGCAGGCGCGCCTCGAGCACGGTGCTGAAGTCGCGCCGCGCCATCTTGGGCCCCATGATGTCGAGCGCCCGGCTGCCGGCCAGCCCGGTCGAGATCGCCGCCAGCATGCGCTCGCGATCCAGGCCCTGCGTCTGCGCGAACAGCATCGCCTCCGCGATCGCCTGGATGGTGGACACCAGGATGATCTGGCTGCAGGCCTTCGCGGCCTGACCGGCGCCGTTCGGTCCGACGTGGGTGATCGTGCGGCCCACGCATTGCAGCAGCGGCCGCGCGAGCTCCAGCGCGCCGGCCGATCCGCCGACGAAGATCGCCAGGGTCGCCGCCCGCGCGCCGGCGATGCCGCCCGAGACCGGGCAGTCGAGCATGTCGATGCCCCGGTCGACGAGGCGTGCCGCGATCGAGCGCGTCACCGCGGCCGAGATCGTGCTGTGGTCGATCACGATCGTTTCGGCCGCGGCGCCCTCGATCACGCCCTGCGAGCCGAGCACGACCTGCTCGACATCCGCCGTCGCCGTGACGTTGATGAACACGAACTGGGCCCGCTGTGCCGCCGCCGCGGGCGAGTGCCAGGCGGTTGCGCCCTGGGCGAGCAGCGGCTGACAGGTCTCGGGGCGGCGCGCGTGGACGTGCAGCGTGTGCCCGGCACGGAGAAGGTGCTCCGCCATGGGCATACCCATGGAGCCGAGCCCGATGAAAGCGACGGTCGACATGGCAACCCCGCAGATTCCTCAGCGCAGGGGAGAGATACTACCGCTACCTGCCAAGGGGCGCTGCGGCCCCTTTCGCGTCCGCTCCCTGCGGACCCGTCAGGTGGCCAGGCCGAGCGCGCGCGCGCGCCCGAGCGCCAGCGCGTGGACGATCCGCGTCGCCGGAACCGGCACTCCGGCACGATCGGCGAGCTCGATGACCGCCCCGACGACGGCGGCCAGTTCGAGCGGCCGGCGCTGCTCCAGGTCCTGCAGCATCGAAATGCGGGCCGCGCCCAGCTGCCGCGCGACGTCGATGCGCTGATCGGGCGTCATGGTGATCTCGATGCCGTACCGGCCCGCCACCGCCATGCCTTCCCGGAGGATCGCGCGGATCACCTCGACGACGTCATGGTCGGCACAGATCTGATTCATCAGGTATCCGGTCAGCGCCGCGATCGGATTGAAGGACAGGTTGCCGATCAGCTTCGCCCAGACGTCCTGGCGGATCCGGCCCGACCTCTGCGCCTCGAAGCCGGCCGCCTCGAGCGCGCCGCACACCGAGCGCAGGCGGGGCGAGTCGGTGCCGTCCGGTTCGCCGAGGATCAGGCGCCGGCCCGCGGTGTGATGCACCTGCCCCGGTGCGCGCACCTCGGCGGCGAGGTGCACGACACAGCCGACGATATGCGTGCAATCGAGCGCCTCGAACATGCGGCCCTCGGGATCGAGCGAGCGCAGCGCCAGCCCGTCGTCCGGACCGCCATGTCGGTGGAAGTACCACCAGGGCAGGCCGTTGATGGCCGGCACCACGACCGTGTGCGGCGCGAGTAGCGGCCGCAGCCTGGGCAGCATTGCGGCGATCGCGTACGCCTTGAGCGCGATCAGCAGGCAATCCTGCGGACCGCCGCAGTCGGCCGGATCCTCGGCCGCTCGCAGCCGCAGGCCGAGGCCTTTGTCGGGACCATAGGTGCCCGAGTAGCGGTCGACGTGGTCGACCAGGCGCAGGCCCTGCTCGCGGATCGAGGCGAGGTGCGCGCCGCGCGCGATCAGCACGACGTCGTGCCCGATCGCCGCCAGCTTGGCGCCGATCGTCGCGCCGACCGCGCCCGCGCCCACGATGCAGACCTTCATCGCCGCAATTCCCCGTCAACCGCCGTTGCGAAACACCTGCTCCAGCCGCTGCTTGTCCCAACCGGGCGCAACGAGCTCGATGAACGCGTACACGAAGCCGCGCAGGTAGGCTCCCTGCTTGACGGCCAGGCGAGTGGTGTTCGGCCCGAACAGGTGGCCGCACGGCAGCACGACCAGGCCGTCGGCGCTGCGCTCGGTCGCGAGGCCGGCGACGATGCCGACCCCCATGCCGCCCTGCGCATAGGTCTTGATCACGTCGGCGTCGATCGCCTCGAGCACGATCGCCGGCTCGATCGACGCCGCGGCGAATGCGGCATCGATCCGGCCGCGCCCCGAGAAATGCACTTCGTAGGTCACGATCGGATAGCGCGCGAGGTCCTTCAGGGTCAGCCGCTCCGCATGTCCGGCCAGGCGCGCCAGCGGATGCCCGGGCGGCACCACCGCGACGTGTTCCCAGTCGAACACCGGTATCGAGCTCAGCCCCGCCGTATCGGCCAGCGTCTCGGTCGCCATGCCGACGTCGGCCTGGCCGGAAATCAGCATTGCGGCGATCTGCGGCGGATTGCCCTGCAGCAGCTTCAGCCGCACCTTGGGGTACTTGTGCGCGAAACGCTGCACGATCTCCGGCAGCACGTAGCGCGCCTGCGTGTGCGTGGTGGCGACGCGCAGGGTGCCCTCGGGGCTGCCGGCATAGTCGCGCGCCAGCTTCTTGAGGTTGTCGACCTCGCCCATGATGCGCTCGGCGGCGTCGAGCACCTGTTGGCCGGGCGGGGTCAGCCCGAGGATGCGCTTGCCGTGGCGCGCGAAGATCGAGACCCCGAGCTCCTCCTCGAGCTCGATGATGGCCTTGGAGACGCCCGGCTGCGAGGTGTGCAGCATGCGCGCGGCCGCGGTCAGGTTCAACTTCTGACGCACGGCCTCGCGCAAAAACCGGAACTGCTGCAGGTTCATCGGCTCAGTATAAAGTTTTGCGCCCTCGTGACGGCCGACGGGTCCCGGGGCCATCGGTTCGCGGGCGGGCCCGGCGGCCGCCGGTTCGGATTTGACCACAATATGTAGCGCGCGATGAGGCGGCCAGCCAATAGGTTGTGGTCCGGGACAGGAATTTTCCGATCCGCAACAAGTTCGTAGCGTCACGCGCCGGAAAATCCGGTAGGCTAGCCGCAACACGCATGCATGCCGGCCGGCTTGCAGCGCATGTGATTTTGTCCGCGGAGGCGCGCTCTCGCATCCAATTCACGCATGCAACCCATGCGTCCGGCGCGCGCTTCGATCGGCCCAATCCATCCATAATGCCAATCCGCACAATCGGGGACCACGGATGAAATTCGACCAGGCGCAGATACTTCTCGAAGAACAGCCGATCTCCCTCGACGTGCTGCAGGAGAAGTACGCGAAGGGCGACGAGAAGACCGCCGACGACGTGCGGCGCCGCGTCGCGCGCGGCCTGGCCGCGGTCGAGAAGCCCGAGCTGCGCACGGAATGGGAGCACCGCTTCTACGAGGCGATGGTCGCCGGGTTCATCCCCGGCGGGCGCGTCAACTCGGCGGCCGGCACCGAGATCTCGGCCACGCTGATCAACTGCTTCGTGCAGCCGGTCGGCGATGCGATCAGCGGCACCCGCGACGGCCTGCCGTCGATCTACCTCGCGCTCAACCAGGCCGCCGAGACGATGCGCCGGGGCGGCGGCGTCGGCTACGACTTCTCCGTGATCCGTCCCCGCGGCGCGCTCGTCGCCGGCACGCGTTCGCGCGCCAGCGGCCCGCTGTCGTACATGCGCGTGTTCGACAAGAGCTGCGAGACGCTCGAGTCGGCGGGCGCGCGGCGCGGCGCGCAGATGGGGATGCTGCGCTGCGACCATCCGGACGTCGAGGACTTCATCCACGCCAAGCGCGACGGCTCGCTCGCCAACTTCAACATGTCGGTCGCGGTGACCGACTCGTTCATGCGCGCCGTGGATACGGACGCGGAGATCGAGCTGTGGCACGCCGCCGAGCCGTTCGACAGGGAGTCGGCGCGCCAGCGCGCCGACGGCACCTGGGTCTATCGCACGGTGCGCGCGCGCGAGCTGTTCGACCAGATCATGCACTCGACCTACGACCACGCCGAGCCGGGCGTGGTGTTCATCGACCGGATGAACCAGGACAACAACCTGTCGTACTGCGAGACGCTGCACGCGACGAACCCCTGCGTGACCGCGGACACCCGGCTGCACACCCAGTACGGGATGGTGCAGATCGGTGCCCTTTGCGCAGCCGGCAGCCCCTTGAACGTCACCGTCGACCGTCGGGGCCTGGGGCACGACTCGACCGGCGTCGAAACGCGCGCCGCCGTGCCGGCATTCATGACGTCGGTCGACGCCGACGTCTATCGGGTCGAATCCGAGGACGGCTACGAGATCCGGGCGACGTCCTGGCATCCGTTCTTCACGACGCGCGGGAAGCTGGCGCTGAAGGACCTGAAGGTCGGGGACGAGATCCTCGTCCAGTCGGGAAAGGGCCAGTTCGGCACGGAGGGAAACCGGCCCCTCGGGACCCTGCTCGGCCTGATCGCCGGCGACGGCCACTTCACGAACCGCGGCAAAGGCAAGGTCGCGGCCGTCGTCAATTTCTGGGGCGCCGACCGCGAGCTGGCGGGCAGCGTCGCGCAGATCGTCAATGGCCTTCTCGAGGCTTCACAGCTCGGCGCGCGCAAGGCGCGGCAAGTCGCTCCGGTGGCCGTGCCCGAGCGTCAGCACGCGTTCATTCGATCGGTGCTGCTCGCCCGCTACCTGGAGCACCTGGGCTTCGGCGC
>CAZEIW010000020.1:0-10324 GCA_964512305.1 uncultured Burkholderiaceae bacterium | reverse complement strand
GGCAGCGTGTTGTAGCCGTCGACCAGGCGGTACTTCGCGTCGAACGCATTCTCGATTCGCAGGCGCAGCCGCACGCCCGGCGCCACGTCGCGCGCGAACCGCAGCCGCGCGAGCGTATACGGCGCGAGCCTGACCGGCGCGCCGGAGTTGATGTCGAAGTCGTCGCGTCCGCCGACCCGGGACACATCGCCGCCCGCGCTCCAACCGCGGTTCTCCCAGGTCGCAGACGCCCGGGCGGCGAAGCGCGCGCGACGCACCAGCGCCTGCCCCGTGTCGGCGTCGCGCGCGTGGGTCAGCGTGAGGTTCGCCGCCGCGACCCAGTGCGCGGACGCGGCCGATGCCTGCAGTTCCGCGCCGTCGATCGCCGTGCGGCCGATGTTCTGCGGCACGAACGTGACGGGATCGAACACGATCATGTCGTGCATCCGGGTGTGGAACACCTCCAGGCTCGCCCGCAGCGCGCCCTGCGCGTAGCGCAACCCGAGCTCCTCGCTGCCCGCGCGCTCCGGCCGCAGCGCGCGGTTGCTGAAGCCCGGATAGTAGAGATCGTTGAAGCTCGGCGCGCGAAACGCGTTCGAGGCTTGCGCGGTGAGGCGCAGCGAGCCCGTCAGCGCGTATCCCCAGCCGGCGAGTCCGGTGGTCGCGGAGCCGAAGTCCGTGTACCGGTCGCGCCTCAGGTTCAGCTGCCACTGCTGCCGCCCGACGGCGTCGCTGGCGCCGATCCACGCCGAATCGACACGGCGCTCGAAGGACGTCAGCAAGTTGCTGAAGGTCGGGTCGTACGAGCTCGCGCCGCCCTGCTGGCTCAGGTGCTCGAGGCCGATGTTGGCCTCGCCGTGCCCGCCCCACCGGACCGTGTCCTGCAGGGCCGCCTGGCGGTTGCGGCTGCGGAACTCGCCGTTGGTGAATGCGAGCGGCACGTTCGATGCATCGATCGCGTCGTCGCGCGTCTCGCCCAGCGTCAGGCCGAGCGTCGAGGCCCCGAAGCGGTGGCGCGCATAGGCACCGACCGCGTCGACCGACGCGTGTTCCACGTGCGTCGCCGCGGGCCCGTCGAAGATCGAATCGAAGTCGGTGTCGTTGTGCTGGCCCCAGGCCCATGCGCCGATCTCGTTCGCGTCATCGCGATGCGCGATCCGCAGCGAACCGTTGCGGTTGCGATTGCCGTCGAGGTCCGGATTGGCGCCGAAGACGAACGCCGAAGGGTCCGGCACGACCGCGGCCGCGTCGATCGCCGAGATCGCCTTCTGCTCCCGGAAACCTCCCGACACGGAAAGCGTGGCGGCTCCGAGCGAGGTCGTCACGCTGGCCGAGGCGTCGCGCGTGCGGCCCTGCCCGGCCTCGGCCGTCGCGCCGGCTCCGGGGCCCTCCCCGCCGCGCGTGAAGATCTGAATCACGCCGCCGATGGCCTCGGAGCCGTACAGGCTCGAGAGATTGCCGCGCGAGATCTCGATCCGCTCGATCGAATCGGTCGATATGCCGCCGAGCGTCGCCGCGCCCGACAGTGCCGTGTTGAGCCGCACGCCGTCGACCAGCACGAGCACCTGGTTCGAGTTGGTCCCGCGCATGAACACCGACGCCTGCGACCCGGCGCCCCCGCTGCGCGCGAACTCGACCCCCCCCTGCTGGCCCAGCAATTCGACCAGGTCGGTCGCCTGCGCGCGCTCGATGTCCTCGCGTGTGATCACGGCCGTGCTGGGCAGGGTCTCGTCGATCGGCTGCGGCGACCGCGCCGCGGTGACGACGACGGCCGGCACTGCGGCCGGCTCCTGCGCCCGCGCAGGCAACAGCCACGCCGCCGCCAGCGCCACGGCCGCAAGCGAACCCGCCACGCATCTCCCGCTGTCCATTTTCTCGCTCCCCTCGCCGGCCCGCCGCCGGCGTTCACGCCACGGCCTGCAGCGCGCGAAGGGATCGAAGTCAAGGCGTTCGAAAGGACAGCGGCCGCAAGCCGCCGGTCCCTTGCCTTCACCCCGCGGCAGGCCAACCGGAAACCCCGAGCGGCGCAACCGCTGCGGGGACTCGCTTCACGGCCGGTCTCCGGGCTGTGAGCGCCTCGGCCGCCTTCCCGCGACGCCGGGCGGCATCGCAGTGGCGATCGGCCGAGGAGCCGCCGGTCAACGTCGCCGGCGGCGCTCACTTACCGTTGCGGGGGCAGCACAGGTTGTCGCGCCGGAGCCGGCGCACCCTGTTTCCCGTTTCACCGCCGGCCCTTGGGAATCCCCACGGGTCGAACGGCACCGGAAGCGCCCGCAGTGTAACAACGGGCGCGCGGTGCTACCATCGACGGATGCTGGAGGAATTGGACGCGCTGACGGCGAGATTGAAGGAACTTTCGGCGCACGTTCGGCAGTTGCGCGACGAGAATCACGAGCTGCGCGGCCAGCTGGCCGCGTCGCAGGCCGAACTGGCCGCCCTCAACGAGCGCGTTGTCGGGGCGAGCCGGCGGCTCGACGCGCTCATCGAGCGCCTGCCGCGCGAGTTGCGCGAGTCGGCCGGCCGCGAAGCCGCGGGCCGGTAGCGCCGCATGCCCGCGCTGCGATGGAACAGATCACGCTGACGATCCAGGGGCGCGAATATCGCGTCGCCTGCCGCCCCGAGGAGAAGAACGAGCTCCTCGCGTGCGCGCACTACGTCGATCAGAAGATGGGAGCCATTCGCGACAGCGGGCGCGTGCTCGGCGCCGATCGTGTCGCGGTGATGGCGGCGCTGCAGATCGCGCAGGAATTGTTCGGTGCCCGCAGCACCGACGGCGTGGCCGTGGCCGACGTGCGGCGCCGGCTGCGCGAGCTCAACCAGCTTGCCGAGGAAATGCTGGCTCCCCAAGAAAAGCTGTTCTAGGGCCTCAATTCGCCGCACGCACGCAACCAGCGGCGGTTAGAATGGTCTCTCCCTGCGGTGTACGCGCAAAGGCCTCCAAGTTCCTTGAACCGATGCGCAATGCGCTAGGTTGCTGAGCTCGCGTCGTGGTGCGATCGGCACGCGTCTGCTGAACCTAAGCGGCGCGGACAGCGACCCCCCTGAACCCATGGTTCAGGACTACAGGCCGGGCGGCATGCGCGGGGCCTGATTCGTGGCGGCGCGGCATATTTGCCGCGCCGCCGCTCGCCTCGATGCCGACGCAAACCCGCTACTGGTTGATGAAGTCCGAGCCGGAAGACTGCTCGATCGACGACGCGCTGGCCGCGCGCGGATCGACGGTCCCCTGGACCGGGGTGCGCAACTACCAGGCGCGCAACTTCATGCGCGATCAGATGCAGCCGGGCGACGGCGTGCTCTTCTATCACTCGAGCTGTGCCGAGCCCGGGATCGTAGGTATCGCAGAGGTCGCGGGCGCACCCCATCCTGACCTGACCCAGTTCGACAAGCGCAGCAAGTACTACGACGACGGCTCGAGCCGCGAGGCGCCGCGCTGGGTGCTGGTCGACGTGCGTGCGCTGCGCAAGACCCGGCTGCTCTCGATCGCCGAGCTGCGATCGCACCCGCAACTGCGCGACATGGTCGTCCTGCGGCGCGGCAACCGCTTGTCGATCACGCCGGTGACGCCGGAAGAATGGCGTTTCATCACGACGCGGCTGCTCGCCTGACAGGCGCGGCTGACCGTGTCGGCTGACAGCGTCGCCTGACCGCGTCGCCTGACAGCGGCGCCTGAAAACGTCGCCCGAAAGCCGCCTACCTCGCAAACGCCTTCAACTCGGGCTTCTGCTCGGCCAGCGAACGCCACTCCGCCGCCGCATCCTGTCGCAGCCCGCTCTGATCGAGCGCGATCGCGAACAGCACGCGGTCCGACAGCCTGTCCAGGCGCTCCGCCCGGGCGGCGAGCACGCTCGCCTCGGTCGCCTGGTCGACCACGACGAACTCGGTCGCGATCGAGCGGCGGCGGCCGAGCTCGCCGATCGCGTCGACAGTCCAGACGTACGGCGACTCGCGCTCCAGCTGGATCGCCTCCGGGAGCTCGATCGACGTGGCAACGGTGTCCGACTCGAACGCCACGACGCCGTCGTCGTCGATCAAGCGCACCTTGTAGTGCCACGGCCCGCCTTCGCCGTCGTCCACCGGGCTCCACCGCAGGCTGCGCGCCGACTGCGCAAGCTGCCGGCCGCGCGGCCCGAGGGCCCGGAACGCCGACTGACCGATGCCGCGCATCGTGACGCTGGCCAGCGCGGAACGCGACGGCTTGATCGTCAGCGCCCGCAGGGACGCCGGCAATTCGCGGCGCGACACGCGCGCCGCCCGGTCGCGCGCGACCATCTCTTTCGGTTGAACCAGGAAGCT
Organism: uncultured Burkholderiaceae bacterium; assembly: GCA_964512305.1. Classification (GTDB taxonomy): domain Bacteria; phylum Pseudomonadota; class Gammaproteobacteria; order Burkholderiales; family Burkholderiaceae_F; genus CAZEIW01. Next base: position 6,049 of record CAZEIW010000020.1, on the reverse strand, counting down.
GCCGGGACCGGCGAGGTCGAACGCCATGCCATTTTGCCCGGGGAACACGACGACCGCCCGCGCGTCGCGATCGAGCTGCACCAGGTCACCGGCATCGAGCGCGCTCAGCAGCGCCAGCGGGCGCGTCGTGCCGTGCTTCGCGAGGTGCGCCTGGCCGTCGACGTCGGTGACGATCGCCGTCACCGTCTGCGCGCTGGCGGCCGGCGGTGCCGCGGCGGCCGGCAGGGCCAGGCACGCGAGCGCGGTGAAAGAAATGAGGGAGACGGCCCGCGCATTGCCCGCGCTCAGCCGCAGCAACCACCCATGCCCGGTTCCGACTCTCATCGCGCCTCCCTGGTCCGCGCCGCAGACCACGTTCCGCGTTCAGCATAGAGGATTGTCCCCGCGGCCCGATTCGAATGCTCCGGGTGCAGCAGGCGGAATATTCACCTTCCCGCGCTCACTCCGTCATCAAGCCCCTCCTGCGGCTTTCCGCGCGGCCGCCAGCCGGCCAGCGTCACGGGAGAGTGCCCGCGCAATTCCCGCTCGCCCAGCGCCTGCGGCGGATCGATGCCGGCAACGTGCGACAGGCGCTCGGCGAATGCCGCCGTCATCACGACCGGGTAGCCGATCGTCTTCGCCAGATCCTGCAACCGCGCGGCGACGTTGACCATATCGCCGAGCGCGGTGAAATCCTTGCGTTCCTCGCTGCCCAGGTCGCCGAAGACGGCCTCACCCCACGCCAGCCCGATCGAGACCTCGAGCGGCCGGCCGCCGAGGGTGGCGGCGAGCTCGCCGTTCAGGCGCACGGTCGCGGCCAGAATTTCACGCGCGCTCTCGAACGCCGCGTCGCACTCGGAAGCGACCGGCTCCGGCGCGCCGAACATCACCATGATCCCGTCGCCCCGGAAGTTGTCGATCGTGCCCCCGCAGCGATGGATCAGGGGCGTGATCGACGCGTAATAGCGGTTGAGCACCTCCAGCACCCGCTCCGGAGGCGTGATCTCCGACCAGGAGGTGAAGCCCCGCAGGTCGGCGAACAGGAAGGCCATTTTCCGCCGCCCGGGCCCGGCGTCGACCTCCCCGCCGAGGATCGCTCGCAGCACTTGAGGACTGACGTAGCCGCCGAACGTGGTCGCCAGGCGAGCCCGCGCGCGCCGCGCCGCTGCGACGTCGAGTGTCGTGCGAATCCCGGTGGCGGCGACCCCCGCCATCCAGGGTACCCCGAGCGCCAGCCGCCAGCCGGCCGACTGCAGCCAGGCCGCGCCCAGGAAGCTCGCGCCGACGGCCAGGATCAGGATGGCCCAGCGCCACGACACGGCGCCCACGAACGCCACCGCGGCAAGCGCAAGCGTCAGCAGCACTTCGATCGCTGGCGCGACCGGATGGATGAGGCCCGCGCCGAGCACCGACCGCAGCAACTGCGCGTGGATCAGGACGCCCGGCGGGGCAGCTTCCGGGTAGACCCAGCCGACCAGATTGATCGGCTGCGACAGCCGATCGGCGTACGGCAGCACGCTGCCGATCAGCACGACGCGGCCGTTGAAGTGGCTGCGCAGCGTCGCGAGGTCGCCCGTCTCGTACCAACGGACGACGTCGATCAGGGGCACATAGGTGAACCTGGTGCCGCGCGTGTAGTCGATCCATCCCGCCCGGGCGACACGCTCCCCGCGGCCAAGGCGCTGCGCGATCACCGATGCGAGGGGCGGCAGCGGAGGCGTCAGATGCGGGTCGAACCGGCGCACGACGCCGTCGTTGTCCTCGGGATAGAAGGCTGCGCCGAGCGATTCGACGCCACCGGCCGCGGCGATCAGCGTGTCTTCGGGAGGCCGGACCTGGCCTGTCGAGTCGGCGTCCAGGACGAAGACGATTCCCCCCGCGCGCCTGATCGTCGCCAGTCCCTCGACGAGCGCGTGATCGAGGCCCGGCACCAGTTTGTCGTACGAGCGCGTGGGCAGCACGACGTCGAGCGCGGTCGTTGCCGGCCCGGCCGCCGCGATGCCCTTGAGCGCGGCGCCAAGCGGGACGTGGATCATCGCGAGCGGAACCTCGATCGCCTTCAAGGTCGATTCGTCGATGCCGACGATCACGACGTCGGGCGCCGAGGGTGCCGGCGCCGGCGGGCGCAGCACCCGGATCAGGCGGACCTGGAGATCGAACAGGCCTTCGTCGATGCGCTCGCTCAGACCCGTGGGCGGGCCGGCCAGGCCGGCCAGCGCGAGGCCGGTCACCAACGACAGCAAGGCGAGCCGCCCCGCTTCGCCGCCCGGCACGAGCCAAGCCCAAGCTGCTGCCATCGCGTCCTTCGACAAGTTCCCCCCGGCATGCGGCGCGGGTCTGGATTGTCTCATTCGAGCCGACTGTCCCGCCGGCAAGATCCGGAAACGGTTGTCAAGGACGGTGTGTCCCGGATAATTGGCAGTCAGGGCCGACGGAGGATCGAGTGGGGAATTGGGATCAGGCGATCGCTGCGTTCGGGGATCCGACCGCGCGCGAGCTGGCGCAGCGTGGCCAGATCCGCACCTATCCCAAGAACACCGTGATCATCGGCGAGGGCGACAGCGGCGACTCGATGTTCGTGATCCTGTCGGGAAAGGTCAAGGTCTACGTTTCGGACCTCAACGGCAGGGAAATGATCCTGGACCACTACGGGGCCGGAGACTACGTGGGCGAGATGGCGCTCGACGGCAAGCCGCGGTCCGCCTCGGTGATGGCGCTCGAGCCGACGACCTGCTCGGTGGTCAGCCGCGTTGCGGTGCGCGAGGCGATCGCGGCCGACGCGGATGTCGCGATGGCGCTAATCGCGACCCTGATCGAGCGCGCCCGGGTTGCGACCTACAACGTCAAGAACCTCGCCCTGCTCGACGTGTACAACCGGGTCGTCGGGCTGCTGCTGCAGCACGGCGTCGAGCAGCCCGACGGCACGCTGCGGGTCCTCGAGCGCTGGACCCAGCAGGACATCGCCGACCGGGTGGGCGCATCGCGCGACATGATCAGCCGCATCTTCAAGGATCTGCAGATAGGCGGGTACATCACGATCGTCGACAAGCAGATCACCATCCGGCGCAAGCCGCCGTCGCGCTGGTGATTCCGGCCCGCGGCCGGAAGGGGGCAGAAGTGGGCAGGTGGGATCAGGTAATCGAGCAGATCGGCGATCGGGTGGTGCGCGAGCTTGCGCTGCGGGGACAGGTCCGGCCCCCGTTCCAGAAGGGTGCGGTCGTGATCCAGGAGGGCACGCGCGGCGATTCGATGTACGTGATTCTCGCCGGCAAGGCGCACGTGTACGTGTCCAACGTCGACGGCAAGGAGATGATCCTCGACGACCTCGGGCCGGGCGAGTACTTCGGCGAGATGTCGCTCGACGGCTCGCCGCGGTCGGCCTCGGTGCGCGCGGTGGAGACGCTGACCTGCTCGGTGATCGATTCGGAGGCGCTGCTGGAGTCGATCAAGCAGAATCCCGAGCTGGCGCTCAACCTCATCAAGGTGCTGATCGAGCGCGCGCGCGCCGCCACCGAAAGCGTGAAGGAACTGGCCCTTTCGGGCGTCTACGAGCGGGTGCGCAACCTGCTCAATTCGCTGGCGCACGAGGCGCCTGACGGCAGGAAGGTGATCCCGGAGGCCATGACGCAGCAGGCGATCGCGAGCCGGGTAGGCGCCGGACGGGACATGGTGAACCGGATCTGCACCGAGCTCGTGCGCGGCGGTTACATCTCGGTCTCCGACCGGGTCTACACGATCCTGCGCAAGCTGCCGGACAAGTTCTGAAGGCTCCCCTCTCCCGCGCGCCGCGCGGGAGAGGGGTTGGGGGTGAGGGTGGAGAGCGGAGCTTCGGCGGCCGCCCTCACCCCCGGCCCCTCTCCCGCGAAGCGGGAGAGGGGAGTTGCTTACTTGCGGCCCTTCTCCCGCTCCGCGGGAGAAGGGAGCTTGCGCGCGCGCCGCAGCACGATCGGCAGCATCACCAGGCCGGCGGCGATCATCGGGATCGACAGCCACTGCCCGAGCGAGAGGCGGAAGGCGAGCAGGCCCAGGAAATCGTCGGGCTCGCGCGCGAACTCGGCGACGAAGCGCAGCACGCCGTAGCCGATCAGGAACGCGCAGCTGACGACGCCGGGCGGTCTCGGCTTGCGCGAAAACAGCCACAGGATCACGAACAGCAGCACGCCCTCGAGCGCGAACTGGTACAGCTGCGACGGGTGGCGCGGAATGCCGCCGTCGTGCGCCTGCGGGAACACCATCGCCCAAGGCCAGCGCGCCGGATCGGCCGGCCGGCCCCACAGCTCGCCGTTGATGAAGTTGCCGAGGCGCCCTGCGGCCAGCCCGAGCGGGCACAGCGGCACGACGAAGTCCGTGACCTGGAAGAACGGCTTGGCGCGCGCGCGCGCGAACAGCCACATCACGGTCACGACGCCGATGATGCCGCCGTGCGAGGCCATCCCGCCCTTCCACAGCATCGGGATCTCGAGCGGGTTCTCGAGGTAGTAGCCCGGCTTGTAGAAGAGCACGTAGCCCAGGCGCCCGCCCAGGATGACCCCGAACACGCCCCAGAACAGCAGGTCCTCGACATCGCGCGCGCTCATCCCGCGCCAGGCGTCGCGCGCTCGCAGGCGCCCGAGCGCGATGAACATCAGGAACCCCGCCAGGTACATGAGGCCGTACCAGCGGACCGACAGCGGCCCGATCGAGAACGCCACCGGGTCGAACTGGGGATGTATCAGCATCGGGTTGTGCCTAGAATGCGGGAGCCGGATCGCGTTATCGAACGCGGATCGGGATTGTAGAGACACGACTGCAGGGACGGGACGATGCCTTACAACGAACGCTCGAAGAACGTCACCCAGGGAGTGGCGCGCTCGCCCAATCGCGCGATGTACTACGCGATGGGGTACCGCGACGCGGACTTCGACAAGCCGATGATCGGCGTGGCCAACTCGCACTCGACGATCACGCCGTGCAATTCCGGGCTGCAGCGCCTCGCGGACTCGGCCGTCGCCGAGATCGCGCGCGGCGGCTGCAACTCGCAGACCTTCGGCGTGCCGACCGTGTCCGACGGCATCGGCATGGGCACCGAGGGCATGAAGTACTCGCTGGTGTCGCGCGAAGTGATCGCCGACTGCATCGAGACCTGCGTCAACGGCCAGTGGATGGACGGCGTGGTCGTGGTCGGCGGCTGCGACAAGAACATGCCGGGCGGGATGATCGGGATCGCCCGCTGCAACGTGCCGGCGATCTTCGTCTACGGCGGGACCGTCAAGCCGGGCCACTACAAGGGCAAAGACCTGACGATCGTTTCCGCCTTCGAGGCCGTCGGCGAGTTCACGGCCGGCCGCCTCGACGCGGCCGACTTCAAGGAGATCGAGCGCCGCTGCATCCCGGGCTCCGGCTCCTGCGGCGGCATGTACACCGCCAACACGATGAGCTCGTCGTTCGAGGCGCTCGGCATGAGCCTGCTGTACTCGTCGACGATGGCCAATCCGGACCAGGACAAGCTCGACAGCACCGCGGAGTCCGCGCGGGTGCTGATCGATGCCGTGAAGAAGGGCCGGCGGCCGAGCGACATCATCACGCGGCAGTCGATCGAGAACGCGATCAGCCTGGTCATGGCGGTCGGCGGCTCGACCAACGCGGTGCTGCACTACCTCGCGATCGCGCACGCGGCCCGGGTGGAATGGACGCTCGACGACTTCGAGCGCGTGCGCGTGCGCGTGCCGGTGCTGTGCGAGATGAAGCCGTCGGGCCGTTACGCGGCGACCGACCTGCATGCCGCCGGCGGCATCCCGCAGGTGCTCAAGATCCTGCTCGAAAATGGCCTGCTGCACGGCGGGTGCATGACGATCACGGGGCAGACGATGGCCGAGGCGCTGCGCGACGTGCCGGCCGAGCCCCGGAGCGACCAGGATGTGATCCGCCCCTTCGGCCGTCCGCTTTACCGGCAGGGGCACCTCGCGATCCTGAAGGGCAACCTCGCGAGCGAGGGGTGCGTCGCGAAGATCACCGGCCTCAAGAACCCGGTGATCACGGGGCCGGCGCGGGTATTCGATTCCGAGGACGACGCGATGGCGGCGATCCTGGG
>CAZEIW010000019.1:0-66182 GCA_964512305.1 uncultured Burkholderiaceae bacterium | reverse complement strand
CATCACGCCGAACACGAGCACGAAGATCACCGCGCAGATGCCGAGCATCATCATGTGCAGCCAGTAGATCTGGCGTCCGATCTCGGTCACCGGCGGCTGGAAGTTGTAGCGGGCGACTTCGGCCAGCGCCGGGCCGGCGGCGCCCGCCAGCAGCCCGACCGGGGCGCGCGCGGCGGCCCGCCGTCGCATCGGACGGCGGGCTCGCTGGCGATCGGTGGGGTTCGGCATCGGGGTCGGCGCGGCCTCAGCCGCAGCTGCCGTTTCTGGCCGCGCCGAGTGCGCGGCGCAACTCGTGCGCCAGGCGCAGCCGGTTGGGTTCTAGCACCAGGCGGCCGATCTCGACCTTGGCCCCGGTGCAGCCGACGTAGACATGCGACCCGCCGGCTTCGATGTCCACCCGCGCCCGCGCGGCCGGAAACTGCCAGCTCACGATCCGCGGCCCCTCGGCGCGCTGCACGCACAGCAGGGAACCTCGCAGATCGATGCGTTCCCAGTCGGCCGCGTGGCGCGCGTACAGGAGGAATGCGAGCACGACCGCGATCAGCTCGGCGGCCGCGAACGGCAGCACCATCCACAGGCCGGCGGCGGCGAACGCGACGCCGAAGGCAACCGCGATCGCCACGGTCGAGCCGAACACGGCCGCGAGATGCAGCGGGCCTGCCGAGCAGTTGCGCCTCAGCACCCAGCGATCACCTGTTGCCGACATGGCCGCGAACCCCTCCGCACCGGATCGAGCAACACCACGCGCGCGCCTCTCCGGGCACAGCGCCAAACGATTATAGGGACGCGGAGGCGGCCACTCCCCGGCCAGCCCAAGGGATATTGCCGCTGCGCCTCAGAGGCGCGGCAACCGATCGCGCAAACCCGCCAGTTGAATCTTGCTTACGCCGGGCACGCGCGGCTCCGTCTTCCAGCCGTGGCCGACCGCGACCTCGAAAGTCAGCGCCATCCGCCCGTCGGACGACTGGCGCGATGCCAGCGCTTCGAGCAGGGACCTCGCCTGCCGCCCCGACGGCAGGCAGCGCGCCCGGTCCTCGCGCGGATTGCCTCCCAGGCCGCGCGCCTCGGTCAGCAGCTGGCGCGCGCTGCGGTATGTCAGCCGAAGCGTCTCGGCTTCCATCACGGGCGAGGCGAAGCCGGCGGCCACCATCATGTCGCCGAAATCGTGCATATCCACGTACGGCATCGGCCTGGCCTGCGGCAATGCGCGGACGCAGCCGGCGCGCAGCTCCTTGAGCGTATCGGGTCCGAAGCAGCTGAAGATCAGCAGCCCGCCGACCCGCAGGACGCGCGCGAGCTCCGGAAACACCGCGTGCGGGGCGGGGAGCCAGTGAAGCATCAGGTTGGAGAACACGACGTCGACCGAGTTGTCGCGCAGCGGCAGCGATTCCGCGCTTGCGCAAAGCCACAGTTCGCGCCGCGTGCCGCGCCGCCATGGCCACCAGCGGCGCCGCGCGCCCTCCCCGCGGCCCTGGCGCAGCATCGACTCCGACAGATCGGCGCCGATCCAGGTCGCGCCCGGAAACCGCGCCGCCAGCGCCGCGCGGGCCCGGCCCGCGCCGCAACCGAGGTCGAGCACCGTGCGCGCGTCGATGCGCATCACGTTCGAGCGTTCGATCATGCGCGACGAAATCTCGCGCACGATCGCGTCGTGATCGCCGAAGCGGGCCGCGCGCGCGTCGAACTGGCGCCGGACGGTCAGGCTGCGCGCGTCGAGGCGCGGCGGATCGGTCATGGGCCAGGCGGATCGCGGCCGCGACCGCGTACGGTAGTGCGGGTCGAAGCGGCGCAGTATAGGCTGGGAACGGTGTGCTCCGCGACGCCGCGCGACGATGCTTTCAACGAGGTATTGGCGTATTGCGCCGCCGCCGTCGCTTCGCTGCGGCGCTCGTTCGCTCCCTCCTGCGCGGTCTGCGCCGTCAGGCGCGGCGATCCCGTCTGCGAGGGCTGCTCGAGCGACTTCCTCGCCGACCCGGCGCCGCGCTGCGAAACCTGCGCCAACCGGCTCGCCCGCGCGGGCCCGTCGCGCCGCTGCGGGCGTTGCCTCGTCCGGCCGCCCGCCTTCGACGCCACTTTGGTCCTCGGCGACTACGAGCCTCCGCTCGACGCGATGATCGCCGCGCTGAAGTTCGGCGCCCGCCTCGAGCTCGGGCGCGTCTTCGGCGTGCTGCTGGCACGGCGCTTCGCCGGGCGCGCCGGGCAGGGCGGCGCGGCCCACTGCGTGCTGGGCTTGCCGCTCGCCTTCGAGCGCCAGCGTGAGCGCGGCTTCAACCAGTCCGATGAGATCGCGCGCGCGATCGGACGGCACCTGCGGCTGCCTTCGCGCGGCAACGGCCTCATGCGCGTGCGGCACGGCCCGCCCCAGCAGTCGCTGAGGCTCGAAGACCGGCGCCGCAACGTGCGCGGCGTCTTCGCCGCCGGGCGGCGGTTCGACGGGCGGCACGTGCTGCTCGTGGATGACGTGCTCACCAGCGGATCGACGCTGGACGAGGCTGCCGCGGCCCTGAAGCGCGCGGGCGCAGCGCGGGTCACGAACCTGGTGGTCGCCCGCACGCCATAATCCCGATGCGATGCTCAACGTGGTGCTGGTCGAACCGCAGATTCCGCCGAACACCGGCAACGTGATCCGCCTGTGCGCGAATGCCGGCGCACGGCTGCATCTCGTCGAGCCGCTCGGGTTCCCCCTCGATCACGCGAAGATGCGACGTGCCGGCCTCGATTACCGCGAATTCACGTCTTTGCGCGTGCATGCGGATTTCGACGCGCTCGTGGCCGCGGAGCATCCCGAGGCCGAGCGCATGTTCGCGCTCACGACGCGCGGCGAGCGCGCGTATTCCGACGTCGCGTTCCGCCGCGGTGACTGGCTGGTGTTCGGCTCCGAAACGGCCGGCCTGTCCGAAGCCCTGCGGGCGCGCTTTCCTCCCGGGCGGCGCCTGGCGATCCCGATGCGGCCCGGCAATCGCAGCCTGAACCTGTCGAACGCCGTGGCGGTCGTCGTCTTCGAGGCGTGGCGCCAGAACGGCTTTGCCTGACATCGAGCGATGAACACCTTGGGACAGGCTCCGGCTTCCGCACCCGAGGCGGGCTCCGGATCCGGCACCGATCGAGCCGACGCTGCGGCCGCAGATGCGATCGCGGGCGCCGCGCTCACGCGGGCCTGGCTGTGGCTCGGCGTGGCGGCGCTCGCCGGGGCAGGCCTGCTCGCGGTCCTGCTGGCGCTGTCGAGAACCCCGGGTATCGCATCGGCGCTCGCGCAGCGCGAATGGTTCCGCACGGGCCTGGTCGTGCACGTGGACCTCTCGGTCCTGATCTGGTTCGTCGCATTTGCGGGCGTGCTGTGGAGCCGCGCCGCGGCAGGGCGCCTGATCGGCCTCGGCTGGGCCGGGTTCGCGCTGACCGCGTCGGGCACGGCCGCAATGACGGTGTCACCGTTCCTGCCGCACGCGCAGCCGCTGCTGAACAACTATGTACCGGTACTGCAGCAAGGCTGGTTTCTTGCCGGCATCGGCGCCGTCTGCGCGGGCTTCGTGCTGACGATCGTCCGCGCGCTGTTCACGGTGCGGCAGGCCCAGGCGGCGGAAGGGCAACCGGCTCTCGCGCTCGGGCTATGGCTGGCGGCGCTCGCCGGCGCCATCTCGGTCGCCGCGCTCGCCGCGGCCTGGCAGCGGCTTTCGGAGGCAACGGGAGCGGCCTATTTCGAGCTGCTGTTCTGGGGAGCCGGCCATTGCCTGCAGTTCCAGCACGTGCTGCTGGCCGCCGTGGCATGGCTGACCCTCGCCGCCGAGCTCGGTGCGCCGCCCGCCGTCGGCGCGCGCACCCTCGGGCGCCTGTTCCTGCTGGCGGCGGCTCCGCTGCTCGCGGTGCCGGTCATCCTGGTGTGGGCGCCGGCGGGCTCGCCCGAGCACGTGGGCGATTTCGCGCTGCTGATGCGCTGGGGCCACCTGCTGTCCGCGCCGCTGGTCGTGCTGGCCCTGCTCGGCCTGTGGCGCGTTCGCGGCGCGGACGCGCCGGCCAGGTCGGCACTGGCGGCCTCCCTGATGTTGTTCGCCGTCGGTGGCGTGCTGGGCTTCCTGATCCGCGGCGCCAATGTCGTGATACCGGCGCACTACCACGGATCGATCGTCGGGATCACGCTCGCGTTCATGGGCCTGACCTACGTGATGCTGCCGCAACTCGGCTTCGCGCCGGTGCGCGGCCGCCTCGCGGGCTGGCAGCCGGCTGTCTACGGTGGCGGGCAGCTGATGCACGTGCTCGGCCTCGCGTGGTCGGGCGGCTACGGAGTCGAGCGCAAGCTGGCGGGCGCCGACCAGGTGCTGACCGGCTCGCAGGCGGCCGCAATGGGCTTGATGGGTGCAGGCGGCCTGCTCGCGGTCGTTGGAGGCCTGATGTTCGTGCTGGCATGCCTGCGGTCGATACGCGTCGGAGCCGCGAAGGCCCCGGGCTGACCGGCCCGCGTCGGCAGGACCGCTCGCGCTAGGTCGCGCCCGGCGGCGGGGCCGCGGCCGCACCGCGGCCCCGGATCTTCTCGCGTTCGAGCCAGGCCAGCGCGGCCTCGGACGTCGCTTCGGCGTGCAGCAGCCGGCGCTCGGGCGAATGCACGAAGCCCTCGCGCACCGCGTGATCCACGAACGCGAGCAGATGATCGAAGTAGCCGCCGTGATTGACCAGCGCGATCGGCTTGCCGTGCAGCTCGAGCTGGCGCCAGGTGACGATCTCGAAGGTCTCGTCGAGGGTGCCGTAGCCCCCCGGCAGCACCAGGAAAGCGTCGGCACGCTCGGCCATCACCTGCTTGCGTGCGTGCATGGAATCGACCACGCGGAGCTCGGTCAGGCCCTGGTGCGCGACTTCGGGGCGCATCAGATGCCGCGGGATCACGCCGACCACGCGCCCGCCGGCGTCAAGCGCGGCGTCGGCCAGCGCGCCCATCATGCCGACGTGGCCGCCGCCGTACACGAGCTCGATGCCGGCTTGCGCCAGCTGCGCACCGGTCCGGCGCGCCGCCTCGACGTAGCCCGGGTTGCCGCCGCCGGACGCGCCGCAGAACACGCAGACTGCGCGCAGGTCCCTGCTCATCGGATCCTCATCGGCTCCGCATCGGCTTTCCTCACGCATGCTCCGGCCGCGGGTCGCGCGCCAGCAGGCGCTCGAGCGAAGCGCCCGGCGTCAGCCTTCCGTCAAGGACCGCGCACACCGCGTCCGTGAGGGGCATCTCGACGCCGGCGGCGCGCGCGCGCGCCGCGACCTCGGGCGCCGACCACACGCCCTCCGCGACATGCCCGATCCCGGCCAGCGCGCGGTCCAGCGCGACGCCCCGGCCGAGCGCCAGTCCGACCCGCCGGTTGCGCGACAGGTCGCCGGTGCAGGTCAGTATCAGATCTCCCAGCCCGGCCAGGCCCGTCAGCGTCCGGGCGCGCGCGCCCAGCGCCTCGCCGAAGCGCTGCGTCTCCGCCAGGCCGCGCGTGATCAGCGCCGCACGCGCGTTGTTGCCCAGGCCGAGCGCGTCCGAGATCCCGGTGGCGATCGCCATCACGTTCTTGACGGCACCGCCCACCTCGACGCCGATCACGTCCGCGCTCGAGTAGATGCGCAGATTGCCGCCGTGCAGCGCGCGTGTCACCCGCTCGCACAAGCCGTCGGCGCCCGCGATCACCATCGCGGTCGGCAGCCCGCGCGCCACTTCCTCGGCGAAACTGGGGCCGGAGAGCGGCCCGGCGTCGCGGCCCGGCAGCTCCTGATCCAGGACCTGGTGCGCGAACAGTCCGGTGTCGCGTTCGAGGCCCTTGCACAGCCACGCGACCGGCGCGCCCGTCCCGGCGCGACGCAATTCGCCCGCGAGCGCCCGCAGCCCCGCCATCGGTGCGGCCAGCAGCACGAGGCCGTCGTCGCCGGCGTGCGCGAGCGCGCGGTCGAGCGCAGGCTCGATCGCCAGCCGGGGCGGCAGCTCGATGCCGGGCAGATAGCGCTCGTTGCGGCGCTGGCCGCGCATGTGCTCCGCCTGGTCCGCGGCGCGCGCCCACAGCACGACGTCGCACCGGGACGCGACCGCGCACGCGAGTCCGGTTCCCCACGCGCCCGCCCCCAGGATGGCGACGCGCATCGCGCCGGTGGGGGGCGCGTTACTGGCGCGTCTGGGCACCGGGCGGGACGATGATGCCGGAAGGGCTCTGCGCCGCTTGCGCCCGCTTCTGCTGATACAGCGCCTCGAAGTTGATCTCGGCCAGATGGATCGGAGGCAGCCCGGTCCGCGTCAGCAGGTCGGCGACGTTGGCGCGCAGGTACGGATAGATGATTCCCGGACAGACGACGCCCACCACCGCGTCGAACTGCTCGTTCGGAATGCCGCGCATCTCGAAGATGCCGCCCTGCTTGGCCTCGACCAGGAACAGCACCTTCTCGGCGACGCGCGCGGTGGCGGTCACCCGGACCAGCACCTCGTAGACGCCGTCGAGGACCTTCTCGTGCGAGACGTCGAGCTGGATGTCGATCTGCGGCGTGCCCGGCTCGAGGAAGATCTGCGGCGCGTGGGGCATTTCCAGCGACGCGTCCTTCAGGTAGATGCGCTGCAGCTGGAACACCGGCGACTGCGGCTGCGCCGCGGAATTCTGGCTTGCGCCGGGTTTCGGATTGTCCGTCATGGTTGCTGCCTCGGGGTTTCGACGCCGGCTTCGGGCCGGCGCGGTTCAGGGATTGAGGAGCGGCAGCAGCCTGCCGTCGCGGTCGAGCGCGGCGAGATCGTCGAAACCGCCGACGTGGACGTCGCCGATGAATATCTGCGGTACCGTCCGCCGCCCGGTAAGCCTGATCATCTCGTCGCGCTGCGCCGGATCGAGGTCGACTCCGATCTTCTCGATCTCCGACACGCCGCGCGCGCGCAGCAGCGCCTCGGCGCGCCGGCAATACGGGCACACCGTGGTGCTGTACATGCGGATGCGCACGCTCACTGGGCTACCTTCGCGCTGCGCGCAAAGGGCTGTTCGCCCTTCGGCCCGCCGCCATGCGCGAATCCGCCACGGCCCGCTTCATCGCCGCAGCGGCAGCCCGGCGTCGCGCCAGGCGTTCAGGCCGCCGGACAGCACGTAAACCTCCTTGAAGCCCGCGGTGCGCAGCTGCGCGGCCGCGATGGACGACGTCCGGCCCCGGTCGCACACGACGATCACGGGGCGCTCCTTCTTCAGCTCGGCGTTGCGCTGCCTGACGTCCGCGAGCGGGATGTTGCGGGCATTCGGCAGCGAGCCGGCGGCGAACTGGTCGGCCGCGCGGATGTCGAGGACCTGCACGGGGCGCGCGTTCATCAGCTGGGTGACCGCCAGCGTCGAAAGGCTCGGACCGCTCAGCCGTTCCCGGAACAGCGGCCAGGCGAGCAGCGAACCGCTGATCAGCGCGACCGCGATCAGCACGAGATTGAAGGGTTCGAGGAAGAATTGCACAGCGAAGGCGGCGGGTGCGCAGTGGAACGGGCAGGTGGACTGGGGGTGGGGACGGACGGGCGCAAGTGCGACCCGAACGGCGATTATAGAATGCCGCCTGTTTCCCCCCGATGCGCCGGGCCCGTTCGGCGCGCCCGGCCTTCCTACCCTCCGGTGCCGTGATGACCACCGATCCAAAGACCGCCTACCGCCTCGTGCTGTTGCGCCACGGCGAAAGCCAGTGGAACCTCGAGAATCGCTTCACCGGCTGGACCGACGTCGACCTGACCGACAACGGCAGCACCGAGGCGGCCGCCGCGGGCGAGCTGCTCAAGCGCGAGGGCTATTCGTTCGACATCGCCTATACGTCGGTGCTGCGGCGCGCGATCCGCACCCTGTGGCTGGCGCTCGATGCGCTCGACCTGATGTGGATTCCGGTCGTGCACAGCTGGCGCCTGAACGAGCGCCACTACGGGGCGCTGCAGGGCCTCAACAAGGCGGAAACGGCGGCCCGCTTCGGCGAGCGCCAGGTGCTGCTGTGGCGGCGCTCGTACGCGGTGCCTCCCGACCCGCTGTCCGCCGACGACCCGCGCTGGCCCGGGCGCGATCCGCGCTATCAGCACCTGAAGCCGGAGCAGATCCCGGCGACCGAATGCCTGAAGGACACGGTCGCGCGCGTCGTGCCGTTCTGGAACGATTCGATCGTGCCGGCGATCTCGCGCGGGCGGCGCGTGCTGGTGGCCGCGCACGGGAATTCGCTGCGGGCGCTGATCAAGCACCTCGACGGCATCTCCGACGAGGACATCGTCGAACTGAATGTCCCGACCGCGCGGCCGCTCGTCTACGAGCTCGACCGCGAGCTGCGCCCGCTGCGCCACTACTACCTCGGCGATCCGGAGGAGATCGCGCGCGCGGCGGCCGCGGTGGCGGCCCAGGGGCGGGCCGCGCCGCGCTAGGACGGCCGGCGCCCGCGGCGGTGCCCGCGAAGCGGCGACGGCGAAAACGACTGCGGCGAAACGACGATCGAGACGACGCCGATCCAGCAGGACCCTCCCGCGACCGCGCGCCGGCGCGCCGCGCTCGGTCCCTGGCCGGCGCTGCTGCTGGTCGCGGCGCTGGCCGCGTTGCCGGCCGTGGCGGGAAGCGAGGAGCGGGCGCGCGCGCACCCCGACCGGCCGGCGCGCGAGGCCCCGAAGGCAGAGGCGGGCGACAGCGAAGCCCGGCGCCAGCAGCGGCTGCAGGCCGAGCAGCGCGAGCTTCGGGCGCGCCTGGCGCAGTTGAAGCAGCAGCTCGCCTCGACCGAGGCCGCGCATTCCGAGGCGGCCGACGCGCTGGCGGCTTCCGAGTCGGCGATATCGGCCGCGAACCGGAAGCTGCGCGAGCTTGCCGCCGACAGGCGTACCGTCGAGCGGCAGATCGCCGGCCTGCAGGAGCGCCAGCGCGCGGTCGCGGCGAACCAGGGCTGGCACCAGTCGGCGCTCGGGGTGGCCTTGCGCGCGCAGCTGGTGCTCGGCGAGCGGCGTCCCTGGCAGGACGCGCTGGACGGCGCGGCGCCCGACCTGAGCGCGCGCGACCAGGCTTACCTGGCCTATGTCGTGCGCCGTCGCGTACAGAGCATCGGCGAGCTGCGCGACCGGCGCTCGGAACTGGCGGCGCTCGAGTCGGAGTCGCGCGAGCGGCAATCCGAGCTGCTGTCGATCGCCGCCGACGAGCGCGCGAGCCGGGCGCAGCTGATCAAGCAGCAGGCGGCGCGCAAGGCCACGCTGGGGAGCCTGGCGCAGGACATGGCGCGCCAGCGCCGCTCGGTCGCGGGCCTGGAGCGCGACGAAGGCCGGCTGTCGTCGCTGATCGAGCAGCTCGACAAGGTGCTCGCCGAGCAGGCGCGCCGGCGCGCGGCGCGCGCCGCCGCTGCCCGTCCCAAAGCGCCCGCCGAGGCGTCGGCGGAGAAGCCGCAGGCGCCCGAGCCGTCCGCGGCCGCGCGGCTGGCGCCGTTGCGCGGCAAGCTGCAGCTGCCGGTCCGGGGCGAGATCGCGGCGCGCTTCGGTTCGCCGCGGCGCGGCGACGACGGCGAGCCGCAGGCCGGCGCGCCGGCCTGGAAGGGGCTCTTCATCCGCGCCCCGGCAGGCGAGGAGGTGCACGCGGTCGCCGCCGGTCGGGTCGTATTTGCCGATTGGCTGCGCGGCTTCGGCAACCTGATGATCGTCGACCACGGGGACGGGCTGCTTTCGGTCTACGGTAACAATCAGTCACTGCTTCGCAGCGTCGGCGATCCGGTTGAATCGGGAGACGTGATAGCGGAGGTGGGCAATACGGGTGGCAACGCCCAATCGGGCCTATACTTCGAAATGAGGTTTCAGGGTCGACCATTCGACCCGCTCGCCTGGGCGGCCGCTCGCTGATCAACAAATCCTGTTGCACGCGGCCCGTATCCACGGAGGCTGCATGAGCGGACGTCTGCGCAGTTGGGGGCTGATCGGCGTTGGGGTCATCGCCGGCGTTTCGATCAGCTATGGGGTCACCGCCTACGCGTTTCGCGAGACGCGGGGCCCGATCCCGCTCGAAGAGATCCGCGAGTTCACCGAGGTGTTCGGCGCGATCAAGGCGAACTACGTCGAGCCGGTCGACGACAAGAAGTTGATGCAGGAAGCCATCGCGGGGATGCTCGCGGGGCTCGATCCGCACTCTGCGTTCCTCGACGCGGACGCCTTCCGCGACCTGCAGGTCGGCACCCAGGGAGAGTTCGGCGGGCTGGGCATCGAGGTGGGCGCCGAGGACGGCGCGATCAAGGTGATCGCCCCGATCGACGATACCCCTGCAGCACATGCGGGCATCCGCGCCGGCGACCTGATCATCAAGATCGACGACAAGTTCACGCGCGGCATGACCCTGCCCGACGCGATCAAGCTGATGCGGGGCAAGCCGCACACCCCCATCACGCTGACGCTGGTTCGCAAGGGCGAGGCCGCGCCGCTCGAAATCAAGCTGGTGCGAGACGTGATCCGGGTGCAATCGGTCAAGGCGCACCTCATCGAGCCGGGTTACGGCTTCGTGCGGATCACGCAATTCCAGGAGCGCACGGTCGAGGACCTCGTCAAGCAGGTCGGCGAGTTGTACAAGCCGGGCCCGCTGAAGGGGCTGGTGCTCGACCTGCGCAATGACCCCGGTGGGCTGCTGCATGCCGCGATCGGCGTCTCGGCGGTGTTCCTGGCGCCCGATGCCACGGTCGTGTCGACCGACGGGCGCACCGAGGACGCGCACCACCGATACACCGCGAGCCCGGGCGACTATCAGCGCAGCCGCGGTGACGATCTTTTGAACCGCCTGCCGCGCGAGATCAAGACCGTTCCGCTGGTCGTGCTCGTCAATGGGGCGAGCGCATCGGCCTCCGAGATCGTCGCCGGCGCGCTGCAGGACCAGAAGCGCGCGACCGTCATCGGGACCCAGACTTTCGGCAAGGGCTCGGTGCAGACCATCATTCCGATCCGCAACGACCGCGACAACCCGGCCGCGATCAAGCTGACCACGGCGCGGTACTTCACCCCGAGCGGGCGTTCGATCCAAGCGCAGGGCATCGCGCCCGACCTGATCGTCGAGGACACGCCGGAGGGCAACTTCGCGGGGCTGACGGTGCGCGAAGCCGACCTCGCCCACCACCTGATCAATACCAACGCCCCTGCCGAGCAGAAGACGGAGGCGGGTGCGGCCGCGGCCAAGCCTGAGGCGTCGAAGTCGGATACTGCGTTGCCCGCGCATGTCGTGGCCCCGCAGCACCGTTACGAGTTCGGCAGCCCCGAAGACTTCCAGCTCAAGCAGGCGCTCAATCAGCTAAAGGGCCTCCCGGTCGAGACCGCCAAGCCGCACGACGCGGTGGCGGCGACAGATGCCAAGCCGGCCGAGGCCAAGCACTGATCGGCAGCCGGCGATCTTCCTCGCATTCCGGTATTCGGCCGGTCCCCGCGGTGCGGCGACCGGCCGAATCTTTCTGGACGGCGATCGGGCTTCGGATCAGTCGGAGCGCCGCGGCGGACCCGGCTGCGGCGGCGCGGCCCCGAGCCAACCTGCGAGCCCGTCCGGCGTTCCTGCCAGCAGCCTGAAGCCGCCGCGCGCGTCGCGGAGCACCCACATCGGCGTCACGGGGCGGCCGCCGGTCAGGAGCGACAGGAGCGCGGTATTGGCGCGCACCGCGGCCACTTCGAACCCGGTCTGGCGTCCGTGCGTGAGACGTGCGCCGGCGACCGCCGCCGGCGAACGCGACTGCAGCACCGCCAGTGCGTCGGCCCGATGCGGCGCTCCCAGCACCAAAGCCGCCGCACGCAGCGAGCCCTCACCCAGCGTGGCGACCGGGATCCATTGAAGGCGGACCCGCCCCTGGGCGACGGCCTGCCGGGTCAGCAGGTGCGCCTGGCGGCAAAACGGGCAGCCCGGATCGACGAAGACCGTCAGCAGCGGCCCGTCGCGGCCTTCGACCGCACTTTCCGCCCGATTGACCGCGCGCAGAAGGCGAGGCCGCTCGGCCGGTGTCGCGGCCGAGCCCTGCCCGAGCGGTGCGTGCCACGGGAGCGAGGTCGCGAGCAGCACGGCCGCCTGCAACATCGCCGCACGGAAGTTGGCGGGGCGGACCCATGCCGGAGGGTGGCCGTGCATTCAGCCGGTCCGTCCGGCCGTTCGAGCAGCGGGGGTGCCGGCGATCGACGATTGCCCGCCCAGGGACCCCAGTTGCCACGAAATCGCGGCCAGAACCTTGACGGCCGCCGCCCAGGCTCCCCCGCACGCCAGCAAAGCCAGCAGGATGACGGCAAGCAGGGCTTCGGGCGCCGGAACGCTCTCTTCCGCGATTGGCGCCGCCTCGGGCCCGGCGTCAGCCATGCCCGCGTCCGGCATCGATGGCGCGGCGGCCGTGCCGCCGGCGGCGTGGCCGCCGGCGCCGAGGCCGAGCACGCCGAAGACACGCGCCACGTACGGCGCGTTCTCGACCAGGATGCTGCCGCCGTTGTAGGCGCCGATCGCGCGCTCCCAAGCCAGATCGGTGTCGCCGAAGCGCTCGCGCGCGCGTGTCAGGAACTCGCCCAGTATCGACCGCGCAAGCTGCTGCTGGGCCGCCGGATCGAAGATCGTGTCGATCGAAACGTCCGGGCGCCGCAGTTGGATCGTGTTGATCTGGTATAGGCCGAGGTCGAGGTTGTGGCCGAGGCCGATCAGGTAACGCGCGTACTTCTCGGCCGCGCCGCGATCGGCGAGGGCGTACGAGCGCCCGGTCGTGTTGTCGAGGATCGACCATGGATGCCCGGAGGATTCGACTCGCTCGATCGCGGCCAGCACCGGCTCGAATTCGAGTTCCGCCGGCGCCGCCGGGCCGGCCGCGAGCGGGAGCAACCCCGCCAGGGCGAGGCGAAGCAGCGCGGGCGCGCGCGTCACCGGGGCCCCGGCGCGAATTGCGTGCGGCGGATCTCGCGCAGCGCGATCGCAACCAGGCGGCGGATCTCGCATCCTCGCTCGCGCCCCGACAGGCCGGCGAGCAGGCAGCCGAGTGCGGGTTCGCCCGGGTCGTCGTAGCGAACGCGGCGGATCAGTTCACGGCCTGGCCGGGCGGCGGGTATCTGCGCCGGCGGCATGAAGACCCGCGGCGCGTCGGATCGGCCCTGCGCCAGGCGCCATCCGCAACGCAGCCACGCGAACAGCGCGAAGCCCTGCAGTTTCGGAGGGACCGCCGCAAGCGCCTCGAGGACGCGGTCGTCGGCCGGACTGCGCAGGACCAGCTTGACCGGAGGCGTGCGCCGCGCCCGCGCAGCCGCGCACGCCCCGGCGGCCGCTGCCGGAGCGCGAGCCGGGTCGATCGAATGCGACGGCGCGAACGGGGAGGCCGTTGGCGACGATTTGGCCATGGGACACCGCGGGCGGCAACTGACCGCCGCAGTGTGTCAGCAGGAGCCAGCGGGCAAACTACCGGCACCGGCAGTGCCGGATCGGCGCGGGCGCGGCGAAGCGCCCGGCCGCGACGCCGGCGCGGATCAGTCGCCGAACAGCTTCTGCTTGATCTCGCGCCGCTGCTGCGCTTCGAGCGAAAGCGTCGCGGTCGGCCGCGCCAGCAGCCGCGGAATGCCGATCGGGTCGCCCGTCTCCTCGCAGTAGCCGTAGTCGCCGGAGTCGATCAGGCGCAACGAGGCCTGCACCTTCTTCAGCAGCTTGCGCTCGCGGTCCCTGGTGCGCAGCTCGAGCGCGTGCTCCTCCTCGATCGTCGCGCGATCGGCCGGGTCGGGCACGATCACCGTCTCGCGCAGGTGCTCGGTCGTTTCATCGGCGTTGCTCAGCAGCTCGCGCTCCATCTGCTGCAGCCGGTACTTGAAGAACGCGAGCTGGTCCTCGTTCATGTAATCGGCGTCGGGCATCGCGAGCAACTGCTCTTCGGTCAACAGCCGCCTTCCGTTCACGGTCACCGGGGCTTCGCTCCTGCTTGCCGATCGACTCAACAGATACTCGTGCGCGGCCGCGAGATCCTGCGGGCTGACCGGCTGCGTCACGCGCGCGGGCGGCGAGGGTCGGGGAGCCGGCAGTCCCGAGGGCGGCAGCGCCACCGCGACCGCCGACTTGGCTGCCCCCGCGAGCGGTGCCGCCTTGGCGCCGGCCATCTTGTCGGGCCTGGCCGCCGCAACGCTCTTCGCCGCCGGCGCCGGCACCTTGGCCGCGGTCTTCGGCGAGCTCTTTGGCGCGGGCTTTGCGGCGGGCTTCGACACGCCCGACCGCGACGACGTCTTCGCCACCTTGCGCGCGACCGGCTTTGCGGGTTTGGCCGCCTTTTTCGCGACCGGCCGCGCCCGCGCCGGTGCTTTTGCTTTTGCTGCCATCGCTCAACCTCTTTTGGTGTTCGTGCCCCGACTCAGCGGGCCAGGCAGGACTCGAGACCCTTCAGGAAGGCTTCCCGGGGCAGATTACGCCCAATGAACACCATCCTGCTCGCAGGTCTTTCGTCCCTGCCCCATGCGCGCCCGGCATCGACTCCCATCATCATGTGGACGCCCTGCAGGATCATCCGCCGGCCCGAACCGGCCATGAAAAGCACGCCTTTATACCGAAGCATGTCCTGGCCGTAAACCTGGATCACCGTGTTCAGATACTCCTCGAGCCGCTTCGCGTCGAACGGCCGATTCGACTGATAGACGAACGCCTTGATCGCGTCGTCATGATGCGAGTGCGCGTGGTCCGCGTGATCGTGATCGTGATCGTGATCGTGGTCGTGGTCGTGCGCAGGGTCGTCGCCGTGCGGATCCGCCGCCCCGCCCGGCTTGCGCGCAGCGGTCGCGTCCGGATGTTCGGCGGCCAGGAACTCGGGATCGATTTCCAGTATCGAATTCAGATTGAATCCGCGGATATCGAGGACCTCCGGCAGCGGCACCTGCCCCATGTGCGCGATCCGGATCCGGGCGCGCGGGTTCATCCGGACCAGCCGCGCGCGCAGGGATTCGACCTCGTCCGCGCCGGCCAGGTCGGTCTTCGACAGCAGGATTCGATCGGCGAAACCGACCTGGTTCTGTGCCTCCGGCTGTCGATCTAGCGTGGCGTGACCGTGCTTCGCATCGACGACAGTGATCACGCCGTCGAGAAGGTAAGCGGAGGCGACGTCGTCGTCCATGAAGAAGGTCTGCGTCACAGGCCCCGGGTTGGCCATGCCGGTCGTCTCGACCACCACGCGATCGAAGGAGAGGCGTCCTTCCTGGCGCCCCTGATTCAGTTCGCGCAGGATGCGGACGAGGTCGCCGCGGACCGTGCAGCAGATGCAGCCGTTGTTCATCTCGACGATCTGCTCCTGCGTCTCGGTGATCAGCAGCTCGTTGTCGATGCCGGCGGGACCGAACTCGTTTTCGATCACCGCGATCCGCTGGCCATGCGGCTCGCCCAGGATCCGGTTCAGCAGCGTCGTCTTGCCGGCGCCGAGAAAGCCGGTCAGCACCGTCACCGGCACAAGTCGCGGGTCCAAGGCCAACTCTCCTGTCGCGCCGGCCGGGGCCGGCACCCTTCCGAAAGGGGCGCGAAGTGTAGACGAAAATCGCCCGCCCCCGGGAGGGTCCTCCAGGCGCCGCGGCGCGCCGCGCGGGGGCTTCCTGCTGCATAGCGGCATCGGGCGCGCGGCCGGCCCGCCGCCGCAGCCACGCCCGGCGGTGCCATCCGGGCTGCCACCCGCGGGGATTCGCGCAGTCAGACGCGCTCGAGCAGCAGTCCCTTGAGGTATTCGCCCTCCGGGTGGGTCATCCGCAGCGGATGATCCGCGCCCGCGGCGAGCCGCGCCCGCAGCAGGCACTCGACGCGCGCGTCGATCACCGCGCCGGCCACGATCTTCTGGAACAGGTCGACGTCGATCGCCCCGGAACAGGAGAAGGTCATCAGGCAGCCCCCGGGCTCGAGCAGGCGCAGCGCGTTCAGGTTGATGTCCTTGTAGGCGCGCGCCGCGCGCTCGACGTGGTGGTGACTGGCGGCGAACTTCGGGGGATCGAGCACGATGAGGTCGAATCGCTCGCCGGCGTCGCGCAGCGCGCGCAGCTGCTCGAACACGTCGGCGCAGCGCCATTCCAGCGCCGCGCCCTCGAGTCCATTGCGCGCGGCGTTGGCGCGCGCCAGTTCGAGCGCGTCGGCCGACGAGTCGACCGAGACCACGCCTGCGCTTCCCGCGCGGGCGAGCGCGAGCGAGAACCCGCCCGTGTAGCAGAAGCAGTTGAGCGCGCGCGGCGCGCGCCCGCGCCGCGAAGCCACGCGCTGCGCCAGCTCGCCGGCGAGCCGCCGGTTGTCGCGCTGGTCGATGTAGAACCCCGTCTTGTGCCCGCGCCTGACATCGACGCCGAAGACGAGGCCGTGCTCCGACACCTCCACCAGGGGCGGCGGTTCGGCGCCGCGCAGTACGCCGCTGGCGGCGGGCAGTCCTTCCCGGGTGCGCAGCGCGCCGTCGGAACGGTCGAACACATCGCTGCAGCCGGTGAGGTCGCACAGCGCATCGAGCACCGTCTCGCGTTGCACGTCGACGCCGGCCGACTGCATCTGCAGCACGAGCTGGCGGCCGTAGCGGTCGACGATGAGCCCGGGCAGCGCATCGGCTTCGCCGTATACGAGCCGCAGCGCATCGGTCTGCGCTCGCAGCGCGTCGCGACGCGCCACCGCGTCGCGGATCCGGCCGCGGAACCAGTCGGCGTCGATGCGGTCGTTCTCGTCGAAACTCCAGCAGCGCGCCCGTATCGCCGATTCGGGCGAATAAGCGGCCCAGGCCAGCCAGCGGTCGTCGGCCCCGCGCACCGCGATCAGGTCGCCGGGCGCCGGCGCGCCGGACACGCCCGCCACCGCGGTGGCGTAGACCCACGGGTGGCGCCGCAGCAGCGACCGCTCCTTGCCCGGCTTCAGGCGCAGCTGCGGCAGGCTCGGCGGCACGTCACTGCCGCGCCGGCGCGAGTGCCGCGCTGGCGAGATCGCCGATGCGGGCGAGGAATGCCGTTCCCATCGCCGCGTCGAACCGCGACGCGTCGGGCGAACCGAGCACGATCAGCCCGAACGCGTCCGGATCGGCGCCGTTGCGCAGCGGGATCATCGCGAGGCTGGCGATGTCGGTGCCGTCGACGCTCATCCACCCCGCAGCCTCGAAGTCGACATTGGCGCCGCAGTACGGCGCGCGCATGCTCGAGGCGAGGCGGATCACGTCGCTGCTGACGGCGCCGGCGCACGGCAGCCCGGCAAGCTCCGGCTCCGCCGTCCAGACCCTCAGCGCGCCGTACGGGACCGAAAACAGGTGCTTCAACTCGTCGATCGCGACCGCCGCGATGCGCGCCCGGTCGTGCGCGCCCAGCAGCGCGCAGGCCCATGTCACCAGCCGGTCGGCGATGGCGTCGTTGTCCTCGCCGTGGCGGATCAGCTCGGCGACCCGCGACTCGAGCGCCTTCAGGCGTTCGCGCAGCAGCACCGACTGGCGCTCGATCAGCGAGACGGCCTTGCCGTCGTGCGGATCGGGCAGGCGGATCAGCGTCAGCAGCCAGGCATTCTCGTCGAAGAAGTCGGGGTGCTGTTCCAGGAAACGTGCAACGTCCTCAGCCGTCATCGGATGTCGATCTCGCCGTCGAAAACCTTCACCGCCGGACCCGTCATGTAGACGGGAGCGGCTCCCGAAGCGCCGAACCCGGCCCAGGCGATGCGCAGGTCGCCTCCGCGCGCGTGGACCCGCACGGGCGTGGCCAGCCTTCCGCGCGCGATCCCGGCGACCGCCGCCGCGCAGGCCCCGGTGCCGCAGGCGAGGGTCTCGCCGGCGCCGCGCTCCCATACCCGCAGGCGGACCGCATGGCGATCGACGACCTGCATGAAGCCTGCGTTGACCCGGTTGGCGAAGCGCGCGTGGTGCTCGATCGCCGGCCCGTCGGCGCCGACCGGCGCGCGTTCCACGTCCTCGACGATCTGCACCGCGTGCGGGTTGCCCATCGATACCACGCCAACCCAGGCGTCGTGTCCGCCGAGGGTCAGCGGCCACAGCGTCGCCCGACCCTCGCGGCGCGGCGTCAGGCCGCCGGGATCGAATCCGCTCGCCGCGGGATCGAACGACGGCGCGCCCATGTCGACCGTCACGTCGCCGTCGTCCTCGAGTCTCGGCTCGATCAGGCCGCCGGCCGTCAGCACGCGGATCGATCGCCTGTCGGTCAGGCCCCGTTCGCGCACGAACTTCACGAAGCATCGCGCCCCGTTGCCGCACTGCTCGACCTCGCCGCCATCGGCGTTGAAAATCCGGTACCGGAAATCGGCGCCGGCGTCCGGTGCGCGTTCGACGACCAGGATCTGGTCCGCGCCGACGCCGAAACGGCGGTCGGCAAGGGCGCGCACGCGCGCGGGGTCCGGCTCGAAACGCTGGCCGATCCCGTCGATCACGATGAAATCGTTCCCCGCGCCCTGCATCTTGGTGAAGCGCAGCTTCATGGGCCGATTATCGCTGCAATCGATCGCCGGCCGCGCCTGTCCCGCGTGCCGTCAGTCGTAGATCGCCGCCGCACCGGGCGGGCGGGTTTTGAAGCGCCGGTGCGTCCACAGGTACTGGTCGGGCATGCGTTCGACCCAGCGCTCGATCTCGCGGTTCATCCGGCGCGTGTCGTCCTCGACCGACGCGCCGGGAAAGTCCTGCCACGGGGGCTCCACGTGCAGCACGTAGCCGTCGGCGGTCTGTTCGGTCACCGTCATCACGACCTTCGCCCCGATCATCCTCGCCAGCCGCGACACCATCGGCAGGGTCGCCGCATCGACGCCGAAGAAGGGCACGAAGATCGAGTTGGAGTCGCCGTGGTCCATGTCGGGCAGGTAGTAGAACGGCAGCCCCTGCTGCATCGCGCGGACCGCCGCGCGCAGATCGGCGCCGCGCCGCGCGATCAGCACCGGCTCGATGAAGCGCGCCCGGCCGTAGGCGAGCCACCGGTCCCAAACCGGATTGGACTGGCGCGCGTAGATCGAGACGCCCTTGATCTCGGTGGCGATGCGGCTGGCGCCGGCGTCGAGGCCGACGAAATGCGGCGACAGCATGATCAGCGGCCGGTTGGCCGGATCGTGCAGGCGCTCGAAGCCGTCGACCTGCACCAGGCGCTGCACGTCCTCGCGGCTGCCCTTCCAGAGCACACCGTGGTCGAGGGCGCCGCGCGCCATGTTGCGGAAGACCCGGCGCGCGAGCCGCCGGCGCTGCGCTTCGGGCATCTGCGGAAAGCAGGCGCGCAGGTTGGCGAGCGCGATTCGGCGCCGCGGGGCCGCGAGCACCCACGCGAGCCAGCCCAGCGGCGCCGCCAGGCGCCCGCGCGCGGCGCCGGTCCAGCGGGCGGTGCGATTGATCAGCGCGATCCACGCGCCGGCCAGCCACTCGCCGGCCCTCACGTCCGCGCCTCCGCCTGCCGGCCGCCCTGCGCTTGTTCGCCTGGCGGCGCGACGCCGCCCGGGACCTTGTAGCGCGCATAGCTCCACAGGTATTGCTCCGGACAGCGCCTTATCAGCTGCTCCATCGCGCGGTTGATCGTGGTCGCATCGGCGACCGCGTCCCCGGTCAGCGGCTGCTCGAGCCTCTCCCACCGGATGCGGAACCCGGCGCCGCGCGGCAGGCGCTGCGCGTAGAACAGGCCGACGACGGCGTCGTGCGCGCGCGCCAGCCTCGCCGGCAGCGTCATCGTGTAGGCGGGGCGGCCGAAGAAGGGCGCCCACACTCCCTCGCCGCGCGACGGCACCTGGTCCGGGAGCAGCGCAACCAGCTGGCGCCGCTTGAGCGCCTGTATCAGCAGACGCACGCCGCGCATGTCCGCCGAGGCCAGGCGAAGGCCGTTGCGCATCCGCGCCTGCTCGAACAGCGGCCGCAGCGCCTCCTTGCGCGGCACGCGGTACAGCGCCAGCATCGGCCGCGCGCGCCCGGTCTCGCGCAGCATGTAGTGCTGCGCGATGATCTCGAAGCAGCCCAGGTGCGGGGTCAGGAACAGGACCGCCCGCCGTTCGCCGAGGATCGCAGCCTCGACCTCCGGGTTGTCCGCCTGCACCTTGCGCAGCAACTGGTCCCCGGGTCTCGTCCAGACCCAGGCGATCTCGAGCGCCTGCTTGCCGCTTTCGGCGATAGCGCGCCGCAGGATCGGGCCTTCGAGCATTCCGGCCTGGTTCAGGTTCTCCCGCATCCGGCGCCGGTAGGCGGGCGAGGCGAGGTAGGCCGTCCAGCCGAGCGCGGCGCCGAGCGCGTGCAGCGTCCGCAGCGGCAGGAAGGCGAGGATCCTGAAAAGAGCCGTCAGCATGATCTTCGGCGAACGCCCCTGCGCAAGGGCTGCGGCGCAGGGACAGGGAAAGCGGTCGGCAGGGCGCGATGGTACCTTTCCTTTCCCGTATACTTGCTCTCCAATCGCCGAGTTAACGATCAACTTGCGGGGCGATTCCGGCTGTCGTGCGGCACGGAAAAATACTGCTAAAGCGTCAACCGCTCCGCGCGGTCATGGCGCGCCTCATCAACGTGCTGGTGAACGTGGAGAGCGACCGGTGTCCAGCGACTTCCTCTTTACCTCCGAGTCCGTATCCGAGGGTCACCCCGACAAGGTGGCGGACCAGATCTCGGACGGCATTCTGGACGCGATCCTGGCGAAGGACACGCACGCCCGTGTCGCGGCCGAGACCCTGGTGACCACGGGTCTGGTGGTGCTCGCCGGCGAGATCACGACCCGCGCGGCGGTCGACTATCCCGAGGTGGCGCGGGAGGTCATCAAGCGGATCGGGTACGACAACAGCGACTTCGGCATCGACTACAAGGGTTGCGCGGTGCTTGTCTGCTACGACAAGCAGAGCCCGGACATCGCCCAGGGCGTCGACGAAGGAAAGGGGCTCGATCTCGACCAGGGAGCGGGCGACCAGGGCCTGATGTTCGGCTACGCCTGCGACGAGACCCCCGAGCTGATGCCGGCGCCGATCTACTACGCGCACCGGCTCGTCGAGCGTCAGGCCGACGTCCGCCGCGACGGGCGGCTGCCTTGGCTGCGCCCCGACGCCAAGTCGCAGGTCACCCTGCGCTATGTCGACGGCAAGCCGCACTCCGTCGACACGATCGTGCTGTCGACCCAGCACGATCCGGACGTCGCCTACGAGACGCTGAAGGAAGCCGTGATCGAGGAGGTCGTGAAGCCGGTGCTGCCCAGGGAGTGGCTGCATGCGACGCGCTTCCTGATCAACCCGACGGGCCGCTTCGTGATCGGCGGACCGCACGGCGACTGCGGGCTGACGGGCCGCAAGATCATCGTCGACACCTACGGCGGCGCGTGCCCGCACGGCGGCGGCGCGTTCTCCGGCAAGGATCCGTCGAAGGTCGACCGCTCGGCCGCGTACGCGGCGCGCTACGTGGCGAAGAACGTGGTCGCCGCCGGCCTCGCGCGCCAGTGCCAGCTGCAGGTGAGCTATGCGATCGGTTACTCGAAGCCGATCAACATCACCGTGTACACCGAGGGCACGGGCGTGGTCTCCGACGAGCGCATCGCCGAGCTCGTGCGCGAGCACTTCGACCTGCGGCCCAAGGGCATCGTGCAGATGCTGGACCTGTTGCGGCCCATTTATTGCCGGACCGCGGCCTACGGGCATTTCGGCCGCGACGATCCCGAGTTCACCTGGGAGCGCACCGACAAGGCCGCGGTGCTGCGCGACGCCGCGGGCCTGAAGAAGGCGGCTTGACGCCGACGCGCCGCAGCGAAAGCTTCAGCCGAAATTCCGCTTCAGCACGAAGTCGACGCCGGGCAGCGCGGCGGCTGCGGCGGCCGCCGAGGTGAGGCGCGGGCAGTTGGAAGCGAACCAGTCGCGGCCCGGCCGCCAGTTCGACATCACCGCCAGGTACAGGTCGATCGCGCTGAACCGTCCGAGAAAATAGGGCTCGGCCAGCGCCACGTTCTCCAGCATCGACCACAGGCGCCGGCGGTGCTGGTCGGTGCTCGCGCGCAGCGCTTTGGTGCCCTCCTCGGCGCCGACCCCGCTGTCGACCCCGCTGTCAACTCGGCTGTCAGCCCCGCGGGCAATCCACTTGCCCGGCGTATCGCCATACGTGAAGGTCGGATACACGGCAGCGATCAGGAAGAACAGCCAGCGCAGGAACGCGTCGCGCGCCGGCTCGCCGGCGGCCGGAACGAGATCGGCGTGCGGCGCCAGGTCGTCGATGTGGAAGGCGATCGCCGCGCTCTCGGTCATCACCGATCCGTCCGGCAGCACGAGCGCCGGCACCTGACCGAGCGGATTGAGCGCCAGCAGCCGGTCGCGCCGCGTGCCGGGCTCGTTGTAGTCGACCTCCTCGAACACATACCGCAGTCCCGCGAGCTGCAGCATCGACTCGACGATCGCCGAACCGCAGCCCTTGCAACCCCACAGCACGTAAGCGTCCATCGCCGTCCCTTTGCGCGCCGGTATAATCGTGCAGCGCTTCGAGGAGCGTTGCAACCGCGTTCGGGTGCGGCCGGGCTTGGCCAGGCGCGCCGCCCGGCACGCGCGCCAGGCTCGAAGCGAACGGCCGCCGCACGCAGCCCCATCGCGCGCCCGCGGCGGGCCGGCTCAACGGCGCTCGCGAACCTGCTTTTCATGGAGGGCGCGAGATGAGCGCTGTTTTGAAGACCTCTTCCGGTTCCGACTTCGCGGTGGCCGACCTCGGCCTTGCCGACTGGGGTCGCAAGGAAATCCGGATCGCCGAGACGGAAATGCCGGGCTTAATGGCGATCCGCGAAGAGCATTCGCGCGACCAGCCGTTGCGCGGCGCCCGCATCACCGGCTCGCTGCACATGACGATCCAGACGGCGGTGCTGATCGAGACGCTGCAGGCGCTCGGCGCCCAGGTGCGCTGGGCCTCGTGCAACATCTTCTCGACCCAGGACCATGCCGCCGCCGCGATCGCGGCCGCCGGCACGGCGGTGTATGCGAAAAAGGGCGAATCGCTCGAGGAGTACTGGGACTACACGCACCGCATTTTCGAGTGGCCCGACGCGGGCCATTCCAACATGATCCTCGACGACGGCGGCGACGCGACGCTGCTGCTGCATCTGGGCGCCCGCGCCGAGTCCGATGCCTCGTGCATCGCGCAGCCGGGCAGCGAGGAGGAGACCGCGCTGTTCGCGGCCATCCGCGCCAGGCTGGCCGCCGATCCGCGCTGGTACTCGACGCGGCTGGCGAAGATCAGGGGCGTGACCGAGGAGACCACGACCGGCGTCAAGCGCCTCTATCAGATGGCCCGGGAAGGCCGCCTGAAGTTCCCGGCGATCAACGTCAACGACTCGGTCACCAAGAGCAAGTTCGACAACCTCTACGGTTGCCGCGAGTCGCTGGTCGACGGCATCAAGCGCGCCACCGACGTGATGCTGGCCGGCAAGGTCGCGGTCGTGTGCGGCTATGGCGATGTCGGCAAGGGCTCGGCGCAGGCGCTGCGCGCGCTGGCGGCCCAGGTCTGGGTGACCGAGATCGACCCGATCTGCGCCCTGCAGGCCGCGATGGAAGGCTACCGCGTGGTCACGATGGACGAGGCGGCGGACAAGGCCGACATCTTCGTCTCGGCGACCGGGAACTTCCACGTGATCACGCACGATCACATGCGGCGCATGAAGAACCAGGCGATCGTGTGCAACATCGGCCACTTCGACAACGAGATCGACGTCGCCAGCCTGAAGCGCTACCCGTGGGAGAACATCAAGCCGCAGGTCGACCACGTGATCTTCCCCGACGGGCGCCGCATCATCCTGCTGGCGCAGGGGCGGCTCGTGAACCTGGGCTGCGCGACCGGCCATCCGAGCTACGTGATGAGCTCGTCGTTCGCCAACCAGGTCATCGCGCAGATCGAGCTGTTCACGGGCGCGGACCGCTACCCGATCGGCGTGTACGTGCTGCCCAAGCACCTCGACGAGAAGGTGGCGCGGCTGCAGCTGCGCAAGCTCAACGCGCGGCTGACCGAGCTCACCGACGAGCAGGCCCGCTACATCGGCGTCGAGAAGGCGGGTCCGTACAAGCCCGAGCATTACCGGTATTGAACGCGACCGGCGTCCCCAGGGTGCCCATCGAAGCGGAGGTTCACGCATGAGGTTGCTACTAGTCTGGTTGCTCGACGCGCTGGCGCTCGTGGTGGTCGCCTACATCGTGCCGGGCGTCGCGGTCCAGGACCCGCTGCACGCGCTGATCGCGGCGCTCGTGCTGGGCCTCGTCAACATGCTCGTCAAGCCGTTGCTGGTGATCCTGACGCTCCCGATCACCCTGCTGACGCTGGGACTGTTCCTGCTGGTGATCAACGGCCTGCTCTTCTGGGCGGTCGGCTCCGTGCTCAAGGGCTTCACGGTCGCCGGATTCGGCGCCGGCCTGCTGGGAGCGATCGTCTACAGCGTCCTGACGTGGGGCTTTTCCCGGTTGATTCCCCACAGGACGCCATGACTTCGCCGCGCACGTTCAGCTTCGAGTTCTTCCCGCCCAAGACGCCCGAAGGGGCCGAAAAGCTGCGCGCCAACCGCGCGCAGCTCGCGCGCGTGGCGCCGGCGTTCTTCTCGGTGACCTTCGGCGCGGGCGGGTCCACCCGCGAGGGCACCCTGAACACCGTGCTCGAGATCCACCGCGAAGGCCTGCCGGTGGCGCCGCACCTGTCGTGCATCGGCAGCAGCCGCGAATCGCTGCGCCAGCTGATCGGGACCTACCGCGACGTCTCGATCCGGCGGCTGGTCGCGCTGCGGGGCGACCTTCCATCGGGCGCCGCCGGCGGCGCCGGCGAGTTCCGCTACGCGAACGAGCTGGTCGAGTTCATCCGTACCGAATCCGGCGACTGGTTCCACGTCGAGGTCGCCGCCTATCCCGAGACGCATCCGCAGGCACGCACCCCAGCCGACGACCTCGCGCACTTTCTCGGCAAGGTCCGGGCCGGCGCCGATTCGGCCATCACGCAGTACTTCTACAACGCCGACGCCTACCTCCGGTTCGTCGACGACGCCGCCGCCGCCGGCTGCGCCGTTCCCATCGTGCCGGGGATCATGCCGATCACGAACTTCACCCAGCTCGCGAGATTCTCGGACGCGTGCGGCGCCGAGATCCCGCGCTGGATCCGGCGCCGCCTGGAAAGCTTCGGCGACGATCGCGACTCGATCCGGGCCTTCGGACTGGACGTCGTCACGACGCTGTGCGAAACGCTGCTCGCCGCGGGCGCGCCGGGGCTGCACTTCTACACGATGAATCAGGCCGTCCCGACGCTCGAGATCTGGCATCGGCTGGGGCTGTCCAGGGTGCCGCGCTGAAAGCCGCGCTCGTCCGCCACGGCGAGCGCGAACCAGCCTGCGACGGCGGTCAATAGAGCGGCGAACAGTATCGTGTCGATCCTGAGGTTTCTCATGGCGTTTCTCCGCACGTGAATCCGGAAAGGGTCCTGTCGTTCACATTGACCGGGGGCTTCGCGATCGTCAGGGTGCGAACGTCGGCGTCACCTGCGGCGTCAGTTGCAGGCGCTGCCGCACATCGCCGCCGGCCCGCCATGCGCGCGTCAGCGAGCCCCCGACGGCCCGCAGCGGCGCGGCGAGCGCGCTCTCGGCATCGCGGGTGAGCCGGAGGTTGGCCGCGCGCAGCGCCTGAACCACCGCGGTCCGGTGCGGCGCGAGCGCGATCTGATCGCCCGCTTCCAGGATCAGGTCGGAACCGCCGCCTTCCTCGGTCAGCCAGATCCGGCCGCGCAGCACGTGCAGCCGGGCCGACCGGCCCGGCTCGATCGAAAGCACGCGGTCAGTGGCGACGTGGTAAACGCTGGGGAACTTCAATCCGGCATTCATCGTGGTCTCCTGCTCGATGCCGCACCATCTGTGCGTCAAACGCATTAGAGATCCAGACGCGTTCCCACGACAAACGAAAACTTTGCGCTTGATGCATGCGAAATCCGCATTTATGATCGACCCTGCGATGGCTGCCAGGAACGACCTCAACGAAGCGCGCCCGAGCCGCCCGCCGCGGCGGCGGCGGATCGGGCTGGCCGCGTTGCGCGGTTTCGACGCCGCTGCGCGCCACCGGTCGTTTACCCTCGCGGCCGACGAGCTCAGCCTGACGCAGTCGTCGATCAGCCGCCAGATCGCATCGCTCGAACGACAGGTCGGCAAGGCCCTGTTCGTCCGCAAGACGCGGGCGATCGAGCTGACGCCTGCCGGCCAGCGCCTCCAGCGCAGCGTCGCGCTGGCGCTGGCCGGCGTCGACCGCGCGGTCGACGAGATCCGCGGGCTGGTCGGTCCGCCGCGCGTCTCGGTGACTACCTATGCGTCCTTCGCATCCTTGTGGCTGGTGCCGCGGCTGGCGGGGTTCCAGCGCGCGCACCCCGAGATCGACATCCGCATCGACGCCGCCGATCGGCCGCTCGACCTCGACGCCGAGGGTATCGACATCGCGCTGCGCCGCAGCCGCATCGAGTCGGCACCGCCCGGCGCGACGCTGCTGGTGCTGGAGCAGGCCGTGCCCGCCCTGAGCCCCGACCTGTTCGGGCGCCTGGGCGCGCAGACGCTGCGCCCGCAGGACCTCGAGCGCCTGCCGCTGATCGAGATGGACGACGGGCAGGTGACGACCATCAGCTGGCGGCGCTGGTTCGAGCATGCCGGCCTCGATCCGCAGCCGGCCTCGCAGTCGGGGTGGCTCTACTTCACGTTCATCGACCAGTCGGTCCAGGCCGCGGTGCGCGGTCAGGGGGTGGTGCTCGCGCGAACGCCGTTCCTGGACGACCTGCTGGCTGCCCGCGTCCTGATCGCGCCGTTCGACGTGCGCCCGTTGCCGACCGGCTACGGCATGTACCTGGTCGAAAACCCGGCCACCGGCCGGCGGCCCGCGGTCGCCGCCTTCCGTGACTGGGTGCTGGCGGAATTCGCCAACGGGCCGAGGAAGCAGGCGTGAAGACGCCTGATCGGCCGCGCACGCGCTGTTTTTCCGCCGTTCTGCGCCGATGTGCTGTGCTAGCCTGACGAGGAAGCCGGCGGCGCTGCGCGGATGGCCGGTCAGGACAGGTCAGAGCGCTCGATGCGGTCAATGGGCTCAATGAGGGTTCGCCCTCCTCGCGTGTCGTCGTCGGTCAGGTCGTTCGATGGGTTGGTCGCAGGTGTCGTTGGGTAAAGTGCTGGTCCCCGCCGCGGTCGTGCTGCTGCTCGGCTGCGCGGCGGCGCCCGGGCTGGCTGCCTCCGGCCGGTCCGCGATGCCCGCATCGCTCGGCGCCGACGATGCCGTGCTGGCCGCGCGCGACGCCGCGCGCAACGGCGACCAGGAGCGCCTCGCGGCCCTGGCGCCGCTGGTGTCGGGCCACGTGCTCGAGGCCTATCCGGAATACTGGCGCATCTCGCTGCGGGTGAAGGCCGGCCAGGCCGACGAGAGCGAAGTGCGCGCGTTCCAGGCCCGCTATCCGGGCAGCTGGCTCGCCGACAGGTTGCGCGGCGACTGGCTGCAGGCGCTGGGTGCGCGGCAGCAGTTCGCGGCGTTCGAAGCGGAATCGCGCGCGATGATCTGGGGCCGCGACGACCCGCAGTTCCGTTGCTACCACCTGCTCGCGCGCTACTCGCTCGAGGATCCGGCGCGGCGCGACGAAGCGGCGCGGGAGGCGAGGCGGCTGCTCGCCTCGGCCAGCGAGCCCGGGGGCGACGGCTGCTCGGCGCTGGCCGACAGGCTCGTGGGCGACGGGGCGCTGTCGATCTGGCCCAGGCTGCAGGCCCTGGTCGAACGCAACCAGATGACCGCCGCGCGGCGCGCGGCCACTCGGCTGAGCGAGGCCGAGCAGTCGAGCCTGCACCGCGTGCTCGAGCGGCCCGGTTCGTGGCTGGCCGGCTACGAGCACAGCGCCGAGCGCGCGCCGCGCGAGCTCGCCGTGCTGGCGATCGTGAACCTGGCGCGCGAGGATCCCGAGCGCGCCGCGCATTTCGCGACGGCCTGGAACCTGCTGCTGTCGCCCGAACAGCGCGGCGTGGTGTGGGGGCGTATAGGCCACGTCGGCGCGCAGCGTCTGCACCCGTCGGCGCTCGAGTGGTATCTGCGCGGCGGCGAGCTGGTCGGCGCCGGCCTCGACTACGTGCGCGCGCGCGAAGTGCTGGAATCCGAGGTGCGCGCCGCGCTGCGCGCGCCGGACGGGCCGCAGTGGGGACTGGTGCTGACGACGATCTCGCGCATGCCGCCTGAGCAGCAGGGCGACCCGGCATGGGTCTACTGGAGGGCGCGCGCGCTCGCCGCCCAGGGGCAGGGCACGCAGGCCGAGCAGATGTTGCAGACGATCGACCACCTGTCGGGTTTCTACGGCCGGCTCGCGGCAGAGGATCTCGGCCTTCCGCTGCAACTGGCGCCGGAGCCGCCGGCGCCGAGCGCGACCGAGGTCGACATGATGGCGGCGCGACCTGGGTTCCAGCGCGCGCTCCGGCTGTACGAGCTGGGCATGCGCGACGAGGCCAACCACGAATGGGGTTGGGAGCTGCGCGGGATGAACGATTGGGAGCTGCTGGCGGCCGCCGAGTACGCGCGCCGCCAGGGCGTGCTCGACCGCATGATCGCTTCCTCCGAGCGCACGCGCTCCCTGATCGACATGGCGCAGCGCTTTCCGATGCCGCACCGCGAGCTGCTGGCGGAGGTCGCCGCGCCGCTGGGGATGGATCAGGCGTGGATCTACGGCCTGATCCGCCAGGAATCGCGCTTCGTCGAAGACGTGCATTCGAGTTCCGGCGCGATCGGATTGATGCAGCTGCTCCCGACCACCGCGCGCTACGTCGCGCGCCGGATCGGCCTGGACGGGTTTCACCCGGCGCGGGTCGCCACGGCGGACGTGAACCTCCGGCTCGGGGTCAACTACCTGAAGCTCGTATCGGACGACCAGGACGGCCAGCCGGCGCTGGCGTCGGCCGCCTACAACGCGGGCCCGCGCCGCCTGCGGGAATGGCGCGCGTCGCTGGCGGCGCCGCTCGAGGGCTCGATCTTCGTCGAGACCATCCCGATCGCCGAGACACGCGACTACGTGAAGAAGGTCCTCTTCAATACGGTCATCTACGGCGAGCTGATCGATCGCCGCGAACCGTCGCTCCGGACGATCCTCGGCACGATCACGCCCAAGGCGGTGCCGGCCAACGACCTGCCTTGACGACCCACCCCTGCAGCCGCCCGCGACACCGCTCGCGGGCGCCCGTCCACTAGAATTCCAGCGTCGGCGCCGCTGCGGGAAGCGCCGGGACGGTCCGTCATTCATCGAGCGGGAACTGGGATATCTGCCATGTTTCGAGGCAAGGTGCTGGTCGTCGGAGGGGCCGGGTTCATCGGCCGTCACGTGGTCGAGCGCCTCGTCGCCAGCGGCCGCTCGGTGCTTGTGCCGGCGCGCCGGCGCGAGCGCGCCAAGCATCTGATCGTGCTGCCCACGGTCGAAGCCGTCGAGGCCGACGTCAACGACCCGGCGACGCTCGGCCGGCTGGTCGACGGGCAGCAGGCCGTGATCAACCTGGTCGGCGTTCTGCACGGTTCGTCCGCCGGCCGCGGCGCCGCCTATGGGCCGGAGTTCCTGCAGGCCCATGTCGAGCTGCCGCGCCGCATCGCGGCCGCGTGCGGCAAGCACGGCATCGGGCGCCTCGTGCACGTGAGCGCGCTCGGCGCCGATCCCAAAGGGCCGTCGATGTACCTGCGCAGCAAGGGCGACGGCGAGCGTGTCGTGCTGGCATCGAAAGCGATCGCGACCACGGTCTTTCGCCCGTCGGTCGTGTTCGGGCGCGAAGACCGGTTCCTCAACGCGTTCGCGCATCTCGCGGCGTTTCTCCCCGTCGTTCCGGTCGCGGCGCCCGCGGCGCGCTTTCAACCGGTCTGGGTCGAGGACGTCGCCGCCGCGATCGTCAACTCCCTCGACGATGACACGACCTTCGGCCGCACCTACGAGCTCTGCGGGCCCAGGATCTACACGCTGAAGGAGCTGGTGGAGTTCGCCGTGCGCGCATCGGGCCGCAAGCGCCCCGTGATCGGCCTTCCGGGGCCGCTCGGGCGCGCCATGGCAGCCATGATGGCCCTGGCGCCCGGCGAGCCGCTGCTGACGCGCGACAATCTCGACTCGATGAAGGTCGACAACGTCGCCTCGCGCCAGCCCTTCTGGCCGGCGCCCGAGCTGGGCATCCGCCCGACGCCGATGGAGCCGGAGGCGGCGCTCTACCTCGCGGGGTTGCATCCCCGCACGCGCTTCAGCGGCTTCCGGACACGGGCGCGGCGCTAAGGACGCCGCGGTGGCGCTCGCGCGGGTGATCGTCAGCGGGAGCGCCTTGTCGCGCGCGCCCCGTGCCCGGCCCGCGCCGGGGCGGACGGGCACCGCCCGCGGCGGTGACGCAGGCGCGGACGCGGCCGCAGCGCAAGCGCGCGACCGGTAGCCGATGCAGAGCTACGTCGTCGGCGGCTGGGTCAGGGACGAGCTTCTCGGCCGCGATCACGCCGCCGGCGATCGGGACTGGGTGGTCGTCGGCGCGACCCCCGACGAAATGATCGCGCAGGGCTTCAAGCCGGTCGGGCGCGACTTCCCGGTCTTCCTGCATCCGCAGACGCGCGAGGAATACGCGCTCGCGCGCACGGAGCGCAAGACCGCGCCCGGCTACCGGGGCTTCGTCGTGCACGCCGCGCCCGACGTGACGCTGGAGCAGGATCTCGCGCGCCGCGACCTGACCATCAACGCGATGGCGATCGACGGATCGGGCCGCGTGATCGACCCGTTCGGCGGGCGGCGGGATCTGCAGCAGCGCGTGTTGCGGCACGTCGGCCCGGCGTTCGTGGAGGATCCGGTCCGTATCCTCAGGCTGGCGCGCTTCGCCGCCCGCTTCCCGGAATTTTCCGTCGCACCCGAGACGCTCGCGCTGGCGCGTTCGATGGTCGAACGGGGCGAGGCCGATGCCCTGGTGCCCGAGCGCGTCTGGCAGGAGCTGTCGCGCGGACTGATGGCGCAGCGGCCGTCGCGCATGACCGAGGTGCTCGACGCGTGCGGCCTGCCGGCGCGGTTGTTTCCCGAATTGAGGTCCCCCCTGACGGCCGGGCCGGCCCTGGACGCCGCGGCGCAGCGCGGATTGCCGCTCGCCGCGCGCTTCGCGATCATGGCTTCGGCCGCCGTGTCGGCGGATGCGCTCGTCGCGTTGCTGGCGAAGTTGCGCGCCGACGCCGACTCCGCGGCCATGGCGCGCCTGCTGCGCGAACTGCGCGCACCGCTGCGCGACGCGCATGGCGCGTCCGCGATGCTGTCGGCGCTCGAGCGGGCCGACGCGCTGCGCCGGCCGCAGCGCTTCGAAATTCTGCTGGACGCGCTCGAAGCGCTCGACGGCCTGGAAACGCGGCGCTGGCGGACGGCGCTGGCGGCGGCGGCCGGGGTCGACGCCGGAAGCATCGCGGCGAAGGCCGGCGCGCAGCCGGACGCGATCGCAACCGCGATCGCCGAGGCGCGGCGCGCCGCGATCGCGGCATCGGAGGCCGCGGGCCGTCGCTGACTTCACGGCAAGGCAGCGCGCGGCAGGCCGCGCCGTCGCTAAAGCCTGTGCGTCCGGTCGCCGTGCTCGAACCCGAGCAGGGGCATCGCGACGCCGCGGCCGAATGCGATCACCTTGATCAGCTCGCCCATCTCGGCCTCCGACAGCAGCCGTTGAGCCTCGGCCGCCTGCTGCGGCTGCGGGCTTCTGGCGAGAAGATCGAGCACGCCGCAGTTGAGCAGGAAGCGCGACTGCGAGGTGTACCCCAGCACGTCCAGGCCGGCCTGCGAGCCGGCGGCGGCGATCGCCGAGAAATCGACGTGCGCCGTGACGTCGTTGAGCCCGGGCAGCCACAGCGGGTCCGCGTGAGCGCGATGCCGGTAGTGGCACATCAGGGTCCCCATTGCCCGCTGCGGGTGGTAATACTCGGGGCGCGGAAAGCCGTAGTCGACCAGCAACGCGACGCCGTGCTCCAGCCACCCGGCCAGCGACGCGGTCCAGGCCTGCGCGGCGAGCCCGGCCTCGGAGCCGTAGCCGTCGGGAAGCGTCACGGTCTGCGCCTCGATGCACGCGACCTCGCGCGCAAGCGGCGCCGAGGCCGGGCGCTCGCCGAAGGCCAGGCCGCCGCCCGCGGCCGCGACCACGCCGCGCTCGAGAATGGCGCCGCCGCGCTTGACGAACAGCTTGACCGGCATCACGTCGAGCACCTCGTTGGCGACGATCACGCCACGGAATCCGGACGGCGGCGCCGCCAGCCATTCGACCGTGCAGTCGACCGCGCGATCGACCGCGCATTCGTCCGAACCGCCAGCCCCCGCCCCGCCCGCAGCGCCCAGGCGCGTGCGCTGGCGGGCGCGCAGATCGGCCGACACCTCGACGATCGAGTAGCGCTCGACCGCACGGCCGAGCCGCGCGAGCTCGGCGATCAGCACGTCGGCCAGGGCCCCGCTGCCGGCACCGAATTCGAGCACCCGCGGCGCCACCGAGGCCTGCTCGAATGCCTGCGCCAGCTGGACCGCGAGCGCGCGCGCGAACAGCGGCGAGATCTCGGGGGCCGTCACGTAATCGCCAGGCGCGCCGAACTTGACGCGGCTGCCGTCGTAATAGCCCAGGCCGGGCTCGTAGAGCGCGATCTGCATGTAGCGGTCGAAGGGCAGCCAGCCGCCGGCGGCGCCGATCGCGGCCTCGATCCGCTGCACCAGGCGCGCGCTGACCGCCGCCGACTCGGGATCGGGGTCGGGCAGCCCCGCGCGCAGGCCGTGGGTGCGCGACAGCGGGAGGGGCGGGGGGCGGGACGGATCCATCTGCGGGCGCGGGTCGTTGCCCGATCTTAGCTTTACACTGCCCATCCAAATGAGCACCCCGGGCAAGGACGATCCGGCCGGCGCGGCACTGGTGACGGGTTCGGCGCGGCGCATCGGGCGCGAGATCGCGCTCGCGCTCGCGCGCGACGGCTGGGATGTCGCGATCCACCATGGCCGGTCCCGTGCCGAGGCCGATGCGACCGTCGGCGACGTGCAGGCGCTCGGGCGGCGCGCGATCGCCGTGTCCTGCGATCTGAGCGACGAGCGCGAGGTGCGCGCGCTGCTGCCGGCGTGCGAGCGCGGACTCGGCGCGATCGCCTGCCTGGTCAACAACGCTTCGCTGTTCGAACCCGACGACGCCGGCACGTTCGGCTGGCCGCGCCTCGAGTCGCACATGCGGGTCAACGTCGCCGCCGCCGTCCTTCTCGCGCGAGAGCTGCATGCCCGGCTGCCCGCCGGGGGCCGGGGGGTCGTGGTCAACCTGCTCGACCAGAAGCTGTGGAATCCGAACCCCGACTTCCTGTCGTACACGCTGTCGAAGGCGGCGCTGCAGGCGGCAACCGACCTGCTGGCGCGCGCGCTCGCACCGCAGGTGCGCGTCGTCGGCGTGGCGCCGGGGATCACGCTGCCGGCGGCAGGGCAGAGCGGGCCGGGCTTCGACACGGCGCACCGCCTGACGCCGCTGGGGCGGTCGAGCACCGCGGAAGACATCGGCCGCGCGGTCGCGTTCCTGGCGCGTTCGCCCGCGGTCACCGGGACCACGCTGCTGGTCGACGGCGGCCAGCACCTGGTGCCCAGCGCGAGGGACGTGATGTTCCTCACGGAACGTGCGTGACGCCGCGCGCATGACCTGGCTGCTCGATCCTCGCCTGGCGCAATGCCGCCGCATCTTCCTGCGCGATTTCGCGCTCGATGCCAGCATCGGCGTGCATGCGGCGGAAAAACGGGGCTCGCAGAGGCTCGTGCTCAACGTCGACGTGTTCGTGCCCCTGTCGCGGTCGACGCCCCGCGCCGACCGCCTCCACGAAGTCGTCGACTACGATTTCGTGCGCGCCGCGATCGAGCGGCGCCTGGCGCAGGGGCATATCCACCTCCAGGAGACGCTGGTCGACGACCTCGCGCGCGGACTGCTCGAGCATCCGGACGTCGTCGCGGTCCGGGTCGCGAGCGAAAAGACCGAGGTCTACCCGCGGGTCGCGGGCGTCGGAATCGAGGTGCTCAGGTTCAAGGACGTCCGGGACGGTCCATCATGAACGCGGCCGCCGACGCCGACGACCTGCGCCGCGCCAGACGGCTGGCGTTGGAAAACCGCAAGCTCGAGAAACGCCTGCTGCGCCTGACGGCGCAGGCGATCACCGATTACCGGATGATCGAGGACGGCGACCTCGTCATGGTCTGTCTCTCGGGCGGCAAGGACAGCTACGCCCTGCTCGATCTGCTGCGGATCCTGCGCGAGCGCGCGCCGATCCGCTTCGACCTGGTCGCCGTCAATCTCGACCAGAAGCAGCCGGGCTTTCCGGCCCATGTGCTGCCCGAGTATCTCGAGCGGATCGGCGTGCCGTTCCGCATCGAGACCCAGGATACGTATTCGATCGTCCGGCGCCTGATACCGGAGGGCAGGACGACCTGCTCGCTGTGCTCGCGCCTGCGGCGCGGCGTGCTTTACCGCGTCGCGACCGAGCTCGGCGCATCGCGCATCGCGCTCGGCCATCACCGGGACGACATCCTCGGCACTTTCTTCCTGAACCTGTTCTACGGCGGCCGCATGAAGGCGATGGCGCCCAAGCTCGTCTCCGACGACGGGCGCCACGTGGTGATCCGGCCGCTCGCCTATGTCAGGGAGGCCGACCTCGTGCGCCATGCCGAGGCGCGCCGGTTCCCGATCATTCCCTGCGACCTCTGCGGGTCGCAGGAGAATCTCAAGCGCAAGGAGGTCAAGCGCATGGTTGCCGAGTGGGAGAAGCGCTTCCCCGGGCGGTCCGAGAACGTGTTCAACGCGCTGGCGCGCGTGACGCCATCGCACCTGCTCGACCGCGACCTGTTCGACTTCGCCTCGCTGCGGCCGACCGGCTCTCCGGACCCGGACGGCGACGTCGCGTTCGACGAGCCGCCCTGCGACGATCCGGATGCCGGCGGCGCGACGATCCGGCTGGTGGGCGGCGCGCCGCGTCCGCCCGGGGCTGCATCATGACCGGGCTCCTGTTCCGGGACGATGCGTACCTGCGGACCGCGGAGGCGCGCGTCGTGGCGGTGCACGAGCGCGGCATCGAGCTCGACCGCACGATCTTCTATCCGCAAGGAGGCGGCCAGCCGGGCGACACCGGCGTGCTCGTGCGCGCAGGCGGCGAACGGCTGCCGATCGGCGACACCCGCAAGGGCGACGGGCCCGACAGCGTGCTGCACGTGGTCGCCGCAGGCGCGGGACTCGCGCCCGGAGAGGGCGTCGGGCTCGAGATCGACTGGGAA
Organism: uncultured Burkholderiaceae bacterium; assembly: GCA_964512305.1. Classification (GTDB taxonomy): domain Bacteria; phylum Pseudomonadota; class Gammaproteobacteria; order Burkholderiales; family Burkholderiaceae_F; genus CAZEIW01. Next base: position 31,094 of record CAZEIW010000019.1, on the reverse strand, counting down.
CGCCGCTACGCGCTGATGCGCCTGCATACCGCGTTGCACGTGATGTCCTGCGTCGTCGTCGCGCCCGTGACCGGCGGCAACATCGCGCCCGACAAGGCCCGCCTGGATTTCGACATCGACATGAGCCAGCTCGACGCTGCGAAGATCGAACGCGAGACCAACGCGCTGATCGCCCGCGCGATCGAGACCGAGACGGTCTGGATCACCGACGAGGAGCTCGACGCCCGTCCCGAGCTGGTCAAGACGATGAGCGTGCAGCCGCCGCGCGGCGCCGGCCGCGTCCGGCTGCTTCGGATCCCGGGCATCGACCTGCAGCCCTGCGGCGGCACGCACGTGAAGAACATCGCCGAGATCGGCGCGATCCGGGTGATCCGGATCCGCAGCGAGGGCAAGCGTAACAAGCGGGTCGAGATCGCGCTGGCGGGGTGAGGTTTGCGGGCCGTTCGCCGGCCGCCGCCCCGCGGCCGTCAAAGCCCGTCCAGCGCCCTGATCACCTCCTCGCACAACGCCTCGGTGGGCTCGCACCCCACCGACAGCCGTATGAAGCCCTCGTGCACCGCCTCGCCCCAGCGCGCCCGCCGTTCGGCCGAGGAATGCACGCCGCCGAAGCTCGTCGCCGGACGCAGGTAGCGGCAGGCGCCGATGAAACGCTCCGCGGCCTCCTTGCCTGCGAGCGTCAGGCCGATCAGCGCGCCGGGCAGACGCATCTGCGTCCGCGCGAGCGCATGCGCGGGATGCGAAGGCAGGCCGGGGTATTTCACCTCCAGCACGTTGCGGTGCTGCGCCAGCCGCTGCGCGAGCACCGCCGCGGTCGCGTTCATCCTCGAGAAGCGCACCTCGAGCGTATCGAGCCCCCGGTGCACCAGCCAGGCCTCGAACGCGCCCGGGATCGCGCCGCAGACCCGGCGCCAGTCGCGCACGCCCGCGAGCAGCTCGGGGTTGCGGGAGGCCACGTGGCCGAACAGCAGGTCGGAGTGGCCATTGACCGCCTTGGTGTCCGACGAGACCACCGCGTCCGCGCCGAGATCGAGCGGGCGCTGGCCGAGCGGCGTCATCGTGGTGTTGTCGACCGCGAGCAGCGCGCCCGCGGCGTGCGCGCGCGAGGCCGCGGCGTGGATGTCGGCAAGGTCGAGCCCCGGATTGGACGGCGTCTCGAGCAGGACCAGGCGGTATCCTTGCAGCGCGCGGCCGCCCACCGCCGCGGTCGCGCACGTGTCGACGGCCACGCCCATCGGCACCAGGTACTTCTCGGCGGCGATGCGCGTCGTGTAGTAGCCGTCGGACGGCAGCAGCGCCCGGTCGCCCGGTTTGAGCTGGCTGCAGAAGATCGCGGCGATCGCGGCCATTCCGGACGGGAAGACCACGGTCTCGGCGCCCTCGAGATGCGCGATCGCCTCCTCCAGCGCGGTCCAGGTGGGATTGGCCCAGCGCGCGTACTGGTATGCGCCCGACGGGTCGCCCGGCAGGGCGTAGATCGACGTGTTGACGATCGGCGCCGAGAACGCCTCGCCGGTCGCGTGCTTCTTGGAATCGCGGTGCAGGAAGTCGGCGAACCGTAACTCTTCGGAAGGCATCGGGTTCTCCAGTGGAAGTTCACGCAAGGCTTACGGTTGTACCGACAGGATTGCATCCGAGCTCGTCACGCACTCGAAGTCGTTGCACACGACGACGTCGAAAGCCGCCCCATTGTCGGCCAGCGTGACGGCCGGCGTGGTGTAGGCGAACGACGTCGCGCCCGCGATCGCCGCGCCGTCGCGCCGCCACTGGAATGTCAGGGCTCCGGTCGCGATGACCGACACGTCGAAGGTCGCCGTCGCGCCGGCCTTGACCGTGACGCTCTGGGGCTGCCCCGTGATCTTGACGATGCCGGCGCTCACCCCGTTGGTTCCGATGCTGACGTAGCATCCGGCCAGCGCGGCGACGAAAGAGATGAGCGCCGTGGCCAGCAGCAATCGGAGCGAAAGCGGGGCGGAAAGCCGTACCGTCACGGGGTTCAGCGTCGCGGGGTGCGCAGCGGCAAGGGGAGACCGAGTTGGACGCCTATCTTCACCGAGAGACCCATTTTGAAGCAAGCGACCTCGTGCGCGACGTCGTGATCGGGATGGCCGACGGCCTGACGGTTCCGTTCGCGCTGGCCGCCGGGATCAGCGGCGCCGCCGCCGGCGTCGGGATCGTCGTGACCGCCGGCGTGGCCGAGATCGCGGCCGGCGCGGTCGCGATGGGGCTGGGGGGCTATCTGGCGGCGCGCGGCGACGCGGAGCATTACGCCTCCGAGCTCGCGCGCGAGGAGCAGGAGATCCTCGAGAAGACCGATGCGGAGGTCGACGAAGTGGCCGAGATCTTCCAGGGCTACGGCCTGACGGCCGGCCACTACGGCGCGCTGATCGAGGGCCTGCGCGAGCGGCCGGTCGCCTGGCGCGATTTCATGATGCGGTTCGAACTCGGGCTCGAACGCCCCGACCCCCGTCGCGCGACGCGCTCGGCACTGACGATCGGGGCCAGCTATATCGTCGGCGGCTTGATACCGCTGATGCCGTACATGGCGTTCGACTCCGTCGCGCGCGCGCTGCCGTGGTCGGCCGCGGTCACGCTCGCGGCGCTGGCCGTGTTCGGCTACATCAAGGGGCGCTTCACCGGTGCGCCGCGGATGCGCTCGGCGTTGCAGACGTTCACCGTCGGCGGGCTCGCCGCCGCGGTGGCGTTCGCGCTTGCGCGCGCGATAAGCTGACGGGCGCCATCCGGCGCCGGGGAGTCCTCGCCCTTGCCGACCACGGCGGCAACGCCGTCGCCGCTGGAGCAACCCGCGGCCCCGCCTCATGCCCGCGGGCGATCGGCTCCCGTCCCGTTCATGCTCAGGAACAGCCGATACGCCGGGCTGTCGCTCTCGTCCCAGTAGCGGTACTTCAACGCCGCGAGGAACTTGCGCAGCGCGCCTTTCTCGCCGCGCGGCACCTGCAGCCCGACCAGGATGCGGCCGTAGTCGGCGCCCTGGTTGCGGTAATGGAACAGCGAGATGTTCCAGTTCGGCGACATCGACGTCAGGAAGCGCATCAATGCGCCGGGCCGCTCGGGGAACTCGAAGCGGTAGAGCAGCTCGTCCTGCGCCAGCGGCGAGCGGCCGCCCACCATGTGGCGCAGGTGCAGCTTGGCGAGCTCGTCGTCGGTCAGGTCGAGCGTGGCGAAGCCCGCCTTCTCGAACGTGCGGGCGAGCAGGCGCGCCTCGTCTCGGCGGCCGATCTGCACGCCGACGAAGATGTGCGCGACCCGGCTGTCGGCGATCCGGTAGTTGAACTCGGTGACGTTGCGGTTGCCCACCAGCGCGCAGAATCGCCTGAACGATCCCGGTTGCTCGGGGATCGTCACCGCGAACACCGCCTCGCGCTCCTCGCCGACCTCAGCCCGCTCGGCGACGAAGCGCAGCCGGTCGAAGTTCATGTTGGCGCCGGTGGCCACCGCGACCAGCGTCTGTCCGCGCAGGCGCTCGCGCTCGACGTACGCCTTGCAGCCGGCGATCGCGAGCGCGCCGGCCGGCTCGAGGATCGAGCGCGTGTCCTGGAACACGTCCTTGATCGCCGCGCACAGCGCGTCGGTGTCGACCGTGAGCACCTCGTCCACGTACTGCCGGCAGAGCTTGAACGTCTCCTCGCCGACCATCCTGACCGCGGTGCCGTCGGAGAAAAGGCCCACTTCGTGCAGCTGCACGCGCCGCCCTGCCGCGAGCGACCGTGCCATCGCGTCCGAATCGGTGGTCTGCACCCCGATCACGCGGATGTCGGGTCGCAGCGCCTTGACGTAGGCGGAGATGCCCGAGATCACGCCGCCGCCGCCGATCGCGACGAAAATGGCATGCATCGGGCCGTGCTCGACGGGGTGATGCTGGCGCAGGATCTCCATCCCGATCGTGCCCTGGCCGGCGATCACGTCGGGGTCGTCGAAAGGATGCACGAACGTCAGCCGCCGCCGCGCCTGCAGCTCGAGCGCATGCGCGTACGCGTCGGAGTAGGAATCCCCGTGCAGCACCGCGTCCGCGCCGAGGGCCCGCACCGCCTCGACCTTGACTTGCGGCGTGGTGACCGGCATCACGATCACGGCCCGGCATCCCAGCCGCCGCGCCGCCAGCGCAACCCCCTGCGCGTGATTGCCGGCGGACGCCGCGATCACGCCGCGCGCGCGCTGCTCCGGCGCCATGCGGACCATCTTGTTGTATGCGCCGCGCAGCTTGAAGCTGAACACCGGCTGAAGGTCCTCGCGCTTGAGCAGCACGCGGTTGCCGAGCCGCTGCGACAGGCGGGGCGCGGCGTCCAGCGGCGTCTCGATCGCGACGTCGTAGACGCGAGCGTTCAGGATGCGACGCAGGTATTCCTGGGCCGGCATGGGGCGGGCACTCCCGAAAGAAGGGGTGATTCGAAGGTGGGCGGCGCCGGCGGGGATTGTGCCCCGTTTGAGCGAATCCGAACGCACGTCCGCAGTCTCGCGGCCGGGATTGAGTGTAATTTAAGCGCCCGCGACGACGAGGCGCGGCGATGGGGGCGCGGGAGCCGCCGGAGCCCGTTCGGAGTCAGAGGTGGAGGAGTCGACATGAAGCAGCTCGCGATCGGGCTGTTGCTGCTCACCGCGGGCTGGGCGGTGCCGGCGCTTGCCGCAGGCCCGGCCGATGCTTCGCGCGGCGATACGCGGGACGAGGACGCGGAGAGATATTCGCTGAGCCTCGGCTACGACCAGGGCTCGGGCCACTACGGGGCGGCGGCAAGCGCCTCCTACTCCCGCGTCCCGATCGCGTTCGCGGTCGGCGGCCGTTCCTGGGGCTTCGACCTCACCGTTCCGTATCTGACCGTGACCGCGCCGGCCGGCAGCGTTCCGGTCGACGGCGTCATCGTCCCCGGCATTGTGCGCGGGACTTCGACGCAGAAGGCAAGCGGCCGCGGCGAAGTCGTTGCAGGCGTGAGCTACGAGTTCCCGCGCGGCGACGAAGCGGATCCGGTCTACCGCGCGGCCGGACACGTCAAGTTCGGCGGCACCGCCGATGCGACGCGCGGCCTCGGCAGCGGTCGCAACGACTACACCGGGCAGGCCGAGCGCGTCCGGACGATCGGCCCCGTCACCTACGCCCTCGGCGCCGGCTATACGTGGAGGGGCCGCACCGATGTCGTCGCGCTGCGCAACTCTCCGTTCGCGAGCATCGACGGCTCTTACAAGCTCGCTCCGCCGCTGGCGGTCGGGCTCGGCCTGTATGCGGAGCGGCCGCTTGCCTACGGCCTCGGATCCCGGCGCGAGGCGACCGCTTATTTGAACGCTGGCTTCGGCGCGGCGTCGACGGCGCGCCTGTACGTGACCAAGGGACTGTCGAGCGCGAGCTCGGAGATCGCGGCTGGAATGGCCGTCAGCCTGTCCTTCTAGGAGACTCCCCTCTCCCGCGCTCCGCGCGGGAGAGGGGCCCGGGGGTGAGGGCCCCGCCTGTCACTGGATGTTGTTGGTGAGCTTCTTGACGCCCGCCGTCCCCAGCGTCAGAAACTCGAGGTCGAACGCCGTGGTGCCGTTCGAGTTGCCGCTCAGCTCGATGAACGCCGGCAGCCCGGTCTGAAGCGGGCCATCGGACAGCGTTGTCGACGAGTCGTAGCCGTTGGCGACCGCCGCCAGGCTTCCGTACGTGACGGCGGACGCGCCCGTGCTGCCGTAGCCCGAAATCGTCGCTCCCTCCAGCAGCGTACCCGAGGTCGCCTGCAGGCCGGTTGCGATGATGGCCGAGGCGTTCGCGGCCGGCGCGACGGTCGATACCGGCGACGCCAGCGCCGCACCGAGCACCGCGCTTCCGGAGCCGATGGCGGTCGACGTGATCGAAGACGTCCCGGCCGCGGCTGAATACGCCTGCGACAGCGGCGTCGACGTGCCGTCGACCGTGTAGTAGACGGTGTCGCCGACGATCGCCACCTGCCACGTGCCGCTCAGGGCCAGGGGGCTCGCCAGCGCGGCGATGACCGTCGGGGCCGTGCTGGACGTTCCCGACTTGGGCGCGGCCTTGAGCGCCGATCCGTCCGCCATCGCGTAGATGACGTTGGTCGACGTCGCCCCGATCACGTTGATCGCCGAGGTGGTCGTCGCATCGGCCACGATCTGGACCCCGGCGGGCGAGGCGACGGTCGTGTCGACCTTCACGATGTAGCTGCCCGTGGTGAGATTGCTGAACGCGAGGTACGCCGTCGTCCCGTCGGGATCGAACACCACCGATTGCTGCAGCACGTCGCCCTGCAGGGGCGTATAGACGGTCACGCTGCTCGTCGGCAGGCCCGCCGGATTGACGATCGCCATTATCACGGTCGTATCGGCGTACAGCCAGACATTCGAACCGCGCGCGACGCCGAGGCTGCGGAAATCGCCCGAACCGCCGGCGCTCAGGCCCAGGCCAGCGATCTGGGAGCCGATGCGCTTCGGATTGGCGAGATTCGCGTCGGCCAGCTGCAGGGTCGGCGGGGCCAGCGGAACGATCAGCCCGTTCGTGTTCGACACGGGCGGGTGGACCAGCTCGAGAACCCCGGTCACCTTGCCGGTGCCGTCGCGCAGCGTCTCCACCGGCTGCACGAAGTCGGTCCCGCCGCTGACGCTGGTCGAGCTCTGCGTCAGCGCCGTCGGCGCGTCGGTGGGCGCGGCGTTCAGCCGGATCGCCTCGAACCGGTCGTCTGGCGTCCCGCAATTGTCGTCCGGACCGTTGATGCGGAACACGACCCAGGAGCGGGAGGCCAGCGCGTAGTCGTCGACGACATACGGGCTCTCCGCGGGGCAGATGATCGAAGTGGAAGCCGTCGACAACTGCGTGGCCGCCACCTTGGCGACGCTCGATCCGCTGGGCGCACCCAGGTCGACGACGTGCAGGAGGCTGTCGGTGCCGGCATAGACCCGGAAGCGCGTGGCCCAGGCGGTTGCCGTCCCGCTGGCCGCGGTCCATTCGGACACCGTCGCAAGATTCAGCCAGCTGCCGCCGGCAGCGATGACCGGAGAAGCGTTCCCCGACGAATCGGCCGCGACGAGGTCGTAACCGTCGGCCGGCGAGCCGAGCCCCGCCGACTGTCCGAAGAACTGGATCGTGTTGTTGGTGGTCGACCGGTTGGCGCGACCGCTGACGAAGTACGCGCCGGCGTTCGTACCGAAGCCGCCGCCGCCTCCCCCGCCACCTCCGCCCGCCGTGTTGGCGCTGCCGCCGCAGCCGTCCGCCACGATTCCCGCCAGCGCCGCAACCGCGAGCAGCAGCGGGCGCCGAAGCTGTCTTTGCATGGTCAAATGCTTCCCCCAGGAGACGATCGTTCGAACCGCCGCGGGCCACACGATCCCCGGCTTCGCCGGGGCGATTGCGATCCCCGGCTTGGCCCGGGCGATTTGCGATCCCCGGCTTCGCCGGGGCGATTGTATGCGCGCCTCGCGCGGGTGCGCTGTGCCGCCGCCGGTCGACGCCGAGCGGCGGGCCCCGCTGTTGCTCGGACACCATCCGACGGTCGGACGATGCGGCTGATGCTGCAGTGAAACAACTACGCAATGAACGCAGCGCAGCAAAGTGGCTGCGGCGGCGGCCGGCGCCCTACTGCCAGCCGTATCTTCGCAGATACGCGCGCTTGACGAGTTGCGTGAGCGCGATGTAGCCCACGACGATCAGCGCCGTCCACGCGAAGTAGGCCGCCGGCAGGGGCTGGAACTTGAACAGCGGCGCGGGCGGCCCCATCACGATGAACGTGCCGAAGACCACGATAACAATCGTGGTCACGAGCAGCGGCGTGGCGGCCCGGCTCTGCAGGAACGGCACTTTCGCCGTCCGGATCATGTGCACGATCAGGGTCTGCGTCGCCAGTCCTTCGACGAACCAGCCCGACTGGAACAGCGACTGCTGGGCCTCGGTGGTGGCCCCGAACACCCACCACATCAGCGCGAACGTGCAGACGTCGAAGACCGAGCTCACCGGCCCGAACACGACCATGAAGCGGCCGATGTCTTCGGGGCGCCAGCGCTGCGGCTGCTGCACGAGCTCGGCGTCGACGTTGTCGAATGGGATCGCGATCTGCGAGATGTCGTAGAGCAGGTTCTGCACCAGCAGCTGCAGCGGCAGCATCGGGAGGAACGGCAGGAAGGCGCCCGCGATCAGCACGGAGAACACGTTGCCGAAGTTCGAGCTCGCGGTCATCTTGATGTACTTCAGCATGTTCGCGAAGGTGCGCCGGCCCTCGACCACGCCCTCCTCCAGCACCAGCAGGCTCTTCTCGAGCAGGATGATGTCGGCCGCCTCCTTCGCGATGTCGACCGCGCTGTCGACCGAGATGCCGATGTCGGCGGCGCGCAGCGCGGATGCGTCGTTGATGCCGTCGCCGAGGAAGCCGGTCACGTGGCCGCCGGCGCGCAGCGCCCGCACGATCCTCTCCTTGTGCTCCGGCGTGAGGCGCGCGAACACGTTGTTGCGCTCGACGGCGACCCTGAGCTGCGTCTCGTCCATGCGCTCGATCTCGGAGCCCACCACGATGCCGCCGGTCTCGAGCCCGACTTCGCGGCAGATCTTGCGCGTGACGAGATCGTTGTCACCGGTCAGGATCTTGACCGCGATGCCGTGGGCGGCGAGCGCCTTGAGCGCCGGCGCCGTCGATTCCTTCGGCGGGTCCAGGAAGGCGATGTAGCCGATCAGCGTGAGGTCGCTCTCGTCGGCGAGACCGTAGGTCTCCCTGACCGGCGGCAGCTCGCGCGCCGCCACCGCGACGACGCGCAGGCCCTCGGCATTGAGGTCGCCGGTGACCTCGCGCACCGCCGCCAGCGTTTCGGGCGTCAGGGGTTCCTCGGCGCCGGCCCGCTGCACCCGCGTGCACACCGCGAGGATCTCCTCGACCGCGCCCTTGCAGATCAGCAGGTGGTGGCGGTCCGGCTCGGTCACCACGACCGACATGCGGCGGCGCGTGAAATCGAACGGGATCTCGTCGACCTTGCGGAACGCCGCCCCCACCTCGCGCATCTCGCGCCGCTCGCGGGCGTGCTCGAGCACGGCGACGTCGAGCAGGTTCTTGAGCCCGGTCTGGTATGCGCTGTTCAGGTAGGCATAGCGCAACACGGCGTCGGAATCCTCGCCGGCCACGTCGATGTGGCGCGACAGGAAGATCCGGTCCTGCGTCAGCGTGCCGGTCTTGTCGGTGCACAGCACGTCCATCGCGCCGAAGTTCTGGATCGCATCCAGGCGCTTGACGATGACCTTCTTGCGCGACAGGAACACCGCGCCCTTGGCCAGCGTCGAGGTGACGATCATCGGCAGCATTTCGGGCGTCAGCCCGATCGCCACCGACAGCGCGAACAGGAAGGCCTCGGTCCAGTTGCCCTTCGTCAGGCCGTTGATCAGCAGCACGAGCGGCGTCATCACCAGCATGAACCGGATCAGCAGCCAGCTCACCTTGTTGACGCCCGCCTGGAACGCGGTCGGCGTGCGGTCCGCGGCGCCCACGCGCTGGGCAAGGGCGCCGAAATAGGTGTGGTTGCCGGTCGTCACGACCAGGGCGGTGGCCGAGCCGCTGACCACGTTGGTGCCCATGAAGGCGAGGTTCTCGCATTCGAGCGGGTTGGCGCTGGGCGCGCCCCGAAGCTCGGCGAACTTCTCGACCGGCAGCGACTCGCCGGTCATCGCCGCCTGGCTGACGAAAAGGTCCTTCGCGGCCAGCAGGCGCACGTCGGCCGGCAGCATGTCGCCGGCCGACAGCAGCACGACGTCGCCCGGCACGAGGCGCTTGAGCGCGACCTCGGCCTTCCGCGGCGGCTTGGGCCGCAAGGTCGCCTGGAAGAAGCGGCGCGCCTCCTCGGCGGCGATCTCGGCCGGGTCCCGCCGCAGCACGGTGGCCGTGGTGCTGACCATCTCCTTGAGCCTGTCGGCGGCGCGGTTGGAGCGCGTTTCCTGCACGAACCGGATCACCGTCGACAGCAGCACCATCGAGCCGATCACGATCGTCGCCTTGACGTCCTCCGTGTAGAACGAGATCGCCGCCAGCAGCGTCAGCAGCAGGTTGAACGGATTGCGGTAGCAGTGCCACAGGTGGACCCACCACGGCAGCGGCCTGTCGTGCCCGACCTCGTTCGGGCCGTGCACGGCGCGCGCGTCGGCGGCCTGCGACTCGGTCAGCCCGTTGGGATGCGAGCCCAGCGCGGCCAGCGCGTCGGCGCCGCTCGCGCGCGCCGCCGCGAGCAGCGTATCGGCCATCGTCGCCGGGACCTCGCGCGCAACCGGCTCGCGCAGCAGCGTCTCGAGCAGCGTGAAACGGCGGAAATGGCGGCCGATTCCGCGGGCGCGGACGAAACCCGCGTACAGCTCGCGCAGGAAGCTCAGGTTCATCGCGGGGGTCATGGCGGGTCGGGTCATGGCGGGATACGCGGACCGCGGCGCTTGTACCACAAGCACCCGCATGCGCCGATGACATGTCGCGGGCCGGGGCGGACTAAGCTGGCGGCATGCAGCGCCCCTCGACCGGTCCGCAAGCCGCTCCCTTCGCGGCATTGACGCCCGATGTGATCCTGAACGCGGTCGACTCGGTCGGACTGTACAGCTCCGGGCGCCTGCTCGCGCTGAACAGCTACGAGAACCGCGTGTTCCAGGTCGGCCTCGAGCCGGCAGCCGTCGGAGCGGGCGCCGAACCGGGTCCACCCGGGTCGGTCGTGGTCAAGTTCTACCGCCCGGCCCGCTGGCCGGACGACGCGATCCTCGAGGAGCACGCCTTCGAGGCCGAACTGGCCGCGCGCGAGGTGCCGGCCGTGCCCCCGTTGGTTCTCGCCGGCGCGACGCTGCATCATCATATGGACTTCCGTTTCGCGGTCTTCCCGCGCCGCGGCGGCCGCGCGCCGGAACTGTCCGACCCGGCGGTACGGCGCCGGATCGGGCGCTTCATCGGCCGCCTGCACGAGGTCGGTGCCGCGAGCCCCTATCGCGCCCGGCCGGCGCTCGACATCGAGAACTTCGCGACCGAGCCGAGCCGTTACCTGGCCGGGCACGGCTGGCTGCCGCCCGAGCTGCTCGAGGTGTACCGGGGCGTCGTCGGCCAGGCGCTCGACGGCCTGCGCGCGGCGTTCGACCGCGCCGGCACGTTCCGCCCGATCCGCCTGCACGGGGACTGCCACGAGGGCAACCTGCTGTGGACGGAGGACGGGCCGCATTTCGTCGATTTCGACGACAGCCGGATGGGCCCGGCGATCCAGGACCTGTGGATGCTGCTCTCGGGCGCGCGTGACGAGATGTGCGCGCAGCTCGCCGATCTGCTCGAGGGCTACGAGACCTTCGCCGCCTTCGACCCGCGCGAGCTGCACCTTATCGAGGCGCTGCGCACGCTGCGGCTCATCCACTACTCGGCGTGGATCGCGCGGCGCTGGAACGACCCCGCCTTTCCCGCGGCCTTTCCGTGGTTCGACACGCCGCGGTACTGGGAGGCGCGCATCCTGGAGTTGCGCGAACAGGTCGCCGCCATGCAGGAGCCGGCGCTCGAACTGCCGCGGTGGCGCTGAGGCGTCCCGGCGGCCCTCGGCATCGCGCCGCAGCCGATAAACTCCGGCTTTAAGCGCTGCACCGCCGCATCCGATGAACGCGCCGCAATTTCCCGCGCTGCCGGCCGAAGCCGGTTCGACCACGCTCGATCCGCCCGCCCGGCTGCGCGAGATTCCCTACAACTACACGTCGTTCTCCGATCGCGAGGTCGTGATCCGCCTGCTCGGGGCGCCGGCCTGGGCCGTGCTGGAGGATCTGCGTGCCGAGCGCCGCACGGGCCGCAGCGCGCGCATGCTGTACGAGGTCCTCGGCGACATCTGGGTCGTGCGCCGCAACCCCTACCTGCAGGACGACCTGCTCGAGAACCCGAAGCGGCTGCGCCTGCTGATCGGGGCCATGGACCACCGCCTGCACGAGATCGAGCTGCGCCGGGAGCCCGCCGACCGCGAGCGCGACGCCAAGGTCGGACAGCTGCTCGAGACGACGCGCGCCGCGGTGCAGGCCTTCGCGCGCGACTTCGGGGACTGGCGCGAGCTGCGCCGGCGGGCGCGCCGGCTGCTGGGCCGGCACACCCGCGGCGACAATCTGCGCTTCGACGCCTTCGCGCGCGTCTCGCACGTGACCGACGCGACCGACTGGCGCGTCGAATATCCGTTCGTCGTGCTGTGTCCCGACCGCGAGGACGAAGTCCCGGCGCTGGTGCGCGATTGCGTCGAGCTCGGCTTGACCGTGATTCCGCGCGGCGGCGGCACCGGCTACACCGGAGGCGCCGTCCCGCTGACGCCGATGTCGGCGGTCATCAATACCGAGAAGCTCGAACGCTGCTCGGAGGTCGAGGCGGTGCAGCTGCCGCAGGTCGACGGCGAGGTGCCGACCGTGCTGTCGGAGGCGGGCGTGGTGACGCGGCGCGTGGCGCAGGCGGCCGAGCGCGCCGGCTACGTGTTCGCGGTCGATCCGACCTCGGCCGACGCTTCGTGCATCGGCGGCAACATCGCGATGAACGCGGGAGGCAAGAAGGCGGTCCTCTGGGGCACGGCGGTCGACAACCTCGCCTGGTGGCGCATGGTCGACCCGGAGGGAAACTGGCTCGAGGTCACGCGCGTCGGCCACAACCGGGGCAAGATCCACGAGGCGCCGCTCGCGCGCTTCGATCTGGTCTGGAAGGACGGCGCCCAGCCGGCCGGCGCCGCGCGCGAGCTGCGGCGCGAGCGGCTCGAGATCGACGGCGCGCGGTTCCGCAAGTCGGGCCTCGGCAAGGACGTGACCGACAAGTTCCTGGGCGGGCTGCCGGGCGTCCAGAAGGAGGGCTGCGACGGCTTGATCACCTGCGCCCGCTGGGTCGTGCACCGGATGCCGGGCTGCACGCGCACCGTGTGCCTGGAGTTCTTCGGCCAGGCGCGCGATGCGATCCCCGCCATTGTCGAGATCAAGGACCACCTCGACCGGCGGCCGGGAGGCGCGATCCTGGCCGGCCTCGAGCACCTCGACGAGCGCTATCTGCGCGCCGTCGGCTACACGACCAAGTCGCCGCGCGGCACCCTGCCCAAGATGGTGCTGCTGGGCGACATCGTCGGCGACGACGAGGACTCGGTGGCGCGCGCCGCCTCGGACGTCGTGCGGATGGCCAACGGCCGCAGCGGCGAGGGCTTCGTCGCGGTCAGCGCCGAGTCGCGCAGGGCCTTCTGGGTCGACCGCGCCAAGACCGCCGCGATCGCGCGGCACACCAACGCGTTCAAGATCAACGAAGACGTCGTGATCCCGCTCGCCCGCATGGGCGAGTACACCGACGCGATCGAGCGCATCAACATCGAGCTCTCGGCCGGCAACAAGCTGGCGCTGCTCGATGCGCTGCAGGGCCATGTGGCGGGCGACTTCCGCCTCGGCAAGACCGGCGACGCCGACATCGACCGTCTGCCGCGCGAGCAGATCGTCGGCGACCGGGTCGCGCGCGCGCTGGAGCTGATCGCCGCGGTGCGGGCGCGCTGGTCGCACCTGCTGCGCGGCCTCGACTCGCCGCTCGAGTCGGCGGGCCCTGCGCTGGAAGCGCTCGGCTACCGGCAGGCGGCAGGCAGGCGCGGCACCGTCTTCGACCTGCTGCAGGACCGCACGATCCGGATCTCGTGGAAGAGCGAGGTGCGCGCCGCGCTGCACCTCGTCTTCAGCGGCGGCGCCTTTGCGCCGCTGCTGGCCGAGCTCGATGCGATCCACGCGCGCGTGCTCAGGTCGCGCGTTTTCGTCGCCCTGCACATGCACGCGGGCGACGGCAACGTGCACACCAACATCCCGGTCAATTCCGACAACTACGCGATGCTGCAGGAGGCGGGGCGCGCGGTGGCGCGGATCATGGGCATCGCGCGCGCGCTCGGCGGCGTGATCTCGGGCGAGCACGGGATCGGCATCACCAAGCTCGAGTACCTCGACGACGGCGAGCTGCGCGAGTTCCGCGCCTTCAAGCGGCGCGTCGACCCCGAGGGCCGCTTCAACCGCGGCAAGCTCCTGCCGGGCGCCGACCTGAGCCTCGCCTACACGCCCAGCTTCAGCCTGCTCGGCCACGAGTCGCTGATCATGCAGCAGAGCGACATCAAGAGCGTCTCGGATGCGATCAAGGACTGCGTGCGGTGCGGCAAGTGCAAGCCGGTCTGCGCCACCCACGTGCCGCGCGCCAACCTGCTGTACTCGCCGCGCAACAAGATCCTCGCCGCGTCGCTGCTGATCGAGGCCTTCCTGTACGAGGAGCAGACGCGGCGCGGCATCTCGCTGCGGCACTGGGACGAGTTCTCCGACGTCGGCGACCACTGCACGCTGTGCCACAAGTGCGCGGCGCCCTGCCCGGTCGACATCGATTTCGGCGACGTGTCGATGGCGATGCGCGACCTGCTGCGCCGCACCGGCCACCGGCGCTTCAACCCCGGCACCGCGGCGGCGATGCTGTTCCTGAACGCCACCAACCCCGAGACGATCAAGCTCGCGCGCAAGGCGATGATCGACTGGGGCTACCGCGCCCAGCGGCTGGCCAACCGGGCGTTCGCGCTGAGCGCGCGCGCCCAGACCCGGCAGCCGCCGGCATCGACCGGCCGCGCGCCGCTGGCGGCGCAGGTGATCCACTTCGTCAACAAGAAGATGCCGGGCGGGTTGCCGAAGAAGACCGCGCGCGCGCTGCTCGACGTCGAGGACACGCGCTACGTGCCGATCATCCGCGACCCCGCGCGCGCGTCGGGCGATGCCGAGGCGGTGTTCTATTTCCCGGGGTGCGGGTCGGAGCGCCTGTTCTCGCAGGTGGGGCTGGCGACCCAGGCGATGCTGTGGCACGTCGGCGTGCAGACCGTGCTGCCCCCGGGCTACCTGTGCTGCGGGTACCCGCAGCGCGGCGCCGGGCAGTTCGATCGCGCCGAGAAGATCATCACCGACAACCGCGTGCTGCTGCACCGGGTCGCCAACACGCTGAACTACCTGGACATCAAGACCGTGGTCGTGAGCTGCGGCACCTGCTACGACCAGCTGCAGGGTTACAAATTCGAGGAGATCTTCCCGGGCTGCCGCATCCTGGACATCCACGAATACCTGCTCGAAAAGGGCGTGAGGCTGGAAGGCGTGCGCGGCGTGCGCTACCTGTACCACGACCCCTGCCACAGCCCGATGAAGCTGCGCGACCCGCTGCAGACGGTCAACGGCCTGATCGCGGCGGCCGACGGCACGCGCATCGCCAGGAGCGACCGCTGCTGCGGCGAGAGCGGCACGCTGGCGCTGTCGCGTCCCGACATCTCGACGCAGGTGCGGTTCCGCAAGGAAGAGGAGCTGCGCAGCGATGCAGGGCGCATGCGCGCCGACGGCTTCGACGGCGACGTCCGGGTGCTGACCTCGTGCCCGTCGTGCCTGCAGGGCCTGAAGCGCTACAACGACGACGTCGACGTCGACGCCGACTACATCGTGGTCGAGATCGCGCGCAGGCTGCTGGGCGAGAACTGGCTGCCCGAGTACGTCGCGCGCGCGGGCCAGGGCGGCATCGAACGGGTGCTCGTGTGAGTGTGCCGGAGCCGGCCCCCGCCGGCTGCCATCTTTGCGCCGCGGAGGGCGGCCGGCTCGTCTGGCGCGACGGCGAGCTGCGCGTCGTTCTGGTCGAGGACGCCGACTACCCGGGCTTCGCGCGCGTGATCTGGGACCGGCACGTGCGCGAGATGAGCGACCTCGATGCCGGCGCGCGCGGCCGCATGATGAGGGCGGTGTTCGCCGTCGAGGCTGCGCTGCGCGAGGTGCTGGCGCCGGACAAGGTCAATCTCGCCAGCTTCGGCAACCTCGTGCCGCACCTGCACTGGCACGTGATTCCGCGTTTCGCCGGCGATGCCCACTTTCCGCAGTCGGTCTGGGGCGAGCGCCAGCGCGACCCGGATCCGGAGCGCATCGCGGCGCGGCACCGGCGCCTGCCCGAGCTCGCCGAGCGGATGCGCGCGCGCCTCGAATCCGCCGCCGCGGCGTGAGTACCCGGGCGCGTCAGGTCGCTTCGGTCAGCTCGCGCCGAGAAGCCTGGCCGCCTTCGACACCGACAGCGGCTTGACCCAGAAGATGGCCGCGTAGCGCCCGCCGCCGCTGCAGACCGCGTCGAGCGCCGTGACGTTGATCTTCGCGCCGGCAAGCTTGTCCAGGGTCTCGTTCATCGCGCCGACACGATCGTCCCCCTGCACCAGGAAGGCGGTCTTGCGCGCACTGAGCTTGAGCTTGAGCTTCTTCGCGGCAAGCTTGAATGCCGCCGGATCCTCGGGCACGAGGTCGAGCTGCCCCTTGCGGTTGCTGGGAAAGCCGGAGAAGGCGAGCAGGTTGACGCCCTCGGCGGCGAGCGACGACAGGATCTTCGCGCCCTGTCCCGGCGTGTCGGGGACCGTCACGTAGAAGTAATCGACCTTGCGTATCGAATCGGCCATGTGCGCCTCCGTTGGATCCGCCGCGCGATGACGCCGTTGCGGCGCGTATCGATTGTCACGTCCGGCTGAAGGGAGTAGTTTGCCCCCGAAATCCGGATCCGGGTACTCCCGCGCAAAGGTTGCCGGTTCCTGCCGCGCTTCGCGTCCGGACTCACCCAGAGGAGACATCGGTGAAGGGCTTCCGCGCCACGACTGTCGTGCTGATGATGCTGGTCCTGATGTACTTCATCACCTACGTGGACCGGGTCAACGTGAGCACCGCGGCGGCGGGTTTCGGCAAGGAATTCGGGCTGTCCAACACGCAGGTCGGCTTCGTGTTCTCGGCCTTCGCCTACCCCTACTTCCTGTTCCAGATCATCGGCGGCTGGGTCAGCGACCGCTTCGGGGCGCGCCGGACCCTGCTGGTCTGCTCGCTGATCTGGGCGGTGGCGACCGTGCTGACCGGCATGGCCGGCGGGCTGGCGACGATGCTTGCGGCGCGCGTGCTGCTCGGCCTGGGCGAAGGCGCAACGTTCCCCGCGGCGACCAGCGCGATGTCGCGCTGGTTCGCGCACGCCCGGCGCGGTTTCGTGCAGGGTTTCACGCATGCGGGGTCGCGCATCGGCAACTCGGTGACGCCGTACCTGGTGGCGCTGATCATGACCTGGTCCGGCTGGCGCACCTCGTTCTACGTGCTGGGTGCCGTCAGTTTCGTGTGGGTGGTCGCCTGGGCGCTGACCTTCACCGAACGCCCCGAGGACCATCCGCGCATCACGCCCGAGGAGCTGGCGGTGCTGCAGCCTCCCGCGCCGCGGTCGGGGTCGGTGCCGTGGGGCCCTCTTTTCCGGCGCATGGCGCCGGTGACGGTGGTCTATTTCTGCTACGGCTGGACGCTATGGCTGTTCCTGAGCTGGATCCCGCAGTATTTCCTGCACAGCTACCAGCTCGACCTGAAGAAGTCGGCCCTGTTCGCGTCGAGCGTATTCGTGGCCGGGGTGGTCGGCGACACGCTGGGCGGCATCGTGTCCGACCGCATCCTTGCGCGCACCGGGCGCCTGAGGCTCGCGCGCTGCACGATGGTCGCCATATGCATGTGCCTGACGCTGCTGTCGCTGCTGCCGCTGCCCTTCACGCACGACCTGTACGTGTCGCTGGCTTGCCTGTCGGCCGGCTTCTTCTTCGCCGAGATGACGATCGGGCCGATGTGGGCGATCCCCATGGACATCGCGCCGGAGTTCTCGGGCACGGCGAGCGGGATGATGAATACCGGATCCGCGCTGGCGGCGATCATCTCGCCGCCGGTGGGCGGCTTCCTGATCGACCTGACGGGCAACTGGGACCTGCCGTTCGTGGGCAGCATGATCCTGATGGTCGTCGGAATCCTGCTGACGACGACCATGCAGCCGGAGAAGCCGTTCGCCACCGGGCCGGTGGGCCCGGCCGCAACACCGGCCGGCGCGGGAGGGTGACCTCGGCTTCTGGCGGTTTCATGGGATGGTTTCGCCGACCATCGTCTCGGGACGGACCCAGCGCGAGAACTCCTCGTCGGTCACCTGCCCGAGCTCGATCGCGGCCTCGCGCAGCGTCTTGCCCTCCGCGTGCGCCTTGTGCGCGATGCGCGCGGCATTCTCGTAGCCGATGTGGGGGCTGAGCGCGGTCACCAGCATGAGCGAATTCTCGAGGTTGCGGCGAATCACCGGCAGCACGGGCTCGATCCCCGCCGCGCAGTGCCGATCGAACGAGTCGCAGGCGTCGCCCAGCAGCCGCGCCGACGCGAGCAGGTTGGCGATCATCACCGGCTTGAAGGCATTGAGCTGCAACTGGCCGCTCATCCCCGCGACGCCGATCGCGACGTCGTTGCCGATCACCTGGGCGCACACCATGGTCAGGGCCTCGACCTGGGTCGGGTTGACCTTGCCCGGCATGATCGACGAACCCGGCTCGTTCTCCGGGATCCGCAGCTCGCCGATGCCGCAGCGGGGTCCGGAAGCGAGCAGGCGCACGTCGTTGGCGATCTTCATCAGGCCCACCGCGGCGGCCTTCAGGGCGCCCGAGGCGTGCACGAGCGCGTCGTGCGCGGCGAGCGCCTCGAACTTGTTCCCCGCGCTGCGGAACGGATGGCCGGTGAGCTCGGCGATGCGGTGCGCGGCCGCCGCCCCGAAGCCCGGCGGGGCGTTCAGCCCCGTGCCGACCGCGGTGCCTCCGAGCGCGAGCTCGGAGAGGTGATCGAGGGTGGCGCCGATCGCGACCATGGCGTGGTCGAGCTGCGAGACGAAGCCCGACAGCTCCTGGCCGAGCGTCAGCGGCGTGGCGTCCATCATGTGGGTGCGCCCTATCTTGACCACGTCCCGATGGGCGCGGGACTTCCGATCCAGCGTTTCGCGCAGGCGCCGCAACGCCGGCAGCACGTGCTCGACCAGCGACCGGTAGGCGGCGACGTGCATCGCGGTCGGAAAGGCGTCGTTGGTCGACTGCGACCGGTTGACGTCGTCGTTCGGGTGCACGCGCTTGCGGGCGTCCGCCAGGCTGCCGCCCGCGAGCACGTGCGCGCGGTTTGCGATCACTTCGTTGACGTTCATGTTCGTCTGGGTGCCGGAGCCCGTCTGCCAGACCACCAGCGGGAACTGGTCGTCGTGCCGGCCGGCGAGGATCTCGTCGCAGACGGCGGCGATCCAGCCGCCTTTGTCCGGGCTGAGGACCCCGGCGTCCACGTTGGTCAGGGCGGCGGCCTTCTTCACGAGGGCCAGCGCCCGTATCACCTCCAGCGGCATCAGCTGGCCGCCGATCGTGAAGTTTTCCTTGGACCGCTGGGTCTGCGCCCCCCAGTAACGGTCGGCCGGAACCTTGACCTCGCCCATCGTGTCGTGCTCGATCCGGAATTCCATCGCGGCGCGCTCCGTAGTTCGGACCGGGCGGGCGGTCCTGTCGCGCCCGGGCCGTGCGCGATCAGTCTACGGCGACACGTTGGCGCGCTTGCCGCTGCCCCGCCGCGGGTACGCCGGTGGCCGCCCCTGCGGACAGCAAGGGATTGCGGGGCCGTTCGGGGATCGGATGGAGTAAGAATGCGGTTCGGCCGGCGACCAATGGGGCGTCGATCCACGCATTCGGAGAACAGTGCATGAAACGTCGAAACTTCCTCTCCGTCCTGGCAGGCGCCAGCTTCGCGCTGCGCCGCGCACAGGCCGCGTCCGAGCCGTCGCGCCCGGATCGCGTCGTCCGCAGCGACGCCGAATGGCGCGGCGAGCTGACGCCGGCCCAGTTCGAGGTCCTGCGGCTCGAGGGCACCGAACATCCGTTCAGCAGCCCCTTGAACGCGGAGAAGCGGAAGGGAACCTTCCAGTGCGCCGGCTGCGGCCTGCCCTTGTTCACGTCGGACATGAAGTACGACAGCGGCACCGGCTGGCCGAGCTTCTTCAGGGCGCTTGCCGGCGCGGTCGACACCAAGACCGACTACAAGCTGGTGTTTCCGCGCACCGAGTATCACTGCGCCCGCTGCGGCGGCCACCAGGGGCACCTGTTCGACGATGGCCCGGCGCCGACCGGCAAGCGCTACTGCAACAACGGCGTGTGCCTGAAGTTCGTCCCAGCGGCATAGGCCGCCGGCGGCCGGCCCGACCCTCGCGGAAAACCTGGGGGCCGCTGGCCGGCGCGCATCAGGCCATCAGCCCGAGCTGGCCTGCACTCCCAACGGCGCGCAGGATTGCAGCCTTTCCTGCGGGAAGTCCTTCTGTACTTCGTCGAGTTGCCGCCGCAGCGCCGCGTCCACCCCGGTGATCCGAAAGCGCGTTGCCGCGACCGTCGAGGGCTTCTCGGCGACCCGGGCGTCGGTCACGCCGCGCTGCGCGAGGTCGGCAAGATGCCGCTTCGCCAGCTCGGGATCGCGAAACGAGCCGAGCGCGATGCTGAACCGCCCTGCGGCGTTGTCCGCGATCACGAGCACGTCGCGAATCCCGAGATCGCGCAGCTCGCCGGCGCGCCGGTCGACCTCGGCGCGCGTCTTCACCGGCGGCAGATAGACCATGTACCAGCCGGCCGTCTGCACCGAGCGGGCGGCCACGCGCTCGCCGAGCTTGAGCGCCGCCAGGCGGTCACGGGCGCGGGCGGTGCCGGCCTCCGTGAGGAAGTCGCCGAACTCGACGCAATCGGCGGCGGCCTGCGCGCTCCCGGCCGCGCTCGCGGGTGCGGCCGCCGCGGGCGCCTCCGGCTGCGGCGTCGGGCGCGGCGCGGCCTCAGCGACGCGCTGGCGGAGCTTTCCGAGGTCCGTTTCGGTGAGCACGCGGATGCGGTCGGGCTCGATCTGTTGCGAAAGCCGCGACGGCTCGCGACCACCGTCGGGCGAGTCCCCGAACACGCCGTGCAGCCAGGCCAGCATCACGAGATTGGCCAGCAGGAGGGTCAGGAACAGGAGTCTCATCGAAGCGGGTCGTCCAGGCGCGCAAGGGCGCGCGCGCCGGCAACCGGTCCGTGCTCGGCGCGGACACGATGCCACAGGCCGCGCAGCACGAGGTCCGGTTCGGGCGCCACGGCTGCGATCGGGCCGCCTGCCGCGAGGTAGGGCACGAGCGCCGGGGCATGTCCGCCCGACAGCACGAGGCGGACTGCCGACCCGCAGTCGTCGGCATGACGGCGCGCGCGCCGTTCGATCGCCCCCAGCTGCGCCTCGAGGACGCCCGTGGCGATCGCATCGTCGGTGTTGTCGGGGCGGGGCGCATGGCGGCCAGCGGCAAGCGGCAGGCGCGCGGTGCCCCTTGCGAGGCTTCCGAGCATCAGCCGGATGCCGGGTGCGATGACGCCGCCCACGAAGCGGCCATCCCGCGTCACCGCATCGATCGTGGTCGCGGTGCCCGCGGCGACGACGACGAGTGGCTCGTCGGGAAACCTCGCGCGCGCCGCGATCATCGCGTGCCAGCGGTCGGCGCCGAGCTGCGCCGGATCGCGGTAGCCATTTTGCAGCCGGATGCCGCCGTGCTCGAAGCCCGGTTGCGCGCGCAGCCAGAGCAAGCCGGGCGCCGGCGCGACCGCCGCGTCGACGGCGGACGCCACCGCCTCCATCACGGCCGCCGAGGCGACGCTGCAGCCGAACGCGCCGGCAGGCCCGGCGGCCTGGCGCGCTCCCGCGCCGGCGGCCGGCAACGCAGCCGAAAGCGCGGCCGCAAGACGCGTCGCGAGATCGTCCGAGTCGATCTCGAGCGCGTGCACCGCCGGCGGCGGGTGCTCGTCGGACCCCGCCAGCGCCCACTTGAGCGCCGAATTGCCGGCGTCGATCAGCACCCAGTTCATCGGGCCACCGGGGCGTCGCCCTCGCGCAACGACAGTTCGCCGCTGACCGCGGCGTGCAGGCCATCGCCGTTGTCGATCAGCAGCCGCCCCTCGTCGTCGACGCCGCGCGCGATGCCAGCCCGAACGATCGTGCCTTCGCCCGTCAGCATGACCGCGCGGCCGCGATACGCGAAGCGCTCGTCGAAGCGGGAGCGGAAGGGCGCGAAGCCATCCCGCTCGACATCGCGCAGGGCGCCGAGCGCGGCGGCCGCCAGGCGGCCGATCCAGCTTTCGCGCTCGAGCGCCAGGCGCGCGGGATCGATGCGCTCCGACAGATCGGCAGCCGGGCGGCCGATCCGCTCGCGCTGCGCGGGGTCGAGCCTGAGGTTCAACCCGATCCCCACCACCAGCGTCGCCCCCGCGTCCGGGTCGATCGCGAGTTCGGCCAGGATGCCCGCCAGCTTGCGGCCGTCGAGCAGCACGTCGTTGGGCCACTTCAGGCAGGCGTCGACGCCGCGCTGCCGCAGGCATTCGGTCACCGCCACCCCGCAGGCCAGCGTGACCGCCGGCGCGCAGGCCAGCTCGCCCCGCCAGCGCGCCGCGATCGAGAACAGCAGCGCGTGGCCGCGCGCGGCATGCCAGCGCCGGCCCATCCGTCCGCGACCGGCGGTCTGCTCCAGCGTGGCCCGCACGATCGGATCGCGCGGGGCTCGCGCGCGGGCGCGCGCAAGCAGATCGGCGTTGGTCGACCCGGTCGACTCGACGGTCTCGACGGTGACCGGCGCCGTCGCGGCCAATGCCTGTCGCAGGACGTCGGTGGACAGCGGCGCTTCGAAGGCGCCGCTCCGCGCGCTCGAGGTCGCCGAAGTCGCAATCGGTCCGAACATGCCGAACGTCTTTCCTGCGCATGCCCGGCCCCGGTCTTGGGCCGGGCGGGCCGGGCGACTTTAGCACCGAAACGGCCGCCGACCGGCTTGCACCGTCGCGGCCGCGCCTCGACAATGTGTGCGAAGTCCGATGTCCACGAAGCCGCCGAACCGACCTGTCGCTGTGCCGCCGAGCGTTCGGCCCGCCGACCGGCTGGCCTGGCGGCCGCCAGGGCAGCCCGATCGCCAGTTCGGGCCCGCGCCCGTCCGGCGGCCGGCTTCGCCGCTGGCGCGGGCCGGCTGCGTCGCCTACGCGATCCTGATCCTGTACGGAAGCCTGACGCCATTCAGCGGCTGGCGCGACAACGGCATCGGCCCGCTGGCCTATCTGACCGCGCCGCTGCCTCGGCACCTGGCGGCATTCGACGTGGTGGTCAACGTCCTTGCCTACGTCCCGTTCGGCGCGCTGCTGGTGCTCGCGCTTTATCCGCGCCTGCGGGGCGCCGGCGCGGCGGCGGCGGCGGCCCTGATCGGGCTCGCCGTCTCGGTGGCGGTCGAGGCGATCCAGACCTATCTGCCCGCGCGCGTCGCGTCGAACGTCGACCTCGCCACCAACGGCCTGGGAGCGCTGCTCGGCGCGATCGCGGCCTCGGTCTACGCCGAGGAGCTGATCGATCGCGGCCGGCTCGCGAGACTGCGCGCGCGCTGGTTCGTGCGCGACGCCGCCGCGCCGCTGGTGCTGATCGGCCTGTGGCCGCTGGCGCAGATCCACCCCGGGCCGATGCTGTTCGGCAACGGCGCAACCGGAATCGCGGGCTGGTTCGGCGACTGGCTTGCCGATCGGGCCGGCGCACCCGCGCTGCCATCCCGTTTCGGCCCGGCGCATTTCGTCGCCGCGGAGGTGCTCGTCACCGTTGCCGGGCTGCTCGCGGTCGGCTTCTCGCTCGCCTTGCTGACGCGACCTCACGCGCCGCGCGGCCGCCTGCTGGCGGCCCTGATCGGTGCCGCGCTCGGAGCGAAGGCGATCGCATACGGCGTGACTTTCGGCCCGGAGCATGCTTTCGCCTGGCTGACGCCGGGAGCGCTGACGGGGCTCGGGCTCGGCGTGCTCGGCATGGCGGTGGCAGCCGTCGCGCGGACGGAACTGGCCTTCGGGCGTTTCGCGCTGGCGTCGCTGGCGGTGCTGCTGGCGCTGGTCAATCTCGTTCCCGCCAATCCATACCACGCCGCCTGGATCGAGGCCTGGCACCCGGGCAAGCTCGCACATTTCAGTGCCGCCGCGGCGTGGCTCGCCACCATATGGCCGTATGCGCTCCTGCTGTGGCTGGTGCGCGCGCGGCGCGACCGGTCCGTGACAGGCCGCTAGCATGGGCAACGATGTCGCATCCGGACAGGTCCCTTCGATTTTCCAAGGTAGTGGTATTTCTGGTACTATACTGGTATCATTTCGTCGCTGCGACGCGAAGCTGCGCCGCGGATCTTGCGGGAACCCGCGATCTGGAGAGCCATGGCGGCCCTTTATCTGATCGGCATCGACGGCGGCGGCAGCAGCACGCGCGCGCGCCTGACCGACCGCGCGGGGCGGGTTCTCGGCCACGGTGAGGCGGGCCCGTCCAGCCTGAGTCTGGGTATCGAAGGCGCGTGGGCACAGATCGATCTTGCGATCGCTCGCGCGTTCGCGTCGGCCGGGTTGCCGCCGCCGCCGCCGCACGAGTGCGCGCTCGGCCTGGGGATCGCAGGGGTGAACTTCAGGCGCCAGGCGGAGGGCTTCCTGCGCGCGGGCGCGCGTTTCGCGCGGCTCGTACTGGAGACCGACGGCGCCGCGATGCTGCTGGGCGCGTTCGGCGGCAAGCCCGGCGTCGTCGTCGTCGCGGGAACGGGTAGCGTCGGCGAGGCGCTGCGCCGGGACGGCTCGCGGGCAAGCGCGGGCGGCTGGGGATTTCCGGTCGGAGACGAGGGCAGCGGGGCGTGGCTCGGAATGGGCGCGGTGCGGGCCGCGCAATGGGCGCGCGACGGTCGCGCTGCGCGCGGAGCGCTTGCGGAGACGGTCTACCGGAGCATCGGAACGGACCCGGAAGAGATACTCGCCTGGTGCGCGCAGGCGGGCCAGGGGGCATACGCGCGGCTTGCGCCGCTCGTCTTTGCGGCGGCCGGCGCGGACCCCGCGGCAGCCGCGCTGCTGCGCGCGGCGGCGGACTCGATCCACGAAATGGCCGACGCGCTGGATCCGAGCGGAGAGCTCCCCGTGGCGCTGTGCGGCAGCATCGGCCAGCGGCTGGTGCCGTACGTGCCTGCCGGGCTCGCGCCCCGGCTGCGCGAGGCCGAGGGCGACGCGGTCGACGGCGCGCTGCTGCTCGCGCGCCGCGCCGCCGCCGGCGGCGGCCAGACAGGCGCGATCGGGGCCGCGCATGGCTGATAGCGGATCGCTGCAGGCCTGCATTCTCACGCCCCAGGGCTTCGTCGACGGCGTTCTGGAGGTCGAGAACGGACGGGTGCGCGACGTGCGCGGCACGCCGGTGCCGGCGGCGAGCGTGCGCGACGGCCGCCTGCCGATCGCGCTGCCGGGCTTCATCGATCTGCACGTGCACGGCGGCGGCGGTGCCGACGTGATGGACGGCGGCGCGGCGGCCGAGACCATCGCGCGGCTGCACGTGCGCCATGGCACGACGGCGATGCTGGCGACGACGATGACCGCGCCGCTGGACGAGATCCGCAGCGCCCTGACGGCGCTGGGAGCGGCCGTGCGCGCGCGGCCGGCCGGTACCGCGCGCGTGATGGGCGTGCACCTGGAAGGGCCGTTCATCAATGCCGGCATGCTGGGCGCGCAGCCGAACTTCGTCGGTCCCGTGGACCGGGCCGAGGTTCACGCGCTGCACCGGCTTGCCCCGATCCGCCTGATCACGCTCGCGCCCGAGGTTCCGGGCATGCTCGATGCGATCGCCTGGCTGCGCGCCGCGGGCTTTCAGGTGCAAATCGGCCACACGCTTGGCAGCTACGAAGACGGCCTTGCCGCGCTGACCCGCGGCGCCTCGGGCTTCACGCACCTGTTCAACGCGATGAGCGGCATGCACCATCGCGCGCCCGGGATCGTCGGGGCCGCGCTGGCGCACGCGCGCTATTCGGAGATCATCCCCGACCTGCTGCACGTCCACGCGGGCGCGATCCGGGCGGCGCTGCGGGCGATCCCCTGCCTTTATTGCGTGACCGACTCGACCTCGGCCACCGGCATGCCCGACGGCGAATACCGGCTGGGGCGGCACACGGTCACCAAATGCCTCGGCGGCGTGCGCCTGCCCGACGGGACGCTGGCCGGCAGTACGCTCACGATGGACCAGGCGCTGCGAAACCTGGTCGAGCTCGGGCTGGACCTGGAGGATGCCGCAAGGCGCGCCTCGACTTATGCCGCCGACTACCTCGGGATCCGCGACCGGGGGCGGCTCGCCGCGGGCGCGTACGCCGACGTCGTCCTGCTCGACCGCGATCTGCGAATCGAGCGGGTGCTCGTCGAGGGAGAGGCGATTGCCCTCGAGGATGCTTGAGGAGGCGCTCGAGGGGCCTGCCGCGGTCGAGCGCCAGGCCGCCGCCGACGCGGCCCTCTATCGAGCGATCGGCGCCGAGCTGCGCGCGGGGCCGCCGCAGTCGATGCTCACCGTCGCGCGCGGAAGCTCCGATCACGCCGCGCACTTCCTCGCGTATCTCGTGATGGCCCGGCTGGGACGGCTGGTCACTTCGCTGCCGATGTCGCTCGTCACGCTGTACGCGACGCGGCTGCAGTGCGAGGGCCTGGTGGCGATCGCGCTGTCCCAATCGGGCCGCAGCCCGGACCTGATCGCGCCGATCGAATTCGTCGGCGCCCACGGAGGCCGCACGATCGCGTGGGTCAACGAGATCGCCTCGCCGCTGGGTCGCGCGGCGCATTGGGCGCTCGACCTGCATGCGGGCGAGGAGCGCAGCGTCGCGGCGACCAAGAGCTATATCGCCCAGCTGGCCGCCGGCGCACGCCTGGTGGCGGCGTGGCAGGACGATGCCGCGCTGGGCGCGGCGCTGGCGCGGCTGCCGGAGGCGCTGGCGCGCGCGGCGCGAGCGGACTGGTCGGTCCTCGCCGGCGAGCTCAGGGACGCGCAGGGCATGCTGGTCATCGGGCGCGGCCTGGGTCTTGCCATCGCGATGGAGGCCGCGCTCAAGCTCAAGGAGACCTGCGGCATACACGCCGAGGCGTTCTCCGGGGCCGAGGTGCGGCACGGACCCATGGCGCTGATCGAGCCGGGCTACCCGGTGCTGGTGTTCGCGCCGCGCGGACCCGCGCAAGCCGGTCTGCTCGCGCTGGCCGACGACCTGCGCGCCCGCGGGGCGCGGGTCCTGCTGGCCGCGCCTGCCGGATCGCCGGGCGCTTCGCTGGTGCTGGAGCCGGCCGCCAACGAGGACCTCGATCCGATCACGGCGATCCAGAGTTTCTATCCTGCGGTCGAGGCCCTGGCACGCGCGCGGGGAGCGGATCCCGACCGCCCGCCGCACCTGGCGAAGGTGACGACGACGCGATGAGGCCGGCGCGCCGCTTCGCCCTGCGGGCCGCGGCGGTCGCGGCGTTCATTGCGGCTTCCGCGGTGGCTTCCGCGGTCGCTTGCGCAGTCGCATGCGCAGTCGCTTCCGCGGCCGCCTCCACGGGCGCCTCCGAGCCGGTCCAGGTCGAGTTCTGGACGATGAGCCTCAAGCCCAAGTTCACGCCGTATTTCGAGGCACTGGTGCGGCGTTACGAGCAGCAGAACCCAGGCGTCCGTCTGGAATGGGTCGACGTGCCCTGGGACGTGCTGCAAACCAAGCTCACCGCGGCCATCGCCGGCGGCTCCGCGCCGGCGCTGGCGCAGATGAACGTG
Source organism: uncultured Burkholderiaceae bacterium (assembly GCA_964512305.1). GTDB lineage: Bacteria > Pseudomonadota > Gammaproteobacteria > Burkholderiales > Burkholderiaceae_F > CAZEIW01. The sequence goes on along the minus strand of CAZEIW010000019.1, from coordinate 3,724 downwards.
CCCTGGGCCTACGACTACGCGCGCGAGGGCGCGATCCAGCCGGTCGACGTGCTGATGGGGGCCGCGCGGGCGACCTACACCGAGGGTGCGCTGCAGGACGTGACCTTCCTGGGACACGTCTACGGCTTTCCGCACTACAACTCGGTCAACGTCATGACCTACAACCGCGCGCTTTTCGCGCAGGCCGGCATCGATCGCCCCCCGGCCACCTTCGCCGAGCAGCTTGACGACGCCAAGCGCATCAAGGCGCGCACCGGGCAGGCCGGGTTCTCGCCGGCGCTGGGCAAGATCGCCGGCATCTTCCTCGAGGAGGGCCTGCCGCTGATCGAGGGCGGGCGCGCCGTGTTCAACTCGCCGCGCCACGTGGCGTTCCTGGCCCGGCTGGCCGACGCCTACAAGGCGGGCGGGCTGCTCAAGGACAAGCTGTTCTCCGAGGACAATTTTCCGGCATCGATCGACGCCTACAAGGGCGGCCGCCTTGCGATGCTGGTTGCGCCGCCCGCGGCGCTGCTGCGCGTGCGCGACGACGCCCCCGACGTGTACGCGCAGTCGGATGTCGCGCCCGCCCCGGTCGGGGCGGCCGGGATCGTCGCCGGCGGATGGCTGTTCCTTTTCGCGATGCCGCGCGGGATCGAGGGACGCCAGGCGCAGGAGGCCGCGCGGTTCGCGCTGTACCTGACCGACGCCGAAAACCAGCTCGCGTTCGCCCGCATCGCGGGGACGTTCCCGACGGCGGCGGCGGCGGCGAACGACGCGTACTTCCGAAGCCTGCCGCTCGACGCCGGCGCCTTTCCCAAGGCGGTTGCCACGGGCGCGGGGAGGATGGCGTCGGTTCGCACGCTCTACGTCGCCGGAATCCCGGGATTCGAGCAGTTGAACAAGCGACTGCAGGATGCCGTCGAGGGCGCCGTGATCGGACGGCGCGACATCCAGGAGTCCCTCGACGCGGCGGCGGCGTACTGGAACCGGCGCCTGGGGGCGCGATGAGCCGCGCAGTGGGCCCGCCATGAGCGGCGCGGCGAGCGGCGCAATGAGGTCCGGGTCGGGCGTCGTCGCGTGGTGCTTCCTGGCGCCCGCGCTCGTGCTGCTGGCGCTTTTCACTTTCTGGCCGGTGCTGTGGGGCGGTTATCTCGCGTTCACCGAGTACAAGATCATCACGCCCCCCACCTGGGTCGGGCTGCGCAATTTCGAGGACCTGCTCGACGACCCCGTCTTCTTCATCAGCCTGCGCAATTCGGTCGTCTATCTGCTGATCGTGCCCGCGATCCAGCTCGCGGCGATCGCGCTCGCGGTGCTCGTCAACAACAGCCTGCCCGGCATCCGGTTCTTTCGCGCGGTGTTCTACACGCCGGTCGTCACCTCGGTTTCGGTCGTCGGGATCATGTGGGGATGGATGTACAGCGACCAGGGGCTGATCAACGCGGTGCTGCAGTGGATGCACGTCATCGAGGAGCCGATCGGCTGGCTGAGCGACGACCGCATCGCGCTGTTCGCGGTGATGTTCGTCACCTTCTGGCGCGGCCTGGGCTGGTACATGGTGATGTACCTCGCGGCGCTGCAGGCGATCCCCGCCGAGATCGAGGAGGCGGCGCGTCTCGACGGCGCGGGCCCCTGGCGGCGGTTCTGGAAGATCACGCTGCCGATGGTCATGCCCACCGTGCTGCTGTGCTCGGTGCTCTCGACGCTGGGGGCGGTCAAGGTGCTCGAGGAGGTGCTGATCATGACGAAGGGCGGCCCGATCAGCTCGACTTATACCGGCCTGTACTACGCCTACGACCAGGGGATCCGCGCCTTCCACTTCCCGCGCGCGCTCGCGGCGAGCCTGGTCGTCAGCGCGATCTGCGTGCTGATCGCCGCGCTCAACTTCAGGCTTCTGCGGCCGCGCGGGCGATGAGCTCGGCGGCTTCCGACCCGGCCGCAGCGCGCGCGCGCTGGCGGCGCCGCGCCGCGGTCGCCGCGCACTATGCGGTCCTGTCCGCGATCGCTGTCTTCTGCGCCTTTCCGCTGCTGTGGACGCTCTCGGCTGCCGTCGGCAGCCAGGGCAACGTGTTCGCCTTCCCCGCCTCGCTGGTGCCTCGCGCGCCCACGCTCGAGAACTTCCTCGAGGTCTTCCGCGTCGTCGACCTGCTCGGCTACTACGGCAATTCGATCTGGATCACGTTCTGGACCGTCGTCTGGACCGTGCTCGTGTGCGCGGCGGCCGCATATCCGCTCGCCTGCCTGCACTTTCGCGGGCGTAAGCTGGTGTTCGGCGCCATCTTGGCGACGCTGATGCTCCCGACCGAGGTGAACTTCCTCGTCAACTTCATCACCGTGACGCAGCTGCACGTCGTCAACACGCACCTGGCCGTGATCCTGCCGACGATCGCCGGCGCGATCGGGATCTTCCTGATGAAGAACGCGTTCGAGGAAATCCCGCAGGACCTGATCGATGCCGCGCGCGTCGAGGGCGCCTCGGAGCTGCGGATTTTCCTCCAGATCATGCTGCCGCTCGCCCGCCCCCAGATCGCCGCGCTGGCCATCCTGACCACCGTCACGAGCTGGAACAATTTTCTCTGGCCCGGCGTGGTCCTGACCAAGAGCCGCCTGATGCCGCTGGCGGTAGGCATTCTCGAGCTGTCGGGCACGTTCGGCAGCTCGACCCGCGTCATCGCCGCCGGCGCGATCCTGACCGTGCTGCCCGTGCTGGTGGTGTTCTTCTTCGCCCAGCGCTTCTTCATGCGCGGGATGGAAGGGGCGGTGAAGTGAGCGTGCCTGCCGTGCCGTCGCCCGGCGACCTCGTGATGGTCGACATCAAGGGGCGCGAGCTCGACGCCGCGCAGGCCGATTTCCTGTCGCGCCACCGGATCCGCGCCGTCTGCCTGTTCCGGGCGAACCTGGGCACCGAGGACGAGGTCCGTCGCCTGACGGCCAGGCTGCGCGAGGTCCTGGGGCCGCGCGCGCTGATCGGCATCGACCAGGAAGGCGGCTCGGTCGTGCGCGCGACCTTCCTGCCGCACGCACCGGCAGCGATGGCCTTGGGCGCGGCGGGCGATCCCGCGCTGGCGCGGCAGGTCGGCGAAGCGGTCGGGCGGGGGCTGCGCAGCGTCGGCATCAATTGGAATTTCGCGCCCGTGCTGGATGTCAACAACAATCCGGACAATCCCGTGATCGGCGAGCGCAGTTTCTCCGCCGATCCGCACGCGGTGGCGCGGCTGGCGGGCGCCTGGATGGATGGCGCCCTATCGGCCGGGGTCGCGTGCTGCGTCAAGCACTTCCCCGGCCACGGCGACACCTCGGTCGACTCGCACCACGATCTGCCGGTGGTCGACAAGCCCCTGGCCGCGCTGGAGGCTGTGGAGCTGCTCCCGTTCCACGAACTGCGGCGGCAGGCGCCCGCGCTGATGACGGCGCACATCGTCTACCCGCGCCTCGATCCGGCGTTTCCCGCCACCCTTTCCCGGCGCATCCTCGGCGGGTTGTTGCGCGACAGCTGGGGCTTCGACGGGGTCGTGATCACCGATTCGCTGGTGATGAAGGCGATCGCGGACCGCTTCGGGCACGAGCGCGCCGCGGTGCTTGCGCTGCAGGCGGGCGCCGACATGGTGCTCGCGCTGGGGTCGCCCGACGAACAGGGCGCCGCGCTGGAGGGCATCGGCGCGGCCATCGCCGGCGGCGCGCTGGCGCCCGCGGCGCTCGCACGCGCCTGCGGCCGTCTCGACGCGCTGGCCGCGCGCTTCCCGGC
>CAZEIW010000018.1:0-11515 GCA_964512305.1 uncultured Burkholderiaceae bacterium | reverse complement strand
GCTAAACCGAATTGCGGCGGTCGTCGGTGCCGTGCCGATCGCGAAAGGGAAGCGAAGCTGAACGACCGCTCACCTTTACGTGCCCGCGCCCGCGGCGAATCGCCATGTATGCTCGCGGGCGCCGCGCGTCCCGCGCGATGCTCCCGTGAGTGGTCGTATGAAGAAAAATTGGTTGGCGATTGCCGCGCTTGCGTTAGGTTTTGTCTGTACCGTCCACGCGGCCGAGCCCGAGCGCGCCGTGCGCCCGCTGGTCGGCGCCGGCCTGACCTTTGGCGGGGCGACGCTGTACACGGTCCAGTACAACGACGGCACCTCGTCGAACATTCATGCGGGCGGCCTGGTCGACGTCTACGGCGGCGCCGAGTTCCGGATCGCGGAGGCCTTCTCGGTGCAGGCGACGGTCGGCTACCACGTCGACGATCGCGGTGCCCGCAACGGCAGCCTGCGCTTCGAGCGCTTCCCGATCGAACTGCTCGGCCATTACCGGATCGACCCACACTGGCGCGCGGGCGGCGGCGTGCGCTTCGTGCAGAGCCCGCGCGTGACGGGCAGCGGTATTCTGGGGGGCAACGACATCAGCTTCGACTCGACCACCGGCGGCGTCGTCGAAGGCGAGTACCTGATACTGCCGGGGTCACGGCGCGTGCAGGTCGGCGTGAAGCTGCGGTATGTTGCCGAGCGGTATCAGCTGCAGGGCGGGGGGTCGTCGATCAGTGGCAATCATGTTGGGGTGATGGGTAGCGTGTACTTCTGACGGCCGCCCTCACCCCTGCCCTCTCCCGCTGGCGCGGGAGAGGGAGAACTACTGTCTCTCTCCCGGTGGCGCGGGGGACTCTTAGCCCACGAGGTCGCGCAGGCGATACCACGCCATCGCAAGCACGAGCGCGGGCGTGCGAAGCCATCGCCCGCCGGGGAACGGACGGTGACGCAGGCGCGCGAACAGGTCGAAGCGCGCCGCGGTGCCGGTGATCGCCTCTGCGACGAGCCGCCCCGCCAGGCCGCTGAGCGCGAGCCCGTGGCCCGAGAATCCCTGCAGGTAGTACACGTCGTCATACAGGCGGCCGAAATCGGGCGCGCGGTTGCGGGTGATGTCGACATAACCGCCCCACGCGTACTCGACCGGGATCGCGCCAAGCTGCGGAAACACGCCCAGCATCCGCCGCCGCATGGCTGCCGCCAGCCGCGGCGGCGCCAGGCGGCTGTAGCTGACCCGTCCGCCGAAGATCAGGCGGTCGTCCGCCGACAGCCGGAAATAGTCGAGCACGAACTGCGTGTCGAACACCGCGGCACGGCTCGGCACCAGCTGCCGTGCCAGCTGCAGGTCGAGCCGCGCGCTGGCGGCAATGAAGGTTCCCACCGGCATGATGCGGCGCGCCAGTTGCGGGGCGAGCGGCTCCAGGTAGACATTGCCGGCGAGCAGCGCGAACCGGCACCGCACGCGTCCGAGCGCGGTTTCCACCACGGGGGTGCCGCGCCCCGACCCCTCGCGACGCAGGCGCAGCGCGCGCGAGTTCTCGTGGACGCGCGCCCCAAGGCCCGTGGCCGCGCGTGCCAGCCCCAGCGTGTACTTGAGCGGGTGGAGATGGCCGGCGCGGCCGTCGTACGCCGCCGCCGCATAGCGCGGACTGTCGATCCAGCGCCGCACCTGGGCGCGATCGATCCGGCGCAGCGGTCCATAGCCGTAGTCGCGCTCGAGCGCCTCGCACCAGGCCCACAGCTCGCGCGCCTTGCGCTCGCCGACCGCCGCCGCGATCGCGCCCGCCTGCCAGTCGCAGGCGATGTCGAACTGCAGCCGCCGCTCGTGGATGAGATCGACCCCCTCGAGCGTCATGTCCCAGATCTTCCGCGCGTCCGCGCGCCCGAGCTGCCGCTCGATCACCGGCATGTCGCACGCCAGGCCGACCAGCGCCTGGCCGCCGTTGCGGCCGGAGGCTCCCCAGCCGACCTCGCGTGCCTCCAGCAGCACGACCGACAGACCGGCGCGCTGCAGATCGATCGCGGCCGACAGGCCGGCAAGGCCGGCCCCGATCACGCAGACGTCGCAGTCGACCGAGCCCTCGAGCGGCTCGAACCGGCGCAGGCGGACCGCGGTGTCGTCGTAGTACGAATGGCGCGTCAGTCGATCGTCGTCGGGCAGCATCGGTCTGGACGCATCGAAATCGGCTCGGCGGGGCGCGCGCGAAGGCGCGGGAAATCGCGCATTGCGCATCGAAGTGGTACTGTCTCGATTATCGGAGTATCACACGGGTGATCCACAGGGTGCCCGGCGATCCCCCGCCCGCTCACGCGATTCCAGCACCCGAGCCACCCGTCCAACGCAACCCGGTCCAGGATCGAGGTCCCTATGCCGGCACCGACCTTCCCGCCGTTCGTGCTGATCCCGTGCGACAACCGGATCCTCGCGGGCCACCCGTACCACGCGCTGGGCCGCAAGTACGCCGACGCGGTACGGCTGGGCGCCGACTGCATGCCGCTGATCGCGCCCACCGGCGGTGCGATCGAGATCGCTCCGTACCTCGCCATGGCCGACGGCATCCTGCTGACGGGCTCGCCGGCCAACGTCCATCCGTCGCATTTCGGCCAGGCGCTGCACAATCCGGCGCTGCCGCTCGACCCCGAACGCGACTCGGTGACGCTGCCGCTGGTGCGGGTCGCGATCGAGCGCGGCATCCCGCTGCTGGCGATCTGCCGCGGGCTGCAGGAGATCAACGTCGCGATGGGCGGATCGCTGTACCAGGCGGTGCACGAGCTGCCCGGCAAGCGCGACCACCGCGCGCCCGCCAACTCCGAGCCGGCAGTCCAGTACGGGCCGTCGCATCACGTCGAGCTCGCGTCCGAGGGCACGCTCGCCCACATCCTGGGCATGACGCGCTTCGACGTGAACTCGGTGCACGGCCAGGGCATCGACCGTCTCGCCGACGGCCTGACGGTCGAAGCATGGGCGCCCGACGGCCTGATCGAGGCGGTGCGGATCGCCGCGCACCCGGGCTTCTCGCTCGGCGTGCAATGGCACCCCGAATGGCAGGTGCTGCAGAACCCGACTTCGCTCAAGATCTTCCGCGCGTTCGGCGGAGCGTGCCGCGCAATGCAGCAGCGCCGCCTCGGCGCCTCGCCGCCGGGCTGGGCGCGCGCGGCATGAGCCCAAACGACGCCCGCACAGGTTTCCAACCACCGCGCGGCGCCGCCGAGGCGGCCGTGCCACTTTATGCCGATACGCGAGAACTTCACGCAGGCCGACCTGGAGCACTGGTTCGACGATAACCGGGTCGACGAAGTCGAATGCCTTGTGCCGGACCTGACCGGAGTGGCCCGCGGCAAGATCCTGCCGCGCACCAAGTTCACCGAGGACCGCGGCATGCGGCTGGCCGAGTCGGTGCTCGGCATGACGGTGACGGGCGAGGCGCCGGACTCGGAGGAGTACGACCGCATCATCTCGCCCAGCGACTACGACATGGAGTTGCTGGCCGACACTTCGACCGCCTGCCTCGTGCCGTGGGTTCCGGAGCCGGCGCGCACCGCCCAGATCATCCACGACTGCTACTTCGCCGACGGGCGCCTGGTCGATTTCGCGCCGCGCTCGGTGCTGCGGCGCGTGCGCGAGCTGTACCTGCAGGACGGGCTGCTGCCGGTGGTCGCGCCGGAGCTCGAGTTCTACCTGATCGCGCAGAACACCGACCCCGACATCCCGCTCGCGCCCCCGGTCGGGCGCAGCGGCCGCTCGGAGACCAGCCGGCAGCACTACAGCATCGACGCGGTCAACGAGTTCGACCCGCTGTTCGAGGACATCTACAAATGGTGCGAGCTGATGGACCTCGAGCTCGACACGCTGATCCACGAGATCGGCGCCGGGCAGATGGAGATCAACTTCCTGCACGGCGATCCGCTCGACCTGGCCGACCGCGTGTTCTATTTCAAGCGCACGCTGCGCGAGGCGGCGTTGCGGCACAACATGTACGCGACCTTCATGGCCAAGCCGATGGCCAACGAGCCCGGCAGCGCGATGCACATCCACCAAAGCGTGGTCGACCGCAAGACCGGCCGCAACATCTTCTCCGGCGTCGACGGTTCGCCGACCGATGCGTTCCGCCACTACATCGGCGGCCTGCAGAAATACGTGCCGGCCGCGATGGCGTTCTTCGCGCCCTACGTGAACTCGTACCGGCGCCTCGTGCGCCACAGCGCGGCGCCCGTGAACCTGCGCTGGGGACGCGACAACCGCACGGTCGGCATCCGCGTGCCGCGCTCGGCGCCCGAGGCGCGCCGGGTCGAGAACCGGGTGATCGGCGCCGACGCCAACCCGTATGTGGCCACCGCGGTCACGCTGGCCTGCGGCTACATCGGGATGAAGAACCGCATCGAGCCGAGCGACGAATCGGGAGGCAGCGGTTATGCGTCGGGCGGCCAGCCGGGGGTCTACGAGCTGCCGCGCAGCATGTCCGATGCGCTGCATAAGCTCGCGGCGGAGCCGCACCTGGCAAGCGTGCTGGGCGAGCGCTTCGTGACCGTGTACCGGCTGGTCAAGGAGCTCGAACACGAGGAGTTCATGAAGGTGATCAGCTCGTGGGAACGCGAGCATCTGCTGTTGCACGTCTGACGGGCCGACCGGCCCGGGCTCACGAACCGTAGGGCGCGAAGGGTCGGGCATGCTTGTTGCATACCCGGACAACACCAAGATCGCGGCAGTCTTGCGGCCGCGGACCACGCGAGGGGGGTGCAGATGTCAGGCGAAACTGTGTTCGGGCGCGCGGCAGGCGCCTTGGTTGCAGCATGCGTGCTGGGCTTGCCGCCGATCGCGGCACCGGTTCTTGCGGAGGAATCGCCGGCGCCTGCGGCGGCCGCCCCGGCCGCCCCGGCAAATGAGGCGGTCGCCGCGCCGACCGAGCGCATCGTGGTCACCGGCTCCAACATCCGCCGCACCGACGACGAGACGCCGAGCCCGGTGCAGGTGATCACCGCCGACGACCTGAAGAAGTCGGGCTATACGAACGTCGCCGACGTGCTGCACAACATCACCGCCAACAACATGGGGTCGCTGACCCAGGCCAACGCGTCGGCGTTCGCAGCCGGCGGCAGCGGCGTCGCGCTGCGCGGTCTCACGGTGGGCGCGACGCTGGTCCTCATCGATGGGCACCGCATGGCGCCCTATCCGATGCCCGACGACGGCGAGCGCGACTTCGTCGACATCTCGTCGATCCCGTTCGACGCGATCGACCGGATCGAAGTCCTGAAAGACGGCGCCTCGGCGGTCTACGGGTCGGACGCGATGGCCGGCGTCGTCAACGTCATCCTGAAGAAGACCTTCACCGGCACGCAGCTCAGCGCGGAGGCCGGTACCAGCTCGAACCACGACGGCAATACGGTGCACGTTTCCGGCACCACCGGCTGGGGCGATCTCGGCGCCGACGGCCGCAACTTCTACGTGGCGCTCGAGTACCGGCACCAGAGCCCGATCCTGCTGAGCGACCGGCCCTACCTGGCGCGGACCGACTGGACGCCCTACGGCGGCGACAACCTGACTCAGGGCATCTTCAACAGCAGCACCTCGCTGCCCGGCAGCGTGACCGGCTACGTGGTCGACCCGAACACGCTCGCGCCGCTCGCCTTCTTCCCCGGCTGCTCGGCCACGGCGCAGGCGAACGGCCAATGCGCGTTCAGCAACCCGCGCCTCCAGATCCAGCCGGAGACCCGCAACGCCAACATGCTGGGCCGCTTCACGACCAAGCTGCCCGACGCGTGGCAGCTGTCGCTGGAGGGGTCGCTGTTCGACGCCAAGGCGACGCAGGTGGGCGTCTACAACGCGTCGGCGCCCTTCAGCAGCCTGGGCGTCACGAGCTTCCAGTTCGGCCCCGCATCGCCGATCCCGACGCCATACAACGCGCAGAATTTCCCGTTCGTGATCACGGTGCCGGCGAACTATCCCGGCAACACGAGCGGGCAGGCGGCGGCGCTGGTCTACAACTTTCCCGACGTCGGGCCCCAGACGCAGCAGACCGACACGCAGACCCTGCGGCTGGTCGCGGAACTGACCGGCAGCTTCGCGGGCTGGGACGTCCAGGGCGCGCTGGGCTATACGCACGCCGAGACCCGCCTCACGAGCTCGAATTTCATCAGCCTGTCCGGGCTGCAGAATGCGCTCAACGCCGGCACCTACGTGATCGGCCAGCCGAACAGCGCCGCGGTCTACTCCCAGATCGCGCCGCTGGCCGCGTCGACGTCGACCAACCTGCTCGAATTCGTGAGCCTGCGCGGCTCGCGCGACCTGGCTCAGCTGCCGGGAGGCGCGCTGGGAGTGGGGGCCGGGATCGATTTCACGCATCGCGCCCTGGACGAGCAGTTCCCGGCCTCGTTCGCGAGCGGCGACCAGGTCAGCCCGATCTATTCGTTCGCGAGCGGCAAGCAGAACATCACGGCCGCCTATGCCGAGGTGCTCGCGCCGGTGGTCCGGGCGCTCGAGCTCGAAGCCGCCGCGCGCGCCGACCACTACGACACCTACGGCACTTCGTTCACGCCGAAGTTCGGCGCCAAGTTCATGCCGATCGAATCGCTCAGCCTGCGCGGTACCTACGCGCGCGGATTCCGTGCGCCGAATCCGGTCGAGATCGGCGTCTCGGGGTCGACCTCCGGCGTCCTCAACCCGATCTACGACCCGGTGCTGTGCGCCGGCGGCAATTCGGCCGCCGCGATCGACAATACGCAGTGCGCGATCTTCCCGCCGGCGCTGCAGCTGCCGGCGGCGCACCTGAAGCCCGAGAAGTCGCGCTCCTATACGCTCGGGATGATCTTCGAGCCGTCGACCGCGTTCAACGCCTCGGTCGACTACTACCAGATCAGGATCAGCGACCAGATCATCGCGGTCGGGCAGCTGCAGCAGCTCTACTACAACAATCCGGCGCTGTACGGCGCCACGATCGTCCGCGGCGCGCCGATCAACGGCGACCCCGTCGGCCCGATCACCTACACCTACTACCCGTTCATCAACGCGAACACCACCCGCACCTCGGGCATCGACCTTGACCTGCGCTACCGCTTCGACCTGGAGGACGCCGGCAAGCTGACCGCGCAGCTGCAGGCGACCCGGATGTTCAGCTACGAGCTGACCGCTGCCGGCATCACCTATCAGCTGGCCGGCACGCACGGACCGTCGTTCGTGTCGGGCGACACCGGCACGCCGAAGGACCGCGCGCAGTTCACGCTGACATGGGACTACGGCGCGTTCGAGCTGTCGGGCACGGTGAACTACATCTCGAGCTTCTCGGTCACCGATTCGAGCGGCGGCATCGCGACCTGCGACGATGCGCTGTCGTCCGTGTTTCCCAACGGCGCCTCGGGCTCGTCGCTGTGCAATGTCGGGTCGTTCACGGAGTTCAACCTGGCGGCCCGCTACGAGCTCGACCGTCACTGGTCGCTCCGCGCCTCGATCATCAACCTGTTCGACACCAATGCCCCGTACGACGTGCAGACTTTCGGGTCGACCGGCAACGGCGCGCCCACTGGCGGGGCGCCTTACAATCCTGCGCTGCATCAGGACGGTGCGATCGGGCGCTTCTACACCATCGGCGCGAGCTACAAGTTCTGAGGACGGGAACGTGACGGCGGCCCCTGCGGCAGTCGACTGGCATGCGCGCGCGGCGCAGGCGCGCCTCGACGGCCGTGCCCTGATCGACGGCCGGCGCGTCGAAGCGGCCGATGGCGGGACCTTCGACAAGCACTCGCCCATCGACGGCCGTCGGCTGACCGCGGTGGCGCGCGGCCGGGCTGCCGACGTCGACCGTGCCGTGGCGGCGGCGCGGCGGGCATTCGCCGACGGGCGCTGGTGCGCCCAGCCGCCCGCCGCGCGCAAGAAGGTGCTGCTGGCGTTCGCCGGGCTGCTGACCAAGCACCGCGACGAGCTGGCGCTGCTGGAAACGCTCGACATGGGCAAGCCTGTCCGCTACAGCCTGAGCGTCGACGTGCCGGCGGCGGCGCGCTGCATCGCCTGGTATGCGGAGGCGGTCGACAAGGTCTACGACGAGATCGCGCCGACGGCGCCCACGGCGCTCGCGATGATCACGCGCGAGCCGATGGGGGTGATCGGCGCGATCGTGCCGTGGAACTACCCGATGGTGATGGCATCGTGGAAGCTCGGCCCGGCGCTGGCGGCGGGCAACAGCGTGGTTCTGAAGCCGTCCGAGAAGTCGCCGCTCACCGCCGGGCGCATGGCCGAGCTGGCGCTCGAGGCAGGGCTGCCGGAGGGGGTCTTCAACGTCGTGCAGGGCTTCGGCCCCGAGGCCGGCGAGGCGCTCGCACTGCATCCGGACGTCGATGCGATCGGGTTCACCGGCTCCACCCGCACCGGGCGGCGGATGCTCGAGTATGCCGGGCGGTCGAACCTGAAGCGCGTGTACAACGAGCTCGGCGGCAAGTCGGCCAACCTCGTGTTCGCCGACTTCGACGACCTCGAACGGGCGGCGAAGACCGCCGCCGGCAGCGTCTGGTTCAACCAGGGCGAATCGTGCAACGCACCGTCGCGCCTGCTGATCGAAGCGTCGATCGCCGACGAGTTCGTCGCCCGGATCGCGGCGCTGGCGCCGCGCTACGCACCCGCCGATCCGCTCGCGCCCGAGACCGTGATGGGAGCGCTCGTCGACGAAGGGCAGCTGCGCACCGTGCTCGGGTACATCGAGGCCGGCCGCGCGGAGGGCGCGCAGTGCGTCGCCGGCGGCGCGCAGGCGCGCGCCGACAGCGGCGGCTACTACGTCGCGCCCACGTTGTTCGACCGCGTCGGCAACGAGATGACGATCGCGCGCGAGGAGATCTTCGGGCCGGTGCTGTCGGCGATCCGCTTCGGTTCGGAGGACGAGGCGGTCGCGATCGCCAATGCCTCGAGCTACGGCCTGCAGGCCGCGGTGTGGACCAGCAACCTCAGCCGCGCGCACCGGGTCGCGCGCCGGCTGCGCGCCGGCACGGTGCACGTCAACCAGTACGACGAGGACGACATCACGGTGCCGTTCGGCGGCTACAAGCAAAGCGGCAACGGCCGCGACAAGTCGCTGCACGCGTTCGACAAGTACACCGAATTGAAGACGACCTGGATCAGGATCTGACCGTCACTCGTCCAGCGTCACGTCCACCATCAGGTCGTTCGCAAGCGCCTCCAGCGCGCGGCGCAGTTCGGCGGTGGGAACCTTCTCCGGCACTTGCAGCTGCGCCCGCGCCCGGAACAGGTTCTCGCCCGACATCGACCCGCTGATGCAGTCGGTGACCAGCTCATCGATGCTGACGCCGCGCTGCGCCAGCTCGCGCGAGATGTCGCGCACGATGCCCGGCCGGTCCTGCCCGACCAGCTCGAGCTGCAGCCGGCGCCGTGCCGGGGCCGGCGTACCGGCGCCGCGCGCTATCGTGACGCGCAGCCCGGACGATTCGAGATCGCGCAGCGCCGCCACCAGCGCGTCCGCCCTGGCCTGCGGAACTTCCAGGCGCACGATGCCGGCGAACTGGCCCGCCAGATTCGCCATGCGCGACTCGAGCCAGTTGGCGCCGAAGCCGGTCGCCTTGTCGGACAACAGGTTGACCAGCCCGGGACGGTCCGGGCCGACGATGGTGAGGATCAGCGAGGTCGACATGACCGGGCCTCCAGGGAGAATCGGGCGGCAGCGAGATGGTCGCCGCGGTCGCAAAGACGGGTGTTGATCGCCGTCACCGGACTGCGTCGAAACTGTCGGACAGTATCCCAAGCCCCTCGTCGATCAGCGCGTCGGAGGCCGTCAGCGGCACCAGGATCCGGATCACGTTGGCGTGCGGCCCGCACGACAGCAGGACGAGCCCGCGCCGGGCGGCCTCGGCGATCACGCGCCGCGCCAGATCCGCATCCGGCGCTTCGGCCCGCCCCCCTTCGAAAAGCTCGAGCGCGACCATCGCGCCCAATCCGCGCACGTCGCCGATCGACGGCTGCGCCTGCGCCAGGCGGCGCAGCCCGGCCTGCAGGCGGATGCCGATCGCGCGCGCCCGCTCGAGGAGGTGCTCGCGCTCGAACACGTCCAGCACCGCGAGCGCGGCGGCCGCGGCGAGCGGATTGCCGGCGTACGTTCCGCCCAGGCCGCCCGGCGGCGGAGCGTCCATCACCTCGGCGCGGCCGGTCACGGCCGAGATCGGGAATCCGCCCCCCATCGACTTGGCGCTCACGACCAGGTCGGGCGCCACCCCCGCCTGCTCGATCGCGAACCACGTGCCCGTGCGTCCGCTGCCGCACTGCACCTCGTCGGCGATCAGCAGGATGCCGTGGCGGTCGCACAGCTCGCGCAGCCGCTGCAGGAATTCGAACGGAGCCACGTAGAACCCGCCCTCGCCCTGCACCGGCTCGACGATGACCGCGGCGACCCGCTCGGCTTCGATGTCGTACTGCAGGATCCGCTGCACGGAGTCCATCGCATCGCCGACGCCCACTCCGAACAGCTCGATGGGGTAGCGCGCATGGAAGATCTCCGCGGGGAACGGGCCGAACGCCGCCTTGTAGGGGGTGACCTTGCCGGTGAGGCCGAGCGTCATGAAGGTGCGGCCGTGAAACGCGCCGCCGAACGCGATCACGCCGGCGCGGCGCGTATGAGCGCGCGCGATCTTGATCGCGTTCTCGATCGCCTCCGCGCCGGTCGTCATGAACATCGTCTTCTTCGGAAAGCCGCCGGGCGCAAGCGCATTCAAGCGCTCGGCCAGCTCGACCAGGGGCTCGTACGCGACGACCTGAAAGCACGTGTGCGTGAAGCGATCGAGCTGCTCGCGCACCGCGGCGACGACATCGGGGTGGCGGTGGCCGGTGTTGAGCACACCGATTCCGCCGGCGAAGTCGATGAACCGCCTGCCCTCGACGTCGTGGATCTCCGCATTGAGCGCGTGGTCGACGAAGATCTCGTGCACCTGGCCCACGCCGCGCGGCATGGCCGCCCGGCGGCGCGCCATCAGCGCGGCGTTGGTCAGGCTCGGTTCGCGCTTCATGGGTCTCTCCCCCGATCGCAGGTCGCTCATGCTAGCGAAAAGCCGCGTCGATGGCGGAGCCGGGCCGGGATAGACTGCGACGGAGTTCAGGTTTCCGGGAGCTTGAAATGAATTCTCAATGGATCGACCTCGACGCCGCCGACGGCGGACGTTTCGGGAGTTACCTTTCGCTGCCGCCCGCGGGCAAAGGTCCTGGAATCCTGCTGATCCAGGAGATCTTCGGCGTCAATGGCCACATCCGCGCCGTCGCCGACCAGTACGCGCTCGACGGCTGCGTCGTGCTCGCGCCCGACCTGTTCTGGCGCCTCGAGCCCCGGCTGGACATCGGCTACTCGCCGCCGGAAATGGAGCGCGGCATGGGACTGGCGAAGCGCTTCGATTTCCCGCGCGGGCTCGACGATCTCGCGGCAACGGTCGCGGCGCTGCGCGCGCGCCCCGAGTGCAACGGCAAGGTCGCGGCGATCGGCTACTGCATGGGCGGCACGCTGTCGTTCCTGTGCGCGGCCAAGATCGCCGTGGACGCGGCGGTGTGCTACTACCCGGGCGG
>CAZEIW010000017.1:0-2787 GCA_964512305.1 uncultured Burkholderiaceae bacterium | reverse complement strand
GGCGATCAACCGGTCGCTCGCGAACCGACTCGCCGCGGGCGAGACGATCGGCATCTTTCCCGAGGGGACGACCACAGACGGCACGGTCGTGATGCCCTTCCACGCCAACCTGATCCAGCCGGCGCTCGACCGCGGCGCGCGGTTGCGTCCGGTCGGCGTGCGCTATACGCAGGACGGCAGGCCTTCCGTCGCCGCGGCGTACTACGCCGACATGAACATCCTCGCCTCGCTGTGGCGGGTGGTGACCGCGCCGCGGCTGACCGTGGAGCTGTATTGGCTGCCGCCAGTCGATCCATCGATCGCGAACCGCCAGGCGGTCGGGCGCGCGGCCCGCAATGCGATCGCTGCCGCTCTGCGGCTGCCGTGCGACGAGGCCGACAGCGCCGCGGGCGAGGTGGGAGAGGCGCTCGGCCCGGCGAGCGACGCGACGCACACGGCGCCCGAGACGCAATCCGCTACGGTCGCCTAGTGTTCCCCTCTCCCGCTTGCGAAGCCGCTCCCCTCTCCCGCTTGCGGGAGAGGGGCCGGGGGTGAGGGTACGCGCCGAGGCTTCGCTCTCGCCGCCCTCACCCTGACCCTCTCCCGCAAGCGGGAGAGGGGACTGCGCTTCGACCTTTGTTTCAAGTCATCGCCAACGGCACCTTGCGCCGCGGCGGCGGGAAGTCGCGGTCCAATGCCGCCAAGTCCTGGGCGTCCAGCGACAGCGCTGCCGCCCCCCAATTCTCGCGCAGGTGCGCCTCCCGAACCGCCTTGGGAATCGCCATCACGCCCCTCTGCGCCAGCAGCGCCGCAAGCGCCACCTGCACCGGCGTGGCGCCATGACGTTCGGCGACCTCGCGCAACGCGGAGCCTGCCGGCCGGCGTGCCAGCGCGCCCTGATCGATAGGGCAATAGGCCATCAACGAGACGTCGCGCTCCCGCTGCCACGGCAGCACGTCGAACTCCACGCCGCGCGCGCCGAGCGAGTAGTAGACCTGGTTGGCGGAACACCCGCTGCCGCCCTCGAGCCCGAACAACTCCTGCAGGTCCGAGATGTCGAAGTTGCTCACGCCCCACCGCCGGATCCATCCGCGGCGCTGCAGTTCGAGAAAGCCTGCCACGGTCTCTGCCAGCGGCTCACGCCCCCGCCAGTGGAGCAGGTAGAGGTCGATCGAGTCGAGTTTCAGCCGCCGCAGGCTGCGCTCGCACGCCGCAAGGACGCCTGCCCGGCTCGCGTTGTGCGGGTAGACCTTGCTGACGATGAACAGGTCGCCGCGCGTCAAGCCATCGCGCATCGCGCCTGCCACCGCCTCGCCGACCGCCTCTTCCGCGCCACCCTCGCCGTACATTTCGGCCGTATCGATGACGCGGTATCCGATGTCCAGCGCAAGGCGCAGCGCGCCCACTTCGGCGCTCCGACGAGAGCGCGATTCGCCGAGCTTCCAGGTGCCCAGGCCGAGCGCGGGCCTGCGCTCCCCGCCCGGGAAGACCACCTCGCGCAACGTGTTTGGGTCCACGCTCATGGGTCGATCGTAGCGGAGTGGACGCCCTCAAGTTGGCGATCGATACGCCGGGCACGGCACCTGGTAGACCGCCCGCGTCGGCCAGCTGAGGCCCGTCAGGCGGCCGCCCCAGACGCAGCCCGTGTCGATGCCGATCGCGTCGTCGCGCAGCATCAGGCCGAGCGTCGACCAGTGGCCGAACACCACCGGCGTGCCGCGGCTGGACCGTTGAGGGTGCTCGAACCAGGGCATGAATCCCGGCGGCGCCGCCGCTGCGCCTTCCTTGACGGCGAAGTCCATCGTGCCGTCGGCAGCGACGAAGCGCAGCCGCGTCAGCGCATTGAGGATGCAGCGCAGCCGGTCGGCGCCCGCGAGCGCGTCGTCCCAGCGTGCCGGCTGGTTGCCGTACATCGTCGCCAGGAAGTCGCGGTAGTCGGGCGCGCGCAGGCGATCTTCGACTTCGCGCGCGAGCTCGAGCGTGCGCGTGATGGTCCACGGCGGCAGCACGCCCGCGTGCACGAACAGCGCGCCCGCCTCGAAATGCGCGAGCTGGCGCGACCTCACCCAGTCGATCAGCTCGCCCGAATCCGGCGCGTGCAGGATGTCGTCGAGCGTGTCGTCGCGGTGCGGCGGCCGGATGCCGGCGGCCACGGCCAGCAGATGCAGATCGTGGTTGCCCAGCAGCACGATCGCCCGCTCGCCCATATCGCGCACGCGCCGCAACGTCGCCACCGACTGCGGCCCACGGTTGACGAGGTCGCCGATGAAGAGCAGGCGGTCGTGCGGCGCGGCTTGCGACAGCAGTTGTTCGAGGCTGTCGGCACAACCTTGGACGTCGCCGATGACGAGCAGGGGCATGGTCGGGATGCGGAGGGACCTGCGAAGTGTACGTGGACGCGTCTCGCCCCACGCCGACGTGGATCCCCGGGACAAGCCCGGGGATGACACTTCTTGCGGGGTGACGCCGCTTTTCGACTCGAGGCGCTTCAAGTTCACGCCGACGTGGATCCCCGGGACAAGCCCGGGGATGACACTTCTTACGGGGTGACGCCGCTTTCAGGCTCGCCGGGACAATGCCCCGGGACGACAGATGATGACGGAATGCTGCTCATAGGCGTCATGGCCGGGCTTGTCCCGGCCATCCACGTCGGGGTGAGTCGAGACGCTTCGAGTTCACGCCGACGTGGATCCCCGGGGCAAGCCCGGGGATGACACTACTTGCGGGGTGACGCCGCTTTCAGGCTCGCCGGGACAAGGCCCCGGGACGACGGGTTGATGACGGAATGCTGCTTACAGGCGTCATGGC